>JAZSLQ010000213.1:0-2306 GCA_045535455.1 Kiritimatiellia bacterium | reverse complement strand
GGCGTTGAAGTCGGTGTATGCGTTCGCCCAGCTCGAACCGTCGCCGGTGCCGGACGCGTCCGCCTTCACGTACATTACACCGTCGGCGCTGGCGTTCAAGGCGAACGCGGCCAGCATTGCTGCAACATACACAAGTTTCTTCATCATGTTCATAATCGATTCTCCTTTTAAAAGCTTGGACTTATTTTACCACAATCCGCCCACCCAGTCTTTCTTCGTCAAATCAGCTCCAGACACTCGCAAAACTGCTTCGTCGTCTTCGAGAAGAGGCGGAAATGCGTTCCGTCCGGGTCGGCATCTTCGGCGAGCGTCTGGACGTGAAGATAGGAAAAGCCAGCTTCGGGAATCCACGCCATCTTCTCCGTCCGCCATGGCTTTCCGTCGACCTTGAGCACGACTTCGCCCTTCTCGCAATCCCACTCCGCCGTCAGGTCGTGCCAGTCCTGGAGTTTTGCAAGCGGCTTGCGGCAAGGCAGTTCGCGCTCCGTCACGGGAACAGATATCGGCGAAAGCGCGGGATTTGTTTCGTCGCACGGATTCATCCAGTGGTCGGCGAGCGTAAAGCGGAAGCCCTCGCCGACGATTCTGGCGTTGACGAGCACCGTGCCCCTGCGCGAAGCGGGGAAGTTCCATACGATTCCGGCGCGGTCACTCACGAGGCGCTGATCCCGGATGCGCCCAAGCCAAAGCACGTCGCCTCTGTTCGACATCGGCACGTCGGGATTTAGCACCATCGCCGCACCGGACAGTCGGTTCCACGCGCAATGCCCCGCCCAGCCCCGCCACGGACCGGAATGCGACTTGAGATAGAGATGGTGGGAGATGTTCGCGAGCCCCTTCTGAAAATTGTCCTTGCGCTCCGTCTCCATGAGCCAGTCGGGATCGAATATCGCCAACCGTCGCGTCGAGCTGTTCTGTCCGTAGGCGACGAGGACCTTGCCTTCGCCAAGTTCAAGCATCTGCGTCTGGTGAACGGACTTATCCTTCTCCTGCGCGTCGTCGTTGCCGAGTTCGCGCCAGTCGCATGCGTTGCGCGATTCGCTGAGAGCGAGTTCCCGGAATCCACGCCATGTCGCACCGTCATCGTCCGATATCGCAGCGTGAAGCGCGTCGCGATTCGTGAACGCGGCGACTCCGCGCTCGCCCTGCGGCGTGAGGGCGGGGTCAATCTCCGGCAGAAGTTGTGTGTTATTCCATACGAAGAGAAGCCGACCATCCCTGAGTCGTAGGAAGTCAGGGCGAGTGTTCGCCTGCCAGAATCGCGTATCCTGCCACGGCTCGCCCCACGTCGCGCCGCCGTCCATCGACTTGAAGAACGAGGCGTGCGGGCCGCTCGTCCGAACGCACATCAGAACCGAGCCGTCTTTCAGTTCGACGAGCGTCGGTTCGCATCCGCTTGAAAACCAGTGGTCGCGAGCGCTGCCGGGGTTGCGATGACGGACGCCCGGCACGGGCGGCATGTCCCTGAACGTCCATGTCGCGCCATCGTCGTCCGAATAGGCGACGGCCGCACCGTAGCCGCCGTCGCCCTTGCAGGTCAGCTCCACAAATCCGGCGAGCAATCGTCTTCGGGACGGAAGCGCGATGAGGGAGGTGCAGGCATAGTTTCTCTGCGGCAGGACAATGCGCTCGGCCGCTGTGTCGCCAGGTCCCGTCTTGGAACGGGAGAAAACGAGCGTCTCTTCCTCGTGGCTTGTGAAACCCACCCACCATTCGCTCCATGGCGACTTGACAAGTGCACCGACATCTTTGGGATCGGCGGCGAAGGTCTTCCACGAAAGCCCCTCGTCCTTCGACTCGATGTAGACGCGAATCTTCTTCCCGCCATCTATCTGCCACCCATAGTGGCGAATCGCACCGTCTTGCGTCCGGCAAAGATCAACGCCGGCATACATCGGAGGGGTGCCAACGACCGTCGGTTCGCGAATGCCGGAGAGAGATACGGGGGCGGCCAAGGCAAGCACCGGCAAGATGGATGCAAGTGCAAGCAAACTCTTCCAAGAAAGTGTCATTGCCGCAACACGCACAAGCAAGGCCGGCAAGGCAAAACCACACGCGCTTTTCCTCGTCTCGCTCATTTGACACATCCTTGTTGATTTTGTGAAAGCGAACAACGGGGAATGGAAATAATTACCCCCAAGTCGGATCGTAGCCATGTCGTTCTGTGAGCCAAGGAGTTGAATACAAATTTTGTCTTCCTAAGACCGCTTGGCCTCCGACTTCGCGCTTTTCCTCGTCTCGCTCATTTGACACATCCTTGTTGATTTTGTGAAAGCGAACAACGGGGAATGGAAATAATTACCCCC
>JAZSLQ010000077.1:0-13099 GCA_045535455.1 Kiritimatiellia bacterium | reverse complement strand
CCGCGTCTCGCCCGATCCGTTGGATCGCCCGCGAATCACGCGAAGCAAATCGGACGGACTCGCCCGCTTTTATCGGACAAACTTCGCTCGCGCTCCCGCGCGTCAATCGGACGGACTCACATTCGGAATCCCCTCGCCCGCGTTCCCACGGACGGACTCGCCCGCATTAGGAAGGCCGACGCCGATTCAACCATCTCCCAACCCCGATATGGACGGAATCAACCGCCACTCAACCACGAACCAACCATCCTTCGGGTCGAATACAAGAACGATTCCGACTCAACCATCCCACAGCGGAATAGCTGGTCAGGCGTTGACTTGGCGGATGGTGTGGCCGAAGTGTCGCTTATAGATGCGGTAGAGCTGGTTCGCGGATGTGAAGTGCATCGCATTGACGATGTCGTTGACGGTTTCGCCGGCCTTGAGCCGCCGCTTGGCTTCTTCCATCTTCGCGTCTTCGATTGCACGGCGGATGGTCTTTCCGCAGATTTGCGAGAAGCGCAGTTCCGCGAGCTGGCGCGAACAGCCAAGGTGCCTTGCTACATCCGCCGGCGTAATCTTGCTGGCGCGGTTCGCGGCGATGAAGTCCTGCGCCATGTTGACGAGTCTTGTCGCCGAGACCGACCGCGCCGATGACTCGCCGGCGAAAACGTCCTTCGCCGGAATCAGGATCTCGTGCAGACGTCCATGCCATTTCGGGTGGCGGAACAGGAAGTCCAGCTCCCGGACTGCCTGTCGCCCCATCATGTTCATGTTGAGGACTACGCTTGAAAGACTCATTCCGCATGTCTCGTGCTGTGCCGCATCGTTGTCCACTCCGACGACGGCAATCTGCGTGGGGACTGGAATGCCTTCGGCTCTGCAGGCGTTTACGACGTCCGCCGCGCGCATGTCGGAGACGGCCATCACAGCAGCAGGCTTCGGGAGCTTGCGCACCCATTCCCTCAGCCTCGTCTGGAAGGCGTCGAAGTCGTCCCCCTCGGGGAATACCGACGTCTTGATGCCTTTGCGTCTCATCTCGGCGCGGAAGGCCATCATTCGCTCGGTGGAGTAGAACTGCGGCTTCAGCTCGTGGACATACCCCGCAGACTTGTAGCCGCCTCGGTCGAAAAGGTGCTTTGCCGCGCGTCGCCCTATGTCCTCGTTGTCGGTCCATACCGAAGATACGGCTTCGCTGCGCGCGGCAAGCCTCTTGTCCGTGATGTTTACGAGGACGGTCGGGGTCTTTGCAACGGCGAGGCGCTTCATCACGGCGTCGGTGCCGGGCATGGTGAGGATGTAGCCGTCGAACGGCTCTCCGTCCTCGTTCGCAAGTTCGCGTTCGGAAAAGAGCCGCCCTGGGCCAGCCATGTCGAGATGCCAGTTCTTTCTGTTCGACATCTCCTTGAGCATGCCCATGAATATCTCTCGCCCCGCGAAATCCCTGAGCATGCAGACTGCGAGGACGTTGTAGTGGTCTTTCCTCTTCATGCGCCGCAAATTCTACCACGCCGCGCCGCAGGGTGTCAACCACCAGGGCGGTACCGACTCTCTCTGCTTCCCCTCCCGCCGCTTTCGGGGGTGTTAGTGGAAATGGAAATGGAATATTGAAAAGTAGGAAGGGGCACTTGCGCACTATCACAAATATTTGATACAATACCAACATCAAGCCGCAAGACTCGGTCTACGCGGTGCAGAGCCTTGGCCGAAAGGTCAAGGCTCTTGCAGTCTTGATGATACCATGAAACGGACAGTTGCATACATTGACGGGTACAACCTATTCTACGGGCTTCTAAAAGGGACCTCGTACAAGTGGCTTGACCCAACTCGGCTTGTCTCCGCACTCCTTCGAGACGACCATGAGCTTGTTTCTGTAAAGTACTTCACCTCTCCTGTAAAGACATATCCCCATGATACGTCTGCCCTTGATCGTCAGAAGATCTATATTCAGGCATTGACCACACTTCCGAATGTTGAGGTTATACAGGGGTTCTATCGCAAGGATGCCGTTCTCATGCCCGTACACGAAGAAGAATGCAAGACGTGTCCTATCGCCAAGAATGGCTTTGTCAAGGTAGTCAAGCTTGAAGAGAAGCGCACGGATGTGAATATTGCATCTTCAATGCTTCTTGATGCGTTTAACAACAATGCGGATGCGTTTGTTCTCGTGAGTGGTGATACAGACTTCATTGCTCCCGTTAACATTATCCGAAAAGATTTCAAGAAGACGGTGATTGTGTTCAATCCGCGAGAAACAAAGTCGTGGCTCAAAGACTACGCGTCCTATTATCGCGATATTCCGCGTAACCTACCTGCCGAATGCCAATTGCCCGATACCATTCCATACGGCAAGCGCGGCGACCGGTTTATCCATTGTCCAGATGCATGGCGTTAAATTCCGCGCGCATTTGGATGTAATGACTCTCTGCCTTCCCTCCCGCCGCTTTCGGGGGTGTTAGTGGAAATGGAATATTGACGTTAGCGAAAACGGAATAGTAAGCATTGCCTTTTCGCCGCTGGGTGTGGTATAATCCCATCGTCAAAGGAGAATTGGCATGGTGCGCCAAGCAAAGCCCGGCAGAGCTAACAGAATGATAAGGAGTAGAATTCATGACAGCAGGAAAAGCACTCGATGGAAAGCCGCATGCGGGAAATCCGCACGTCCGGTTTGACGAGGGGGAAGTCGCACCATGCACCGCAGAAGCTTCACTTCGGAGGGTACATTGCCGGAGGCAACCCGAAGCTATGACCCGACCGCAGGTCGCTTCGCGGAGCGAAGTCGCTAGAGGTCTGCGCGCAAGCGTGTGCGCGGCAACGCCGAGGCGTGGGTCTCTACTCTACATTTGCAGAAAGGGATTGTTTCTCAGCGTGGCGGCAAGCCTTGCCGTCGGATGTGCTGCAGCGGATGGGCTGGCGACGTTTCCGGAATGGAGCGAGCCGCGCGCAATCACCTGTGGCCCTCACGACCATCTGCTCGCCAGCTACTTCGCCATTGACTCGTGGAGTCCAAACAGGCGATACATGCTCGTCCTTGAAACGGACGTAAACGGACGGCTGCCGGAGGCGGGGGAGAGATGCACTCTCGGCGTCGTCGATCTGGAGGGCGGCAACAGGTTCATTCCAGTGACGACGACGGCGTGCTGGAACTTTCAGGAGGCTGCGATGGCGTTCTGGATGGATGACGACACGATCCTCTTCAACGACCTTCGTGACGGAAAGTTCAAGACCGTCATCATGGACTGGAAGACAGCGAAGGACATCAGGGTGCTGCCAATGCCGGTCTCCGCCGTGTCGGAGGACAGGACTTGGGCAGTCTCCATCAACTATGCGCGGCTCTCCCTGCTCCGTCCCGACTACGGCTATGCCGGCCCGGGGCAGGACGCGCATGAGACGACCCCCTGGCCGAAGGACGATGGGCTGTGGACGATGGATCTCAAGACTGGCGAGACGCGGCTCATTCTCTCCGTCGCGGCAGCCCGCCATTTGCAGCCAGAGCCGAAGGCCGTGCCGGGCAAGCCAGGCCAGCCCCTCGCCTACCACTGTCATACAGTGATATCCAAGGACGGCGAGAAGATATTCTTCCTCGCCCGTTCCGTAGATTGGTTCGACAAGGCGACGCACGATATTCCCTACTGGAACACGACCGCATTCACCGTAAACCGCGACGGAACGGATTTGCGGCGGTGCTTCAAGGACGGATGGGGTGGATCGCACTTCAACTGGGCACCGGACGGATCGCACAAAATGCTCGTGACTGCGACGTGGAATGAGACCGGAGACCCGAAGATCGCAGGGCGTCTCTTTAGCACGGTTGAGTTCGAGGTCGGCAAGGAAGCGGAAGTGCGCCGCATCGGGAAAGGCGCTTTGGATGTTGATTGGCATTGCGTGTATTCGCCTGACGGAAAGTTCATGAGTGGCGAGACGTACTTCAACGGCTACTATGAGCGTCCGTGGGTTCTGGTGCGCCTCGCGGACGGAATGACGATGCCGATGGGATCGTTCTACGTTCCGCCCGCATATCGCGGCACGTACTGGCGGTGCGATCTCCATGCGCGGTATCGTCCAGACGGACGGCAGATTGCGTTCAACTCGGTCCACGAAGGTTCGCGCCAGGTCTATGTGCGGGATATAATGCCATGAGAATGTTTACGACACTACTGGCGACAGCGGCTCTTTCGCTCGTCGCAAAGGCGGCGGAGCGAATGCCGCTTGACGGCTTGTGGGATTTTGCCTTTGAGGAAAAGGCGACGCTTGCGTCTGCACGGTCGGACTTCAAGGCGACAGGAACGATGGTTGTTCCCGGATGCTTTGACCTGATGCCGGAGTGGTATGCGCGTCGCGGGCTTGCGCACTACCGCCGCACTTTTTCGCTTTCCGCGCCGGCCAAGGGCGCATGGCTCGTCGTAAAGGGCATGGGACTTCAGGCGCGGTTTTTCCTTGACGGGCGCAAGGTCTCGGAATCAAAACTTCCGTATTCGACGCTGGAGATTCCGCTCGGCGCTCTCGCGGCTGGCGAACACGTCATCGTCGCCGCGCTCGACAACAATCTCGATGGATCGAAGGAGCTTGTTTTCAGGCCAAACTACGACTTCTTCCTCTCCGGCGGATTCTACCACGGCGTGGAGCTTTCGTTCGACAACCGCAAGCTATTCGTGCGCACACGCGACTACAAGAGCGGCACGGTGGAGATAGAGGCCGTGAACTTCGCGGGACGAGATTTCGACGCGACGCTCCTCTTCGATGGAAAGAACGAGGTCGCGGCGCAGTTCAGGAACGGTCGCGCTACGGTGAAAGTTCCAGATTTCAGGCTGTGGTCGCCGGAGTCCCCTAATCTACATACAGTGGCAATGGACTGCGTTTCGGCACGCTTCGGCATACGCGAGTTTGTTGCGCGCGACAAGACATTTTGGCTCAACGGAATCAAGGTGTGGCTGAAAGGAGTAAACCGCCACGAGGCACACCCCGAGGACGGCTATGCGACATCTTCGCAGACGATGTTCCGCGATGTGCGGCTGATGAAGTCCATTGGATGCAACTTCGTCCGTGGCTCACACTATCCGCAGCGCGAGGAGTTCCTCGACCTCTGCGACGAGCAGGGCTTGCTTGTCTGGGAGGAATCGCTTGGCTGGGGCAACAACAGAAGCGACCTTTGCGATCCCGGATTCATGGCGAGCCAAGTGGAACAGACGCGTATGATGGTCAGGGAGTCCATCAACCATCCATCCGTCGTCGTCAGTGCGTTCCTCAACGAGTTCATGTCTGACACGAAGGAGGGTCTTGTACTTGCGGAGAAGCTGATTGCGGCAATACGCGCCGAGGATTCGGGACATCTTGTGTCCTACGCCTGCAACAATCCCTTCGGCGACATCTGCGCGACGAACGCCGACTTTGCGACTTTCAACTACTATCCGGCGTGGCATTCGGAGATGGGGCGCGGCTCAACGCCGGAAAGCCTCGACGCGGTGATACGCGAACAGCTCCGGCGGGCGGTGCAGTGCTTGCGCCGGCGATACGGCGACGACAAGCCCATAATCGTGGGCGAAACGGGATGCTATTCGCTCTATGGCTGCCACGACCCGATGGGCGCACAGTGGTCGGAGGAGTTCCAGAGCGAATACTTGGACTGCTGGCTGAAGGAGGTGAAGGAGTCGTCGGACATTTCCGGCTTCGCGGTATGGCAGTTCTGCGACACGCGCACGTACTTTCGTGGCGGCGGCGATATCCGCACGAAGCCGCTGGCCTACAACATGGCGGGACTGTTCGACGCCCACCGCAGGGCGAAACTCGCCGCCTCGACCGTCAGGCGGCACTACACAATCTCTAACGAGGAGACAAACAAATGAAAACTAAACCGACGACAATGATTGTGGCGATGCTTGCCGTAACTATGGCGACCATGCTTGCGTTGGCTGAAACGACGATGCAGGTGGACGACCTCTCGGGTCTTAGGCCCGACACCCAGGGCGTCGAGACTAATGCCTTCTGGGATACGAGGGCGCATCTCTCGTACACTGTGCAGAACATTCAAGGTACAAGCACAAACGCCTTCGATACTTCCGTTCTGACTGTAGCCGTCTCCAATGCGGGAGACCTCAACAAGCAGGGTGGATTCATCCTTGTGGTTCGCTGACAATTGGAGGAATGAAAATGAAAACAAGAATTGCATTGTCCCTCGTTCTGTCGCTCTTCGCGGCAACCGTTTTTGCCGCCGCGCCGCAGGTCGGCAACGTCTCGCTTTCCGCCAACGGCATCAAGGCGACGATAACTTACGACCTTTCCGGCTCTGCGGGAATCGTCACGATGGAGATTCAGACGAACACCGTCGCCAATCTCTCCGGCGAGTGGGTGCCGCTCGACGGACTTCTCCTCACGAACGTGTCCGGCGACGTCTCATGCGTCGTCCAGCCGGGTGCTGGCCGCAGAATCGACTGGCCGACTAAAGATATTTTTGATGGAGCAGTTGTCAAGAACGTCCGCGCCGTGCTGACCGCATGGTCAACGAACGCGCCGCCGGACTGGTGCATCGGCGACCTCACGGGCGCGGACATGCCGCGTTACTACACCGCAACCAATTACTTCCCGCTCGGCTACGGGAGCGACGTTTACAAGACCTCCAAGATCGTCTTTAAGCGCGTCCGCG
The DNA here is from genome assembly GCA_045535455.1 of Kiritimatiellia bacterium. Classification (GTDB taxonomy): domain Bacteria; phylum Verrucomicrobiota; class Kiritimatiellia; order RFP12; family UBA1067; genus UBA1067. The sequence goes on along the minus strand of JAZSLQ010000077.1, from coordinate 6,480 downwards.
CCAAGGGCAGATCGTTCTCAATGGGCCAGCCGACGTCGATTATCGCAAATTCCAACAATGGCGGGACTCATCCTGTGACGCTCGCCCGCGACTACTACCTCGCAATCTACGAAACGACACAGGCGCAGTACCATTACGCGACCGGCAAGAAGAGTCCGTCCGCCTACGCATCGCAGTGGCCGCAGGACAAAATGTACTATGATTCCAAACTGCCGGCCGATCGCTTCGGAAGCTGGAGTCAAATCCGCGGCGGCAACTTCGTGACGGGCGGATACGGGTCTGCAGACAACGACTCTTTTGTCGGACATGCGAGGGCAAAGTCGGGGCTTCTTGTCGATCTCCCGACCGAGGCAGAGTGGGAGTTTGCCATGCGTTGTGGCGGAATGAGAACGAAGGAGTCCCAGCTGGTCGGAGGCGAAGATGCTGCAATCGGAGATGTTGCATGGATAAGTTCAAATGCCGGTGGAGTGTTTCACGATGTCGGCCTAAAGCTGCCGAACGATTGGGGATTCTATGACATGATCGGCAACGTTTCCGAATGGTGTCTCGATCCAGTCACTTCTTCCAACAACAATCCGCCGTCTCTTGCCGGAACTGAGGGCTTCGACCCGATCGGTATGGCGGAAGGAACGGCACACGTCAATCGCGGCCGCAAGTATTCCCATTCCTCCGGAATGACGACATGGCGTACTACCGCTGGACTTGGAACGGAAGACGGCATTGGATTCCGTACGGTCGCAGTTATCGAACCGTATGATTTCACGATCGAGCCGGACGTTGGGGGTGTCGCAATGTTCCAAAATCCGGCAACGCGCACTGTGAAAATCGGCTACAACCTGACGGACATTGACAAAATCGTGACGCTTACCATCGAAACGAACACGGCGGCGAATGCGTCCGGCGAATGGATTGCACTTCCCGAACAGGCGACGAGCGGCGTTTACGGTGACGTGAACCGCATCGTCAAGGCGAACGCAACATCAAGGTGGATCTACTGGAACCCCGACGACACCTTTGACGACGAGCTGATCGCCTCCGGCGCGGCGCGGGCGACTGTCACGACGTGGGCGACGAACACACCGCCAAACTACATGGTCGTCGATTTGACAGGCAACAGCATCGTTCGTTACTACACTTCGACGAACGCCATTCCCGACGGCGGGCTTGCCAATCCTATCTACCGGCAGCGCTACATGGTGTTTCGGAAGATTCCAGCCAAGGACATCATCTGGACGATGGGCGTCGTTACCAACATTGGAGACAACGTGTCTGGATGGAAATACACTGTCGGTTCGACGACTACCGACAACCTAACCCCAGCAACGCCGCATAAGGTCAAGCTGACGTACGACTATTATCTCGCAATCTATGAGCTGACCCGTGCGCAGTTCGACACGATATACGGCGCGAAATATGGTTATGACAACACGTGGATAAAAGAAAACTTCTCATATCAGAACGTGCTTCCCGCAGGCGGGCTGTGGTACGATGTCTATAGTAATTTCAAGGCAACTACCGTTGACAAGCTCAACGCATCAGATTGGTATCAGGGGCAACTCGTGTTCAATGTCCAGTCTAGTGCCGAATGGGAGTTCGCCTGTCGCGCGGGTGAGCCGAGACTGCTGTATTCCGGCGAGGATTTCCTCTCTGCCAACTACAATAAGATTGCAACTAGTTCGATGAGCGAGTGCGGATCGAAGCAATGCAATCGATGGGGACTCTACGACATGCTCGGCAACGCCTTGGAAATATGTCGCGATAAGATGTCTGCCGGGGACTGGCTTTACTGGCAGTCGGACGACGGTTATCTCGCCAACGGATACATCACAGACCCAGAACCTACCGGCAGTACGAATTATACAGTTGCGCGGGGATTCAATGGCGCTTATTTCTATCGTGGCGACAACTATTCGGCTCGGCCCACCAGCGCAAGTAATGCCTATGGCACACGCCTCGTCTGTCCGATCCCCAATGTTGCGGAGTAATCACGATGAAAGAGGCAAGTGCCTTTAGCCATAGTCAAAAGAATCAGAAATGAAAACGAAGATTAAACTGGCATTTGCCGCTGCGCTGTTCGCGGCGGCTGCGAACGCGGTGTCTGGTGCTGCAGTCGAAGCGGCGGCGCAGGGTTGGCGCCCGAATGTCCGCTGGTGCGGCTTCAATCTGCTGGGGATGTTTTGCAAAACGAAGATGGCGAATGGCGATAAGCGCATTTTCGGCTACTTCCCCGAGGACCGCTTTCAGTGGATGCGCGAGTGGGGATTCAATTTCGCACGGTTGCCGCTCGACTACCGGTTTTTTGTAGAGAAAGACGACTGGATGAGGCCTGTCGAGACGCAGCTCGTGAAGTTGGACGAGGCGGTGCGCTACGGTAAGAAGCATGGCATCCACGTCCAGATCAACTTCCACCGCGCTCCCGGCTATTGCATCAACCCGCCGGCGGAACCGAAGTCGCTCTTCCACGACCCAGAGCCGTTCGTCGCCTTCACGAACCTGTGGGCACTCTTGGCGCGGCGCTATCGCGGCGTTCCGAACGAGGAGCTTTCTTTTGACCTCTTGAATGAGCCGGAGGGCGGGAGCGCCACTCCGCCGTCCAAATACGCCGCCGTGGCGCGGGCGGCATTCGCGGCTATCCGCGCAGTCGATCCTGGTCGCTTCGTCATGTCCGACGGCTGGCACTGTGGCAGGGAGCCGGTGATGGATCTCCATCCTTTAGGTCCGGCGACAGGCGAGGCGATACACTGCTACGAACCGCATGTGATCACGCACTACAAAGTCCGTGACCCGAACGACCAGAGACCGTGTCCACCATGGCCTCCGGCGGGCTGGACGAACGGCGTCGAGTGGCTGGAGCGGAATGTTGTGAAGCTTTGGCAACCGGCGATTGACGACGGCACGTTCATCCACGCAAGCGAGTTTGGCTGCCATCAGGGCAACGTGCCGCACGCAATCTACCTTGCATGGCTTGAGGACACTCTCAGGATGTGCGATCGCCACGGCTGGGGCTGGGCGCTCTGGAATCTTGACGGAACCTTCGGCATCATCGACACGCCGCGTACCGATTGCCAGTTTGAGGACTTCCACGGCCACAAGCTCGACCGCCAGGCACTCGACATCTTGCGCAATCACCGCTGATTATTTGCAGGTTGTTTCGGTTGCTTTCAAAAGAACTAACTGGTCATGAAAACGAAGATGAAATTGGGGTTTGTCGCTACACTGTTAGTTGCGGCGATGGCCGTGAATGCAGCGGAGAAAGTAGTGCTGCCTAAACTGCCTCCGCCGCAAATCGTTGACGGACACCTCACCGACCCGTGCTGGGCGAAGGCGTTCAAGACGCCAGTGTTCACGTCGGCCAAGTCTGGCGCGGCACTGGCGGAGGCGACGCATGCTTATGCATTTTGTGACGAATCCGCTCTCTATGTTGCATTCGTCTGTGAGTTCAAGGACTACAAGGCGCGGGAGAAGGTCGTCGCCAACTCAAAGGGCGCGTTCGACTGCGACAATGTTGAGACATTCATCGACGCTGGCGATACTGGCGTTTACGCGCATTTCGCGGTGAATGTCGGCGGAAGCATCTACAAGTCCGGGTTCTGCGGCGAGGTCATGGCGGCAGTGCAGCTCAACGACAGGGACTGGACGGCGGAAATCAAGATTCCTTATTCGTCGCTGAAGCTCTCCGGCCGGACGTTCTCAAAGGATTGGAAGATGAATCTTTGTCGAGGCAACAACGCCGTCAATGAGTTGTCGTCCTGGGCGAAGCTGGGCAACGGCACCTTCCACGATGTCTCCGCGTTCAATGTTGTGACTGGCGTTCCTGCCGATCTCGCAATGATTGCGAAAGAGCAGGAGTCCGCCTCGAAGGGAGATTTCGACATAAAGCTCGACCATGTCATTTACGCAGGCGGGGAAGAGGTAAAGGCGTCGCTTGACATGGTGCGCGAAAAACCCTTGGGCGGCTACTCAATCAAGGCGCGGATTCTTGACGGTGAGAGGGAGCTTGTCTCAAAGACTGTCAAGCCCGTTTATTTCCATGGCGAGGCGACGCTCCCCATCAAGAAGCTGCCTGACGGACGCTACACATGTGAAGTCGCACTTGTGCGTCCTGACGGCTCTGTCGAGAAGTCGCGGAGCGAGGAATTCTGGAAGGTTCCGCCGATGAAGGACGACCCTGCGAGGCCAAAGGTGGAGATTCGCAACCAGAACATCTATGTCAATGGGAAGTTGTTTTTCCCCATCCTCACATGGCGGTTTCCGCCGAGCGGTGATTTCAAGACGCGAGAGGAATTGGAGAGCGCATTCGATGCACAATATGCAGACATGGCGGCGCATGGCATAAACGCCATCATTGACCAGCCGTATGCGATGGCAGATATTCCCCGTGAATGGTTCGAGAAGACGCCGAAGTCCATGCCGAAGTGGCGTTGGAAGGAATACGAGATGTACAAACGTCTTGGCTTCGGACTCCCCGACTTCGCGCGTGTAGCCGCAAAGCACGGAATCTACTTCATCCACCTCTCGCCGTTCATCAGAGGCAAAGATAGCGTCAACAGCGTCTTTGCGCGGCAGTGCTTCGTAGAGTCGATGCTGAAATACCGTGATATCCCGAACATCCTTGTGTGGCACACGGCGGACGAAAGCGACGGTCAGATCGAGGAGAACCTTCTCCGCAACCGGCTCTACCACGAAATCGACCCTACCCGCCCTACATGGCTCAACGTCATCAACTCTGTCGCGGCGAACAAGGACGCGGCGGACATCCTCTCGACCGACCCGTATCCGATACCAGTCGCGCCGATTACGATGGTATCCACTCATGCCGACCGCCTTAAGAAAGTCACGGATGGACGCCCCGGCGTGGCCAACTGGCTGTGGATACAGAACTTCGGCGGCGAGAGCAGATGGACGCGACCGCCGACGCCGGAGGAAGTTCAGGCGATGGCGATGCTCGCCCTGAACCACGGAATGAGCGGCATAGCGTATTTCCAGTGGACGGAACCAAAGCGCCGCGACGGTGTCAGGCAGAACCCTGAGTCGTGGTCGATGCTCAAGGATTTCAATGCATACCTCCAGAAGTGGGCGGAGCCGATGCTGACAGGGAAACGGCTCTTCCTTGGGAAGCGCGGCGACGAGGACGTGCTGGAGTTCGAGTTCGAAGGGAAGAAGTTCCGCTCGTCTGTGAACATTTTCACCTTCGCGCACAAGATTGAAGAGTTCAAATGACCCTTGCGGCGATAGCGCCACTTCTCGCGGCAGTCGCAGTCTCGGTCAAGACGGACCCGCCGCTTCCAGCGAAGAACCTTCTGCCGGTGGGATATTGCGACTTTGCGACGAACGTTGTCTTCTCGGACAATAAGAAGTCCGTCTATCGGAACATCAAAAACTTCGTCAAGCCGGGGCGAACATACGTTCTTGCCTGCGACATCAAACCGTCGCTGGAGGTTTCCACCAGTGCGGCGGCTGTGCGGGCGGGGCTTGGTTGCACATTGGCCTACTGGAATTCCGACAGGAAGAAGACCGTGGCGATATATGCTCGGGGCGATGGATGCGGGAAGTGGCGGCACCTTGTCTCCGAGAAGGTGACGATGCCTGATTGGATTGGCACAGGACCGATTTCCGAATGGAAGGGACTCGGACAACTGACAGTTGGGCTTGCCTATTCGCGCGGCAGCGGAGAGGTGCGGAACATTGAGTTGTTCGAAGCCGACTGCGAACTTATCATAGAGGCGACATCCGGCGATGGCATCGCGCAAGTGAAGGTCGTTGACGACGAGAAAAAGACCGTCTTTGACACTGGCGTAATCACCGACACCCCTACCATCTGGAAAGGTCGCATAATGGCCGACACCGCCCGCAACTACGTCGTTTACGCCATCGACACCAAAGGCAACATCGCCGTGAATAAGACAGGGTATTGCGGGGTGACACTCCGATCTGTGGAGGGAGCACTCCCCGCGAAACTGTTGTAAAACGCCAACTTGCGCAACAAACAAGGAAGCGAAAAGAAAGACAAAATGAGGACACTTTGCAAAACAATTCTTGCGGCTGCGTTCGACGCGGACGACGTAAAGGCGCTTGCTGGATTCAAGACTCTTAAAGACGCGCTCTTTGCGCACGAGGTGAAGCAGGGCGAGCCGTTCAACGTCGTCGTCATGCGGGAGGACATTTCAAAAGGCGAGCAGGTTGACGAGTGGGAGTTCGGCGCAGACGGCAAGGTGATTCTTCGCGGCAAGTCGATTGGCGTAAAGCGCATCCGCGTTCTTGAAACGCCCTGCGCCGCTAAGTCGTGCGAAGTCAAGGTTCTTAAGAACGGCGGAGTGTTTCAGGGCGTATCATTCAAGCTCTACCGCGCCGACCCAGAGCTTGTGCGCCTCGTCCTTTCCGCAACCACCGAGTCCGGCGAGACCGACACCGCCAAGTGGATGACGGCGACATCGGATATTTGGCAGAAGTCGGAGGCCAAGCGGTCTTAGAAGACAAAAT
>JAZSLQ010000131.1:0-13989 GCA_045535455.1 Kiritimatiellia bacterium | reverse complement strand
GGATTCCAGCTGGGAAGACCCACGTGGTAGGCACCCCCCTCCGAGGCCCCCGCGGACATCTCGGAGACACGCCCCTACCGAAGACGTTCCTGACGAAGACGCCCCTGACGAAGATGCAGCGGGCCGTGCCTGAGGCCTACGGATAAGGCCTTGCGCCAGCGCATCAAACCCGACGACAAAGGCGACTGCCGCAATGCAGAATGCAAAGATGTTTTTCTTCATAAGATCAGTCCTCCCTCATGTATGCGCAGGTCAGCGTAAACGACCCCCTCATATAGCCCTTCTTCGAACTTGGCTTGAAGTTCAGGTACCCAACGTCAAACATCCCCTCGGAGGTGTTCTCGAGCTCGTGCATGAACTTTACGAGCGACTCGAGTGCGCCCTCCCAGTTCCTGACCTCGATCTGGAGTTCAAGGACGTCGCCCTTCTCGATCTCCTTGCCGGGCTGGCGCTGGGAGATGGAGATGTGGTGCTTCTCGGCAAGTTCGTCAAGCTTCTGGAGCCATGTCGTGTCGGTCGCCTTGCCAAACGCGAAAGTCGGCATTTGCGCCTTCTCCTCCTCGTAGGCGTCGTTCCACTTCTGGCGCTCGCCAATGAGCTTGCGCTCGGACTCATACGTCTTCTTGGCCTTGTCGTACGCCTTTGACGCTCTCTTCCACGCGGCTTCCTGGCTCACGAACCACAACACCACTGCCAGCGCGTAGAGCGCAAACACCACGAAGACCGCAATCACCGCCTTTTCACGAAGGGCCTTGTTGTTCATTCCTGCTCCTCCCCTTCGAATCGGCAGTCGATGTCAAAGCGCTGGCGGCCGCCCTTGCCTGCGGACGGCCCCTGCAAGTCAACCTGCGCGAAAAGGCCGCAGTCCACGAGCGCATCCTTGAACTGGTAGACGAGCGCAGTGGAATCGGCCTCTCCCGAAAACTTGACGCCGCCCGAGTGCTCGCCATCCTCGCGCCTGAAGTTCCACGAGTTGAGCTCTATGCAGGAGGAATCGCTCCCCTCGGGGAGAGGCAGGAGATCGGAGACCATCTTCATCGTCTCCAAGGCGCCACGCGCATGGTCGGAGTACTTGCGAACGAGATCTACTTTCTCCTTCATCGCGAGAACGGACTTGTACTGGCGCGAATGGTCCCTGCACAGCCCCTTCTGCCGGTCGGTCAGGAAACCGAACACCACGGGCACTCCGAACAGTACCAACATGACAAACGCCCAGATCCCGCCGGCAATCGCAAGGAACTTCTTGAGCTTCGCCTTGAAGCGCGTCTCCTCGAGGACCTCGCGCCAGCTTGCAGGCAGCGCGTCCATGGACGACATCTCTTCCGCCCGCTCCTCGACACCCTTTAGCGCAAGCGTCAGGCGGTCCTCGCCCACCTCAAGACGGCGCACTGGCGCAAACGACTCGAGCCCAGACGCATCCACGTCGCCAGCTACGACGATTTCGGAAAGCGGCTTCGCCCCGCCAAAGTCCTCGGCCTCGAGGAGCGAAAGCATCACTTCGCGGCGCAAGTCGCCCTCTGCCGTGATTGCGCGCACTGCGGACGGCTGGTCGTCATCGAGGACGAAAAGCGAAAGGCAGTCGACGCTCTTCAAAAGGACGAGGCGCCGGACGTCGGTGCGCCCATTGGAAAGCTGCGGCCAAAGCCCGCGAAGTTCGCCAAGCGAAAGTATGTCGACCCTCGTGACGTTGATTTTCGCGGCGTCAAGCGCGTCGGCAATGTCGTCTGCGGCTCCCTCGGGAAGCGCCGCGGCAAGAACGACGCGGCCCTTTTCCGTTTCGCGAACCGTCTCGCACGACACGGTAAGCGGCTCATCGGGGAACGGGGAAATCGCGGCAAGGATCCCAGACGCCACCGCAACGGCATCCTCCCCTTCGGAAATCCTCACCATCTTGACAACGAGACGCGACAAAGGCAAGGCCAAAACCGCTTCGCCAGGAACTATCTCCGAGCCAAGCGGCCGCAATTCGCCGCCTTCAAAGGCGACGACCTGTATAGTTTCGGCCATTTGAGCAAATTATATCAAAATATGGGGATTTTGGGAACGACCTCAAGCAAATGTTTCGTATATTCGCTCTTGGGGTTCGCAAAGACCTCCTCAGAGGTGCCGGCATCGACAAAAAGTCCCTTTTCCATCACGCAGACGTTGTCGCAGACGTTCTTGACGACGGCAAGGTCGTGCGCCACGAGAAGAATTGAAAGCCCAAGGTCACGACGAAGGTCCCTGAGAAGGTTCAGGACTCGCGCCTGCACTGACACGTCGAGCGCCGAGACTGGCTCATCGGCAATCAGCACCTTCGGCTGGCAGGCGAGCGCACGCGCCACTGAGACGCGTTGGCACTGGCCGCCGGAAAGCTCGCGCGGATACTGGTCAAGGACGGCCTTCGAGAGCCCGACGAGAGTGACGAGCCCGCCGGCGTCTGTAGCGCCCTTCAAGTCGATCGCGCCGCCCTTCGCCTTGCGCGTCGCGTGGTGAAGTGTCTCGTCGAGCATCTGGCGCACGGTCATGCGCGGATTGAGCGAGCCGACGGCGTCCTGAAAGATCATCTGGAGACCAATTCCGGGCGCGATCGTGATCTTGCCCGCCGAGGGTCTTTCGAGTCCTACGAGCGTCTTCGCTATCGTTGACTTCCCAGACCCCGACTCGCCGACGATGCCAAGCATCTCGCCCTCGCCAAGCGAGAACGAAACGCCCTTCACGGCCTCAAACGAGCCGTACTTCACATGCAGGTTTTCAACTTCAAGCAGTTTGCTCATTTCAGTAGTCTCCGGCAGTTTGCGTCAAGTTCGCGACGGCGGGCGTCCGCCGATTCGCAGGCGGCGGTGATGCGCGCACGGTAGAGATCGTGGTCGAGCCCGAGGCAGGTGCCTTCGTGCTTCTTGAGGGCGACGGCAGCGTCGGGATTCTCGGCGTCAAGCTGTTCGAGATGGTCGCGGACGTCATGGTAGGCGTCGCGCCAGGGCGTTCCCTTGGCGACCTTGCGAAGCGCGACGTCTGTAGCGAAGACGCCGGGCGTAAAAGCGGCGCGGCATGCGGCGGGATCGACCTTCATTCCCTTCACGACCTTCGCGAGAATCCTCAGCGTCGTGCGCGTGATGTCGAGCCCCTTCATGTAGAGCCACTTGCAGTCCTGAAGATCGCGGTTGTAGCCGCCCGGCATCGCGTGGAGAAGCGAGAGCGAAGCCGTCTGGAGCCCAAGGACCTGCGCCGCCTTGGAGCGAACGAGCTCGAGGACATCGGGATTGAACTACTGCGGCATGATCGACGAGCCCGTGCAGTACTCGCGTGGCAGGCGGAAATACGCGAACTCCGGCATCGAGAAGAGGATCATGTCCTCGGCGAGACGCGAAAGGACGGCCATCAGCTGCGCGAGCGCCGAAAGAAGCGCCGCCTCGCATTCGCCGCGCGCCATCGAGGCGCCGAAGCAGTTGTGGATCGTGCGCGAAAAGCCGAGGAGCTTAGTCGTACGCGCACGGTCGAGCGGCAGCGGAACGCCGTACCCGGCGGCACTCCCGAGGGGATTCGCGTCTGCAAGCTTGTAGGCCGCCTCGAGGTTCGCAAGCTGGTCGAGCACCATCTCGGCGTGGCCGGTCGCCCACATCTCGACTGTAGATGGCATCGCCGGCTGAAGGTGCGTGCGCCCGACGAGCGGAATCGCGCCGGCGCACCAACCGAAGTAGCAGAGCTCCGCGGCAAGAGCGCCAAGCTCGCCCTCTGCGGCGAGAATCTCGTCCTTCATGTGCAGTCGGACGTCAACGGCGACCTGGTCGTTGCGGCTGCGACCCGTGTGTATCTTCTTGCCGAGGTCGCCGAGTTCTTCGGTCAGAAGTCGCTCGACGGCCATGTGGACGTCCTGATCGTCTTGGCGGATCGCGAACTTCCCCTTCTCCGCAAGCGCGACTATGCGCCCAAGCGCCTTCCTAACCTTCGCGGCCTCTTGCTTCGTAACGACGGGGCGCTTCAGGCCCTTCATCTCGGAGAGCATCGTAACGTGCGCGGCGGTACCCATGCAGTCCCACTTCGCAAGCTCAAGGTCGAGAACTGGATCGTCGCCAACCGTGTAGGCGAGGATGTCGGGATCGACAGTGGAGTCGGTGATTGTCTTCTTCGTCTTCATTCCTCCAGCACTCCTTTCAGTTTCGCGTCGGCGTCGTCCAAGAGCTTCGCGAGTTCCTCGTCTGTCCGCTTCAGCACGGCAAGCTCGGCCAGGAACTTTGCATACGCCTCAACCGCCGCGTTCATCTTTTCACCATGTCCCGAGCCGAACAGCATTAGCGGTTCGATCTTCTGGTATGCGGCAAAGCGGACAGACGGGTCCTTCCTGGCAAGCGCAATCGCATCGCGGAACGAGCACGCGGCGTATTTGCCGCAGAAAGGCGCGGCATAAAGCTCGGGATACAGGAAGAGCCGCGAAGCGAAAGTCGTCACATCCGGCTTAGTCGCCACTCCCGGGAGATGGACGCCCCTCATGAGCTTTAGGTAGTCTTCATCCGTCTTGCCCTCGGCATATTCGCCGCGCTCGCGCCAGGCGGCGACCTCGGACTGGATGTCCTCGACGCGCGTCACGGGATCGGATTCGCGCAACTTCTTGGTGACGCCTGCGTCGTCAAGGTCAACGCCGTACACGGCGCGGTAGAACGCGCGGACGACCTCGTGGCGAAACTTCCCGAGGTCCGCGCCGGAAGGCGACGGCAGGTAGATGCGCGTGAACTTCGCGCCGTCATCGCGCGTCGCGGGACGGACGACAACGTCCGCCATGTTGGTGCGGACGTCACCGATGCGGACGATTATGCCGGGTTCCGCAAACTTCTTCGGATACTCCTGCTCGGCGGCATAAAGCTTCCGACAGATACCAGAGGCGAACGACGCAACGGGCAACTGGTATTCCCGCCGCATATCCGCGGGACAGTCGCCATAGACCTGGACGAGGCCGTCAAGCTGCGTCACCGGCGCGGCCTTGAACCGATCGATGATCTCGGCGCGAGTCAGCGCCACAAGCAATATGGAGGCAATTACAGTCAAGGATGATATTATACCATATCCGCGTCAGTCCACGTCGCGAACCGCGTCGACGAGCTCCTCGGAGGTTATGAAGCGGCCCTTGGCGCGACAGACGAGGATGCGGCCGATGAGCGCGCTCTCGAAGTCGGAGATGCAGACCCCGTCCTTGCGGTCGCGGAGTATCCGCATCAGGTCTTTCGCCGTGACGCTGTACTTCGGGTCCTTGCGCGGAACAAAGAGGTTTGTGACGGCAAGGAGCAGCATGACGATGGGCTTCAGGATAGTCGCAAGCACACGATACTGGCGCGCCATCCCGAGGCAGTAGTGGAGCGGCCGCGCGGCACAGAGCATCTTCGGAAGGAACTCGGAAACATAGAGGACGATAAGCGCCGAGACAAAGCTCCAGGCGGCGCGACCGAAGCGCGAGCCGCCCATAAGCTCGATCGCAAGCGCGGCGGAAGCCGACGAGAACACGACGCCTGCGAGGTTGTTGCCGATGAGAAGCGTCGTCAAGGTTCGCGACATGTCGGAAAGCGCGGCATGGACGAGCTTCGCCTTGCGCCCGCCAGCGCGGGAGAGATGGAGGATTCGCTCGCGGCTCACGGAGAGGAAGCCAGTCTCTGCGCCGGCGCAGAATGCGGCGAGAAGGAGCGCGGCGATTGCCGCGAGGAAGAGAAGGAACACCGTCATGCGTCATCCTCCTCTGTGCGTTCGACGGCTGCGTCGGTTTCCTCTATCAGTTCCTCGTCGGACGTCGTAGTCGGGCGAGAAAGCACCTCGAACTTGACGAGAGTGACGCGGCGGCCGCGACGCTTGAGGACAGTCGCGCGGCATCCGTCGGCCTCGATCTCCTGCCCGACATGCGGAATCCTCTCGGCGTGGAAAGTGACCCAGCCAGAAAGACGGTCGGCATCCTCGGCCTCGAGTTCGAGGTCAAGTTCGCGGTTCACTTCCTCGAGACTTGCGCGAGCGTCGATTTCCCAGACGTTCTCGCCCTTCTTGACTATCGCCGGCTCGTCGCCAGCGTTGCCGCCGAAGACCTTTGGGCCCATGATGAGTTCGAGGACGTCGTTGAAGGCGATGATTCCGGCCGTCCCGCCATATTCGTCGAGGACGACGGCGAGGCGCTTGCCACTCTTGGCGAAGATGGCGAAGAGGTCGTCGAGCGTAATGTTCTCGGGAACGAAAATCGGCTCTTCCCTCTTTCCGGAGCGAACGTCGAGAACGGCCTCTATCGCGTCGGGTGTGCGACGGAAGACGGGAAGAAAATGGTGCTTCGTTTTTGCAAGCGCGGCGGCCTGGGCGTCTTCTGGAAGGTCGAGGTCAAGGCCTTCGATGTCGACGCGCGGAGTCATCTCGTCGTTCGCGTGAATCTCGGAGAGCCGCAAGACGCCCTCTATCATCTCTACGTCGTCGGCAAGCGACTCGTCCTTCTCCGCCGCAGATTCGAGGACCGTCATAAGCTCCTCGTCGGAAAGCGCCCGCCTTTCGCGCTCAAGCGCAGGCGCAAACGCCTTGGAGGAAAGCCGCAGGACGTTGTTGAAAGGCCGCAGGACAATGCGCCAGAACCTGAGAAGCCGTGCACACGGCGGCGCGAGCTGCTCGGCATACCTGAGGGCGAGGCGCTTCGGAGTTATCTCGCCAAAGACAAGCAGGAGAATCGTCATCGACGGAACGGCGAGCCAGCTCCCACCGGGAACGTAGGCGCGGAAGGCGAGGAAGCCGAGCGTCGAGATCGCGAAGTTTACGAGAGTGTTGCCGACGAGCAGAGTCGAGAAAAGGACCGCCTTGTCGGCAAGACTCTTGGTGATGAGGGCATCAGCGGCAGCGCTCTTCGCGCGGATGCGCTCGCGCTGAGCCCCCGTCAAAGAGAAGAGCACTGTCTCCGCCCCGGAAAAGAACGCCGAGAGCAGAAACAGTGCCGGCAATGCGATAAGCACCGCCATGCGCGGAATTAGGCGCCGAGCTGGAGGCGCGCGAAGCGCTTCACCGTGATGGGCGCGCCGATTTCCTTCGCGACGGACGCGAGGTACTGCTCGACGGTCTGCTCGCCGTCCGCGACGTAGTCCTGCTTGACGAGGCAGATCTGCGTGCAGAACTTGGAAGCCATGCCCTTCTTGATGCCGACGAGAGCCTGCTCGGGCGGGAGCTTGCCCTTCTGCTCCTTGAGCGCGTTGAGCTTGATCTCGATCTCGGCGTCGATCTCGGACTGCGGAACGTCCGCGGGGTTCACGTACTTGGGCGCGTTCGCGGCGACCTGGAGGCACACCATGTGCGCCGCCTCGTCGAGCTTCTCGCAGGGCTTGTCGCACGCGAGCTCCACGAGCACGCCGATCTTGCCGCCCATGTGGATGTAGCCGCTGAGGCAGCCGGCGCCCTCGAGCGTGTAGCGCTCGCTACGGCGGATCTTGACGTTCTCGCCCGTCTTGGTGAGAAGCATCTTGTAGTCGTCGTTGAGCGTCTGCTCGATGTCCTTGCCTTCGAGCGCGACTTTGGCCGCGTCGTCGACGAACTTGATGAACGCCTCGGTCTTGGCGACGAAGTCCGTCTCGCAGTTGACCTCGGCGAGGGCCATCGACTTCTTGTCGGCGGCAACCGCGAGGGCGACAATGCCCTGCTTGGACTCCTTGTCAACGCGCTTGGCGGCGACGGCGAGGCCCTTCTCGCGGAGGTACTTGACGGCCTCTTCCATGTTGCCGTTGGTGGCGGCGAGGGCTTCTTTGCAGGCGCCCATTCCGGCGGCAGTCGCCTCGCGGAGTTCCTTGATCTGCTGAATTGTGATAGCCATTTTCAAAAACCTTTCATTCCTTGTTGATGGGGTTCGGGGAAACCTGGGTTTCCCCGTCCGTTGTCACTCTGCCTCACTCGGCCTTCGGGGCCTCCGCCGCAGGAGCGGCCTCGGCGGCGGCGGCGACAGCGGCCTCGGCCTCCGCGACCTTGGCCTTGCGCTTCGCGGCGAGATCGGCCTTCGCCTTGGTCTCGGCGGCTTCCTTCGCGGCCCTGGCGGCGGCCTTGACGCTCGCGGCGACACCAGACTTCTTCGCGGCGGCACCGCCGGCGGCGGGCTTGCGAGTGGCGGCCTTGGCGCGGCGCTCGGCGCGGGCGGCCTTCTCGGCCTCGTCGCGGCTCTTGCGCTCCTGCTCGCGCTTGCGGTTCTCCTCGGCGGCCTTCGCGCCGTACTCGTCGTTGGCGCCCTTGATTACCTTGACGAGGCCGTTGAGGATGAGCTCGACGCCCCTGACGGAATCGTCGTTGCCCGGGATCACGTAGTCGATCGGCTCGGGGTCGGCGTTCGTGTCGACGATGGCGACGACGGGGATGTGGAGACGGACGGCTTCCTTGACGGCGTTCGCCTCGCGGACGACGTCAACGACGACGACTGCGCCGGGGAGCTCGGCCATTTCCGCGACGCCGGTGAGGTTCTTCTCGAGCTTGTTGAGCTCGCGGCGGAGCATCGAGGCCTCCTGCTTGTGCTCGGAGAGCTCGCCGCCGTTGGCCTTCGCGGTCGCCTGGAGCTGGCGCATGCGGCGGACGGAGGAACGGAGCGTCTTCGCGTTCGTGAGCGTGCCGCCGAGCCAGCGCTCGGTCATGTAGAACTGCTCGACGGACTCAGCCGCGCCCTTTACGAGCTCGGAGACCTGCTTCTTCGTGGCGACGAAGAGGATCTTCTTGCCGGCGAGGACCGTGTCCTTGAGGAACTGCGCGGCCTCGTCGAGAAGAGCGACGGACTGCGTGAGGTCGATGATGTGGATACCGTTGCGCTTGTCGAAGATGTATCCTTTCATCTTCGGGTTCCAGCGCTTCGTCTGATGGCCGAAGTGAAGACCGGCATCAAACATGTCCTTGAGCGAGATGCCCGTAAGGGCAGACGTAGGCATTTCCATTTTGTTTTCTCCTTGAATCCTTTGTTCAGATTAATCCGCTTTGGCCGAGGATGGACTACCCCGACTCATTCGCTTCATCCCGCCCACCATGGGCAGAATGGCGAGAAGTATACCAAAATCGCCGCGCGTGCGCAAGGGGGCTACGCGAGCTCTTCCTGGAGAAGGCGGCGGGCGGAGCCGGGGCCTTCGAGGAGACGCGCGTAGTAGCCCTCGATCTTCGCGGCGAGCGGAGTCGTCGTGAGGTCGAGGCCGAAGATCGTCGGGTTCGAGAGGATTTCGCGGATCTTCCCCTCCTTCACCTTCGCCATAAGCTCGTCCTTGAGAGGATCGGGCGAGACTTCAAGCGGAGTGCCGTCGTCGAACGTGCCGTTCAAGTAGCGGAGCCAGCCCGCGATCGCAAGCGGAATCGAGACGAGCGAGCCGAGGTCGCGCCCTTCGCGGATGTAGCTCTTGATCGTCTCGCCGAAACGGATGCCGACCTTCTGCGAAGTGTCGGTCGCGATGCGGCGCGGGTCGTCGGGCATGAAGGGGTTTGGCAGGCGCTCGTTCACCACTTCGTCGATGAACGCCTTTGGCGAGAGAATCTTCGGATCTACGACCACGGGAAGCCCTTCGACGTAGCCAAGACGCTTCACGAGCTTCACGATGTCGGCGTCCTTCATCTCCTCGCAGATGAGCGTGTACCCAAGCAGGCACCCGTACATAGACATCGCCGTGTGGAGCGGATTGAGGCACGTCGTCACCTTCATCTTCTCGCACATGTTCACGGTGTCGCGGTCGCAGAAATAGACGCCCGCCTTTTCGAGCGGCGGACGGCCATTCGGGAACTTGTCCTCGACGACGAGATACTGCGGCTTTTCGGCGTTGACGAACGCTGCGATAAAAGTCTTCTTGTCAGTCACGATCGGTGCCATGCCCTCGATGCCGGCGTCGGAGAGGGACTTCTCGACCATCGGGTGGGGGCGAGGAGTGATCTTGTCGATCATCGACCACGGGAAGGCAATCTTAGACTCGTCCTTGAGGTAGTCAAGAAACGCGGCGGGCGCAAAGCCGTTCTTGACCCAGGCCGAGGCGACCTCGAGGACGGCGGCCATAAGCTTCTCGCCATTGTGCGAGCAGTTGTCCATCGAGACGACGGCCATCGGTAGAGCCCCTGCGCCAAAGCGCTCAAGAAGAAGCGCGGCGACTATCGACATCGCGTGGCGCGCCTTTGCGGGACCCTCTGCCATATCCGCTTCGACGACCGGCATGAGCGAACCATCAGTGCGGCGAAGCTGGTAGCCCTTCTCGGTGATCGTGAACGAGAGCATCTTGAGCGACGGCGCGCGGAAGATCGCCTTCAGCTGCGCGGCGGACTTTTCGTCCGCGAAGTTCGCCTTGAGCCCCTGAGCGACGCCAGCGAGGATCTCGCGCGTCGTCGTGCCGTCGGGATTGAGAAGGACATTCAAGGTCAGGTTGTCGTGCGCGTCATAGATCTTGTCGATCACTTCGTAGTCAAATGTGTCGCACGCGATTATGCCGGTCTTGGTGAGGCCCTCGTTCAAGAGCCGCTGCGAAAGCGAGCCGATGAAGCCGCGAAAGATGTTGCCCGCGCCGAAGTGAACCCACTCTGGGCTTTTTGCCGTCGCCTCGCGCATGGCGGCGATGTCGAACTTGGGAAGCGCGACGCCAGCGGCAGCCCAGGCGTCCTTTTCATTCAATACGGAATCAATGTTCAGCTTCATTGCATCTCTCCTTTGTTTGTTGCCAATGCCCGCGTCGTGCATCCAACCATCTCATCAATGGACTTCTACGGTCGCAAGCGACAACCATTTTTCAGATGCACCAATTATACCAAAACGAGGGATGCCGAACAATGCCGACTCGCGCTGGAGGTTCCCAAAGATTGTTACAATTGCCACTTATTTCATTATGCAGAGTCGACAACACTCGCTCTATACGCTTGGCATCCTCATGCGTCAGCGCCGCATCTTCACGACAGCGACAAACTCTTTGTTCAAGCGAATCAATTGGACTCATTCCCTTGGCAAAGTCATGAAGAAGACTTTCTTGCACGGCGTTCCGATTGTGTTCGTCTGCACTTTTTGCAACCTCGTCATTCCTCGTCTGGGCATTCCAAACAAGTCTGTCTTCATACAAGAAATCAATCTGACATTCATGCTCAAACTCCAACCTGGAGAAAATATAGGCAGCCGCACAGGCGGCAATCCCAGCCGCACAAAATATCATACTCCTTCTTCTCGACCTTTCCTCTCATCACCATTTATTTCCGCTCACCTGCTCAATTCCTGAAAAACCACATTCGCCTCCTCCGTTGACAAGCGAGCCGTGCTGACATAGTTTGAAGCAAATGCACTCCTCTCATCGATTGGAAGCTTGGGAATCCCCTTCCGTCCAAACACATTCACAACAGGGCGAGCAAGAATGTCAGACGCTGATTGCCGCGCAAATGCAAAATCCTGTTCCCTTAGGAAATCCCCTTTGATCTCTTTGACGGTGTTATCGTCTACAAGAAGTCCATCAACAAAAAGCTTGTTCTTCATACCCATACGGAGGTCGTCTTTTGTCGGAATCGCATCTCGCAAAGCACCGAGACGACAGGCCGCCGCCACCCAAGCGTTTGTAAACTGCGGATCAACCAGGAAGCGCGAATATGCCGACAACGCCACGACCTGCTCGTCCAACCAAGATTCATAGTCAGTCACTGAATTGGTTGGTGAGACGAATCCGGCAAGAGACACATACCAATCGCAAAGGGCCTGACGCGCCGACAGCGTTCCGTTAGTCGCGAGGAAAGGGACAGACTCGCCAACCCGCAAACGATATTCAGCAAATGAAACACCCCAGTAGTTTGTCGACGACAGCGCCTGAGCTCGCGCCTCTTCAACGGTTGTTGCAAATGCCACCTGCAAAAGACATGCAGCCTGCAAGCCGACCATCGTTTTAAGCACACCATTCATCTTGCTTCCTCCATAACTTGAAATTCTAGATTTGTTCCCTGTTGTAGCACATAGTCAAATTTCCTGATACGTGTAGTCCCATCGGCATCAAGTTCAAATCGTTGGTCGTATGAAGATCTCCAAGGCATTCGGTTGGTGCCAAAGCCATCAGAACGCAACCGCCATGCATTTTCTATCGGCCATGTGAACGATCCACCATTCCCCCACGGTGGATGAAAATATTTGAAAGCTACTGTATCGGAAAAACTATTGCCCCAGCCGACTCCATGCCAATTATTCGCTCCATGAACTGAGTGGTCGAGCAAACCAACATGCTCGAACAACGCAAAAAAGCCAACGGCATTTGTCGCCGAATATCCAAGCTCTGCCGTTAAGATAGCCTGAAAACTAACATTTGTCGGCAAGACGGCAACATCAAAGTACCCGGCAAAATTCCCCGCGACACCAGGACATTCATTGGTCTCGCACCACACGCTCGTCGCAACAATACTTTCAGGCTCAACGATGGTGAAGCATATCGGGAAAACCACTCCGTTGCACGAGGCGGTTATCGTGTCCGTCCTCGCAGATGCAGGCGCCGTGTACCTCCACTGAAGATTCGTATAGCAGCATCCAGAAATGTCAATAGGCATCTCTTCTTCAGTTGGCTGAACACCAATCGTTACTCGCTCTCCAACTCCAAGCTCTTTTCGATTGCAATGTGGAATCCAACGACAATCAACATATGTTGACACCTCAATGGCCGTTGCGCGAGCAGATGCAGAAACTTGAGTTGCATCTGTTGCCGGTGAAAATGTCAATGTAGCCACGATATCATCTGGTGAATCACTCTTCTTTGTGGCACGATAGTCTATCCAGAAGTCATGATATGCATACGGCTCAACATTTGTAACTGTGCAAGAAGAGGATTCGCCCACTCTTTCCAGCCTATCCCCATCATTGACAACAATAGAATAAGTTCCCCCATACTCGCCACCATATACAGCTCCCACCAATCGTGTTAATGTGGAGCGAGAATTAACAGGCTGACAATATGAGTTAGTAAACGCCTCTTCAAAGAAGACCACCTGAGGAGTAAAAGCAAGCATAGCCACAGGAGTGTCCGATCCAGTGTTTTGATGGCACGGGCACCAGCCACGCCATACAAACAAATGTGAATAACCCTCCCATGCTACTACAGTTGAAATGTCATGCCAGAATCCACCACAATTACACTCAGCCCCGCAGCTCCACGAGAATCCGGTTTCGTTTGTCACGCACGAGCAGCAACCGCCTGCGATGTCGAGGGCTCTCGGGCCGACATCGACTGGCGAAGTGTGCGCAATGTAGTTGTCGGAACCGCCGCGCATCTGAACCCGCTCAAACGTCAACTCCAACGGCAAAGAAACCGTCGGTCGATTCTCGGCGTTTGTCACGATCTCCGCGGGCTCTGTAGACACGGACGAATAACCAATAGGCAAGTTGCTATCGACTGCGTACGTCGCGCCAGCGAGAAGCGGGATGTGGCAGACTTGGTTTGTTCGTGCAATGATTACATGGTCGCCAAGGTCGCTCACTCCATCACAAGTGACGCGGATCGCCGCAACGCCAAGAAGCCCCGTCACCGAAAGGTCAAGCCAGTAGTAGGCATTTGGATTCGCGTTTGGCGGCAAGCCGTTTGCCACTCCAAAGAAATCTCCGTCGCCAAAAGAACGTAAAGTTGAAAACGTAAAACGTAAAACGAACATGGGGTGTCATCCAGCTTTCGATTTTGACGTTTTCAGGATTGACGTAAGAAGCGCAAACAACTCCCGCCTGTCCGAGTCAAGCGAGCGATGACCGCCGTCCCCAATGCTGGATGTCCGTCGAAGAAGCTCAAGCCAGTACTCTGTCTCGCGACATTCCTTCAAGGCGATTGAAAGCTTCGCGATAAAATCCGCACGACTTTGAGCAGATTCTGCTTCATGTACATTCGCCCCGATAGAAGTCCCGGAACGGAGAACCTGGTCTGCAATAGCGCGCTCTTGCCGCTTCGCCATCAGATGCCTATACAGATTCACAATTCTGACAGCAAAATCGAGACTCTTCTCCGCCAAGACGCTTTCTTTTCTCATACCACGGAAATCTCCCTGCGTTTTTCGTTTTACGTTTTACACTCTACACTC
>JAZSLQ010000168.1:0-33379 GCA_045535455.1 Kiritimatiellia bacterium | reverse complement strand
TGCGTGGCGTCCGCGCGCACTGGCCTATCCGTGTCGGCTGCGGGAGTGCTTCAGGATCGACGAGAAGGCGGGGCGCATCGAGATGCGCGACGCGTTTGGCTATCTCGAATGCCGCGACGACTGGGGCACCAAGGCGCAGCGATACGCCGTGCTGCCGCCTGTCGCGACGCTCCTTGCCGGACGCGGCGCCGCCAACGGCGAGACAATAGTTGCCTTAGACCAGGCCGCCCGCGACAGCGGGCTCGTCACGCGCTCGGGAAGCCTCTGGATTCGCGAAGGCGCGAGCACGGTCGAATGGTCCGCGCCGCTGTTCAAGCCGGACCTCTCCTTCCTGCCGCACGTCCTTGGCGAGACGCGCGTGGACGAGGCGGCGAACAAGGACTTCTCCCAGGGCGTGAAGTATTCGAGCGGGGCGACGCCGATGAACCACGTCGCCCAGAAGTTCGGCAAGTTGCGCGAGTTCCAGTCGCAGCACCTGAACATGCACGGCTTCCTGCTCGGCATGAGCCGCTGTCTGCCGAACCCCTACATCTATAGCGAGGAGAACCGCGCGTTGATGCGACGCCGCCTGGCCTGGCGGATGATGGAGCCGCTCGAGGTCCTGCAGTACAAGATGGCCGTCGCGTGGCGCCAGGAGCCATTCTCGCTCTCCCGCTACACCATCTACATGGACTCTCCGCGGAAGATGGCCAACGAATTCGAGCCGCAGCGCTACGGGTCCCGGACGATCTACGGCGACTCGAACGAGACGGTGCGCATGATCGTCCATGCGTTGCAGGTGGCGGCGGACCGTCTCGGACAGCAGGGCGTCGTCAGGGCCAACTGGGACGCCATCTCGCGGCATGTCGCGAGCTACGAGCTTTTTGTCGACGACTGGGGCATTCTCGCGAGCGGATGCCTCGAACTCGGGGGGAGCGGGTCGATCGACATGCTGAACGGCGAGTTCTCGTGCTGGATGTCATTCGCGCGGCTGGCCGAGATCGCGGGCGACGAGGATTTCCGTGCTCAGGCGCTCTACCGCGCCGCGCGGCGCATGTGCCCGACGCTTGCGCGGCAGAGGGCTCTCGCGTACTTCCGCGCGTACGGCCTTTCGGAAGATCCCGACGCGCTGCGCATGGCGGTGGGCTTCGGCGAAGGCGGCGCGGTCTTCCAGAAGAAGACGAACAGGATCCTCGACGTCGACCTTTTCGACATGTCCGAGGGAACGCCGCAGGACCTAGTCTCGCTCTACGGCTGGTACGGATGGGACGAGATGCGGCGCGACTACTTCCCGTATGTCGAGGCGACAACGCCGACGAACGGCCTCAACTACCTGACGCTGTCGTTCCTTTCGATGGGCTCCGCCCTGCCGGACGACGAGATACGCTCGCGACTCGATACGCTCGTGGGCCGGACGCTTGCGCGCAAGAAGGAATGGCGCGACTGGCCGGCGATGGACTCGGGGAGCTTTATTGAGTGGACGCTTCACCGCCTGCACGGTTCTCCATACATTACCGACTGCCGCGATATGTTCGTACATGATGCCACATACGATCCGGCGACGAAGACAGTGGTACTCGACGTAACGCCTGGTGAAAGAGGTTCCATTTCCGTCGCTGGGCGCGCGGTAGAGCTGTCTGGCAAGGGGCGCAGGAGAATCGAGGTGAAGATACCATGACGAGCATGTTCTGCCTTTTCGCGGCGACGACGCTTATGCACGACGTCCTCGCGCCATACGTGGAGCGCGGCGAATTGCCGGGCTCGATATCCGTCCTTCAGTGCGGAGGGCGCGAGGAAGTCGCCTGCGTCGGTTACGCAGATTTTACGGCAAAGCGTCCGATCGCGCTAACGAACGCCTTCATGCAGTGCTCGCAGACCAAGGGCTTTTGCGGCGTGACGGTTGCCAAGCTCGTGGAGGAAGGCCGGCTCGACCTCGACGATCCCGTCGCAAAGTACCTGCCCGAGTTCGGGAATGCGATGTGGGTAATTGAATCGGAGACAAACGGCGTCAGGACTCTTGTCGCCGCGACAAATGCAATCACTGTGCGCATGGCGATGAACCACACTTCCGGGCTTCCGTTCGAGCTGCCGTGCCACGAAAGCTGCGGATGGAACCACCGGATGCCGCTCAGGAACGTTGCTGCCGAGGCCGCAGCGTTGCCGCTTCGCTTTCAGCCGGGAACGGCGGTCAAGTATTCCAACATAGGCATCGACATTGGTGCCGCCGTGGTGCAGCGCATTGTCGGGATGCCGTGGGAAGACTACCTGAAAAGAGCGGTCCTCGACCCGTTGGACATGAAGGATACGACGTTCTGGCCGACGGAGGCGCAGCTTGCGGACAAGATCGAGGGCTACAACACGAAGGAAGGCGGGCCGCCGCACCACAATCGGCAGTTTGGCCCGATGCCGCTTCCCTACAACGGCCCGACGGTCTTCCCTTCCGCCGGCGCGGGACTGTGGACTACCGCCGAAGACCAGTTGAAGTTTTTCAGGATGCTGATGAACCTCGGTGTCGGTGACAACGGCGTACGCATCTTGAAGGAGGAGACGGTCAGGAACATTCTCGGCAGGTCGTCGCGGCCGCTTGGGATGCCGAACTATTCGCTTGGCTTCTGGTGCAGCGACGACGGCTGGATCGGGCACGGCGGGGCATGGGGGAACGAAATGCAGGTCAACTTCAATACGAAGCGGCTCGATGTCTGGATCGTCCAGCTTGGTTGCGGGCCGCGTCCGTGGGAAAAGGCGCGCGGCGAGGCACGTAGCCAATTCTTCCGCGAGGCGTCCGCGCCGTCGTCGTCCGAGTACACCGGCAGATTAGAGTAGGACGGTGACGGCGGTCTTGCTTTTTGCGGCGCTCTCGGCGGCCGATCTCCAGATGCGCTTCCTCGAAACGCGTCTCCCTGCGGACAAGCAGGCGTGGTATGCGGCCTGCGAGCGCGAGGGGATAGACGTGACGAAGCGCGCCCGTTCCGCTCCCGATTCGCGCGGCGTCGTCAAGTTCAACCGTGACTCCCGCCTTGTCCAGATCGTCCTCGGCAAGAAGGCGGCGCCGGAAGGCGACTGGACTGAAGACCTTGGCGAAGACGGCGCGCTGCACGTCTCGTGGACGCGAAAGACCAACGGCGCCGTTGTCTGCTCCCATTCCGCTCCGACGAACTGGAGCGTATTCGTGACTGCTTACGAGGGTCGCGTCACGCGCTACGGCGTCAAGCTCATGAAGGAACGGGCCGGACGCCATCCGCCACCGACGTACTCGCTTCCGGATGGCTGGCGGATCGTCGAGGGCGAAGCGCATACGGGCGTCAACGTCCGCGAGGCGTTCGCGACATTCGAGAAGGACGGGGAAGGCGAGGCGCCGCCGCGCGTGGAGGCAATTTGGCCTGACGCGGGCGTCCGCGCCGTATATGGTGCGACGGGCGTCGTGGTGGCTGCGGGAAAGGCCGTGTTCCACCCCGTCGCGAAGGTACCGCCAGTCGGGATGTGGACGCAGGTTTCCGAGGAGGGATGTCTTTCGCTGGGCGTCACGCACCACGTCGACGGCATGCAGGCGGGGCCCTACCGCGACGTGCCCTATCCGGAAAATGAAATCAAGGCCGGATTCAACTTTATATTTGCGTTTCGAGACGGCTTCCGCCGCCTCGGGTTCGACCGGGCGGGATCGCTCAGGGGAGGCAAGATCCTCTTGATGGGCTTTGACTCGCACTATCCGAACGGGCACAGCGACTTTCCAGCGCATTTCCACATCATCAACGATTGTCGCGATGGAAACCAGGTCTCCCATTTCTATATGGACGCCGTGACTGGTCGGCTGACGCAAGACCATTTTCAGGACATGAACAAGCCAGCCGGCTGCTGGGATCGCGTCTATGTCCATTCGCCAGGTGACCAGTGGGAGATGTACGACGGCTATGCCGGAGTGGCCTATGTCGTCAGAATGCTTGAAGACGGGACGGGTCTTGAGATTTCGCTTCCAGACGGGTCGGGCGCATTTCGCGCGGCTGGCGCAACGCCGCGCGACGGCGTTGCGCTATCCGTCCGCGAGGCGGACGGCACGTGGCGTCTTGTCGGGGAGTATCGAATTGAAGACGATCCGGAGAAAGGTGTGATGACTGCGCCGGGCGAGACGATTCTGTACGATCCCGATACGTCGCGGCGTCGCAAGGAGGAGGAAAAGAAATGAGAAGAATCGCCATTGCGCTGCTTTTCGCTGTAGGTGTGCTCTCGGCATCGGCGAAGGACTGGAAGGTCGAGCCCGAGACCGCGCTTGAAGAGGTGAACACATGGGACGTGAAGCCAGGTGACAGGGTCCTCTTCCGGCGCGGCGGCGTCTGGCGTGGAACGCTTCGGGTGAAGTCGGGTGCGCCGGGGAGGCCCGTGACGTATTCGTGCTTTGGCGAGGGCGAGAAGCCGCAGCTCTCGCAGAGCGTCTCCGCATCCGACCCGAAGCTCTGGAAAAGCGCGAACCACGACCGTCGCTTCGGGCTCTGGAAGACCGTTCCCGAGCTTGCGCCGCTTCTGGACGCCGAAGTCGGCTGCCTCATGGCCGATATCGGAAAGGTGCAGGACGGCATGACGCAGGAGAACATCTGGCGAAAGGTCGACGCCGAGACGAACGTCGTCGACCAGATGACGTTCTACTACGACCCCGAGGAACGGTCGATCGTCGCGAAGCGCTGGAAGGATCCGGCGACATGGATGGGCAACGTCGAGCTGCTTCTCGCAAAGGACATCGTCGACGCGTCGGGATGCCACGATGTGGTGTTCGAGGGACTTTCGTTCAGGTGGACGGCGGCGGCGGCGTTTCGCTGCACGGACGTCTTCGGCGTCGTAATCCGCAACTGCGACATTTCGTATGTAGGCGATGGAATCGTGTTTAGTGGCGTCGTGCGCGGGTGCGAAGTATCGCGGTGCCGCGTTTGGCAGACGCTTGGCGCGGCGGTTGCGGCGGACGGCGAGGAGAAGGGCGCCGCGGGCGAGGGCGTGGCGGTGCGCGACTGCGTGACATGGAAGTGCGAGCACACGCTGCGCGTCGGCGCTACGAAGGGCCAGGCGACGGCCCTTCCCGTCCTCTTCGAGCACAACACGAGCGTCGACTGCGGAATCGGCAATCTGGCGCGCTACCTGGCGAGGCCCCGCGGCCGCACGGCGCACCTGCTCGTTCTCGGCGGGCTCCAGCGTCCTGACGCCCTGACGGTGCGGTCGAATGTCTTCGCAAGGACTTCCGGGGCGTTCCTGACGCTGTGCGTGGACCGTTCGTTCGCCCTCGATGGCAACCTCTGCTGGTTTCCGAAGGATTCGGGGCTCTCCAACCGCATCGCGCTGATGCGGTGCAAGGGCCGCGGCGCGGACGGACGCTTCCCGGAATACGCGGCGTCGAAAAAGGAGTTCGATAGGTTCCGCGCCGACCTCGGCTTCGCGAATGCGGGGGAGTTCGGCGATCCGGATTTCGTCTACGCGCACAGGAAGGACTACCGTCTGCGCACGCGCGGCGAGACGTTTGGCGCACGAGGGATGCCGGGAGTCGACGAGGACCAGTGCGTCTCGTCCGGCAGACCCTACGACATGGAGTACCTGAGGAGCCGCTTGTGGGCCGCCGAGGCGGACGGTCGCGGCGAGTTCGTCATGGAGGCATGGGCGAAGTACAACTCGAAGCTCGACCCCGGCGGCCCCTATGCCTTTGTCAATGTCGAGGCCGGCGGCCCCGTTCGCCTGCGCATCCGCGCCTTGGACGGACGCGACCTCCGCGTGGCGACGATTCGCCCCGCTCGCGCGCCGGCGAAGGTCGTGTCGCGGAACGGTGCCGAAATGACAATCGAGGTCGCCGGCCCCTGCAAGTTCGCCGTCGAGACGGACGACGTCACGAAACGCGGGGCGTTGATGGTCTTTGTGAACAGGCCCGTTGCGCCGCCGGAGGACGGGCCGAAGGTGAAGCGGTTCGGCCCTGGCATCCACCGCGTTCCCGGCGGGCTCGTCCGCCTCGGGGACGGCGAGACGCTCTACCTCGAAAAGGGCGCGGTCCTCCAGTCCGCCGTTTCTGCGCGGGGAAGAGACATACGAATCTGCGGCCTCGGCGTGATCGACGTCTCGCACTATCCGCACACGTGGGGGTCGGAAGGACGGCAGTATTCGCTCGTCCACCTTGCGCACTGCCGCGACGTGACAATGGAAGACGTGACGATTCGCGGCTCCTACCACTGGACGATCTATCCCGAGGCGTCCGACGGCGTGACGATCCGGAATGTCAAGATATGCGGCGACCGCTGCAACAACGACGACGGCATCGACCCCTCCAACGTGCGCGACGTGCTGATAGACGATTGCTTCATACGCACTCAGGACGACTGCATCGCGGTCAAGGGCGTCAATTTCGGGAATGGCCCATGCGAGCGAATCACAGTGACGAACTGCGTCCTCTGGGCGGATTTTGCGCGGATTGCCTGCCTCGGTCACGAGTCGAATGCGCCGCACATGTGCGACATCACCCTGGCAGACTGCGACGTCCTGCACTTCTCCCGGCCGATCCTGATCGTCCAGCCGAGCGATTCGATGGCGATTTCCAACGTAGTGTGCCGCGACGTGCGCGTCCACGTGGACGGCAGGGCGGGGGCGACGCATCTGATGGACTTTCAGCCAGTCACGACGGTTTACTCGAAGACGAAGAACGTGGGCGGCGTTTCGGGAATATCCGCCGAGGGCATCGCGCTCGAAGGTCTTGAAAAACCATTTACGTTCAGCGTCAAAGGCCGGCCGGAAAGCGTGACGAGCAATGTCGTCTTCCGCGGCGTCACGTTCAACGGCAAACCGCTCCCCAAGTCATGTTTTACGACTCAGCCGCATACGGCGAATGTCGTCGTCGAATCTGGAAATTGACATGTCAAACTCTCTTCTTCCCACGATTAGTGGTATAATCAAGGCATGAGAATTGAATTTTACGCTGGACGAGTTTGCCTGTCGCTTGTTGTTGCGATGATTGCCGTCGTGTCCGCTGCCGAGGGTGTGAAGCGGACGGATCTGCTTTATCTTTCGCAGGTACACCGGGGCGGTGGTGCCGACGCGCGCCCCGACAACACTCTCGAAGCGTGTCTATGGACCTGGGGAAACGGCGCCGCGCCGGAAATCGACGCACGGCTGACGAAGGACGGTGTCGCCATCGCCATGCACGACGGCACCTTGAAGCGCGTCGGGCGGGGCATTTCCGAGGAGCTTGCGAACGCGCCCGTCAAGGACCTCGACTGGGCGCAGATACGCGACGTCGACGTTGGCTCGTACATGAGGCCGGAATACGCGTCCTATCGACTTGCCACTGTGGAAAGCGTCCTTGCCGCGATGATTGGCCGACCAGATCGCATTCTCTACTTAGACGAGAAAGGCGCGTCGCCCGAGCTCGTCGCGAAGATGGCGCAGGAGAAAGGCGTGGACGCCCAAATCTACTACGCCTCGCCGTCGTACTGGAACATCAAGAAGTGGAAAGACGCCTGCCCGAAGGGGAAAGGGATGGTCTGGATGGGTTTCAAGTGGCCGAAGGCGCCGTTCTCCAAGGAGGCGGTGCGCGAGGCCGAAGAGAGTCTCCGCAAGCAGCTTGCGACAGTGGAGAAGCACAACTGGTACGTCGACCAGGTCCAGTTCCATCTGCTCACGGATATCGACGGCGAGGAGCCGTTCTGTCCAAGCGAGGACTTCCTCCGGCGCGAGATTGCGAAGCTTCACGAACACGGCGTGACTGTCCAGGCGTTCAACTGGCGGCAGGGCGAACGGAAGGACGTGATGAAAAAAGTCTTCGACCTTGGCTTCGACAGCATCGCGACGGACTATCCGTTGATGCTTTTCGATCTCATCAAGGAACTCAAGGCCGAGGACTCCGACAAGTGACAGGGAGGTAACCTACATGACGATGCGTTGTTTTGTTTTGGCAGTTCTTGCGGGCGTTTCCGTTTCGGGCGTGGCGGAGATCCTGACGGACGACCCCGCCATCGTTTCAACGGCGGGGACATACGCCGAGCCGTTCACCGGCACTGGTGAAAACGCGATTGTGTTCAAGGGGTCGGGCACCAAGATTTTCACAAGCTCGAAAGGCGTGGAGGATTTCGCGTCCGTCAAAGTCGAGGACGGCCAGGTCTGGGGTCAGGCGAATGGCGTCACCATTCTCCATGACGGAGACATTTCGCTTGAGACGGCGAGAATTGTAATGAACTACCCAAAGGATGCGACGACTGCGGATTGGACGATGTCTTGTGCCGCATCTGGTACGATTCGCTTTGGCGCCGACAGTGTCATAGAAGTCAGAAACAGAAGTTCGGGAAGTGGAAATTCCACGCTCAATCTCGGCCGTCTCCGGCGCGAAGATTCCGGAGGAACGCTTCTTTTCTCTGCGCGATGCAACAATGGTAACTACTTTGGATATTCCTATCTCGGCGGGCGGTGTAAGATCTTTCCTGCTGGATATTCCGATGGAGAAGAGCTGCCTGCATACATGGCCGGCGGTTGTTGGAATACGTCTTCCTCGTTCGTGCCTCTGTGCTTCTTGCGGTATACGGTATCGGGAGGCGTTGTGCCGATCGCGGGGATGCAGACGGACATTGACGCGGCGACAATAAATGACGTTCTTAATTTGACTGCGGCCACGAATCTTGCAGCAGACATTCATGTGAAGGGCGTCAGAATCGACAATTCCAGCACTTTGACGATTCCTTCTGGAACGACACTGACGGTTGGAGACGGAGAAAACCCGGCTGGGATCATATTCAACCACAAGCTTGTCAACAATGCAGTCAATGCAAATCTCGTTGCTGGGGCCGGTGAAATATCGTTTCGAGGGTCGCAGGGCATAATATGGTTCGGACGCCACGACAAGTCTCCGATTTTCAATTTCGACAACGTGGCTATCACGGGAAACTGCGGTGTCGTCTTCGCGGGCAGGCAGAATGGCGCTAGTTTCATGGATAAAGTTGTTTTGAAGTCCGCAAACTGGAAGTGGATTGGACCGACATATTTCGACGATTGCGTACTGTACATAGACAACAATACGAAGACATCCTTCGACAACGACATCTACATTCGCGGCAATTCCTTGTACGGCGGGTCGATTTGGAATCAATATGCTTCTGGCACTTGGAATTTCAACGGACACATGTATTTCACAGGACCTGGTTTCAATGGGATGAGCAATATGGCTGGCGACACGAACAACAAGGCTGTTTCGTATTTCAGTCAGCGCAGTTATTCAAGCAAGACGACGAATTTCAATGGTCCGGTAACCATCAAGCACAATGTGCAGTTCCAAGGTAACGGAAACCAGACCATCAATTTCAACAAGACTATCGACGGTGACGGTAGTATCTATTTCCCCTACGGCAATCTGAACATCTATTTCAAGGCCGCCAATTCGTATTTAGGCGCGACAGTTGTGAAATCAGGCGTGTTATACGTGCAGAATGAGGGGACACTTGGAAGAGGCGCTGTCACAATCGATTCAGCCGCCAACGTGCAGTTCTCGAACCGTAGCGACTGCCCTGTGGAAGGCGTCGTCTCCGGCGGCGGTGCGCTGACGCTCGTCTCGTCCTCGCTTGTGTTCTCCAACGACGTCTCAATCGGGACGCTGACGTTCGACGCGAATTCCTCCGCCGCGTTCGGGGGCGCGGTTTCGGCAGCCAAGAAGCTCACCTTCCCCGCAGGAGCGGCAATCTCGGCTGTCGCGGGAACGTCGCCGACGCTGACCGTGACCAATGGAACCGTTTTCGCGGGAAGGCTCTCCGACATCGACATCGTCTGCGACGGCACCGTGACGAACCGGGGGACGCTCGCCGTCGCGCATATTGGTGCGAACAAGCGGCTTGACCCGATCGTCATCGACGGCGATGCGGTCTTCGAGAACGCGACGTTCGAGATTTCCGGCATTGCCGACGCGATGGGCGGGACGCATACCGTTCTGTCCGTCACGGGTGCCGTCGAGGGCGAACCGACGTTCTCCTTTCCGGAAGGGAAGGTCTACGCCGTCACGCGGACGGGCAACGACTGGTCGATCGAGAAGAAGGCCGGCCTCGTCATTTTCGTGAGGTAGCCATGGCCGGGATTTCGAGACGGACCTTTCTCTCCGGGGCGATTGCCGCAGCAGGGGTTTCCCCGTTTGAAGGCGCCGCTGCAGCCATGGCGGACGCGAAGCCGAATCTTGTCCTTGGCGTCTTGAGCGACGTGCACATCAATCGCGCGGGCGACGAGGCGACGTTCCGGAAGGCGCTCGAGTATTTCCGCGACAACGGAGCCGACGGCGTTGTCGTCGCCGGCGATGTCGCCGACTCCGGGCAGATATTCCAACTCGAACTCGCCGCGGGCGTCTGGAATGACGTTTTCCCCGGCGGCAAGACGCCGGACGGCCGCCGCGTCGAGAGGCTTTTCGTCTATGGCAACCACGATTTGCTCGGCTGGGCCTGGGGCGGAAAGGGCCAGTACAAGGACGAGGCCGACAAACGTGCGCGGGCCATCGGCTTCGACGACAATCGCGCGCGCGTCTGGGAGCGTCTCTTCGCAGAGCCATACAAGCCGATTTGGTCCAAGACCGTCAAGGGTTATGCGTTCATCGGGGCGCACTGGGGCGCGGAGAAGGGGCTCGATGCGTTTTTGCAGGAAAATGCCGACCGTCTCGGTCTGCGCGGCGGAAAGCCGTTTTTCCACATCCAGCATCCGCATCCCGGCGACACCGTCCAGGGACCGTGGGCGTGGGGAAACGACCACGGCGTCGCCACGCGCGCACTCGAGAAGTTCCCGGACGCCGTCGCGTTTTCGGGCCATTCGCACTATTCGCTGACCGATGAGCGCACGATTTGGCAGGGCGCGTTCACCTCGGTCGGGACCGGCTCGCTCAAGTACATCTTCGCGCAGTACGGGCGCGAGAACGGCGAAGACCACGACAGCGTCGTCAAGCAGATGCCGCTTCTCCCCGAGCACAAGGGCCGGCAGGGGATGCTCGTGAGCGTCTTCGGCGACAGGATCGTCTTTGCTCGCCGTGAGTTTGTCTTCGGCGAAAGTCTCGGCCCCGACTGGGTGGTGCCGTTGGATGGAACGCGGCCGTATGCGTTCGCGCCGCGGCGTGCGGCGGCTGTCGCGCCGTCCTTTGCGCCGGATGCCCGCGTGGCGGTCGAGCGCCGCATGGGGAGGGACAGGAGGAAGCGCGAGACGGATCAGATTGTCGTCTCGTTCCCGGCGGCGAAGCCCTCCGCGACGTCGCGCGTCCACGACTACGAAGTTTCGGCGCTCGTCGTCCGCCGCGAGGATGTCGAGATTCCCGTCGCCGTGAAGCGCGTCCATTCCGAGAGTTTCTATCTCCCGCCGTCGCACGAGGCGGAGTCCGCCCAAGCCGTTTTCGCCGTTTCCGAACTGAAGGAGGCGAAAGCGGTCCGCTTCGCCGTCCGTCCGGTCGAATGCTTCGGGCGGAAGGGAATGGAGATGCTTTCCGACGTCTTCAGTCTGGCGTAGTCACTCGCCGCAGGCGTCCGAAAGCTGCTCCAACGCTCGGGCTGTTGCAATCGTGCAATTGATCCAGTCGCCGTTCCCTGGCGTCTTCGAGCCCCACCATGTCGGGATTAAGCCGTTTTTGTATTGGACAACTGTGGCCTGATCGCCGAGCGCCCGCGCCTTTTTCAGGTAGATTTCTTGCCCTGTCGCCTTGTGGAGCGCGAGATAGAGGCGTATGAGTTTTGCCGCAGAGGCGTCCACCGGCACATAGCATTCATATTGCTCCATTACGGCGGGGCAGTGCCATCCGGCGAATTGGTTCTGCCATTTCTTGTGCGCGAAGGGCCCCCAAACCGGCGGGTTGTTCACGCCGTAGGGAACTTCCCAGTCAATGAACTGGTCTTCGGAGAAACGCTCCGCGTCCTTGGCGAAGTCAATCCACTTTTGCGTGCCGGGAAAGCGTTTGAGCGCGTAGATGGCGGCGGAGCAGACATTGTGTTTTGTGAGATTGTAGTATTTTTTCGAAGGCCGAACGTCCTCGAATTGCCCCTCCCAGTTCCAATCGACCATCGGTCCGCGTTCAAGATAGCAGAATGCCCTGTCTGCGGCGTCGCGGAAGCGTTTGTCGCCAGTTTCGGCGAACAACGTCTCGAACATGTCAATGACGGCGAGTGGCATAAGCCGGTTCGGGCAGACGTCGCTGCCATCCGCCGCGCGCAGCTTGAGCGGCCATGTGCCGTCCTCGCCCTGAAGTCTCAGGTAGGTCTCCGCGATCTTCTTCGCAGCGTCAAGGTATTTGCCTTCGCCGGTCGCCTTGGCGAGCGCGATGTACGCGCTTGCCGCAGTGCATGGGTAGTTCAGCATGATCTGCCCGGCATAGTTTTTCGCCGTGAACTTCTCGCCTTGGTAGGTTGGCGGAAAACCGGCGAGCGGCGCACCGTCTTTCTCGGAGACGGAAATCAGCCAGTCTGCCGCCTGCCGCGCGATGCGCAGCGAGCGATCCGCGTCTTCCGGGCGTTTCGCGGCGTGATGGACAAAGCCGGAGATCAGCGCTTGGCACATCTTGTTTGGATAGCAGTTCAGGGAGTATTTTGGGTCGGGCTCGCCCTTTTCCTCGAGATGGCGCATCGCTGGCATGTCGAGAAGGTAGCGGAAGCATTTCGCGGCGCATTCGCCGTAGGAGCATGTCGCCTTGTCGTACGCGCCATCCTTGAACATTGCCTTTTTCCAGAAGAAGCGCTTCGCCTCCTTGCCTCCGTCCGCCCGTGCGGTGAGGTGAACGTAGCCGACAGGCAGGGCGTCCCAGACCGGGGCGAGGTCGAGGACGGCCCCGGCGCACGCGACGGTCTGCGTTGCGCCGTTCGCGCCCACGACTTCGCAGCTTGTGTTGGCCGCGCCGCGCAGGGCGGGGAACTCGAGCTTGGGCGGATACATGAAGCGGGACGAGCTTGCCGTCCAGATGTTTGTCGTCAGCGCCGAAGCCGCTACTGCCAGAACAAGTGTCATTTCGATTGATCCTCCTGCTGCGGATTATAGCAAAACGCCCGGCGTCCTTCCTTTTATGACATGTCAAGTCCGTCGCCGTCGCTGCCGAGTGCGGCGCTGTTTTTTGGTATAATGCGATCATGAAAACTTTTCTTTCCGCCGTCCTTCTTCTCGCCTCGACCGCCGCGTCCGCCGCGCTGACGCCCGGTCTTTCGCACGTCCACCGCGGCGGCGGAGCCGGCGATCGGCCTGACAACACGCTCGAGACGTTCAAGTGGGCGTGGGCGAACGGCGCAGGCGTAGAGTGCGACTGCCGATTTACCGGAGACCGCGTTCCGATCATGCTGCACGACGGGAATCTGCGCCGAACGGGGCGGGTCGCACCCGGCGACGAGCGCCTTCTGACGAATGCCGTCTCCAAGCTGACGTTCGAAGAGATACGTCGTGTCGACGTCGGGCGCTATCTCGGCGAGCGATTCGCGGGCGAACGCGTGCCGTCGCTTGACGAGGTGTTCGCCGCGATGAAGGGCCATCCAAGCTACACGCTTTTCGTGGACGACAAGGGCGTCGGGCCGAAGTTCCTCGCCGAGAGGGCCGAGGCGGCGGGGCTGCTCGGGCAGACATACTACACGACATGCTCCTACCGGGACATCGCGAAGTGGCACGCCATTACGGGCGGAAAGGGCAAGTCGCGCCTCTGGCTCGGCCCCGGAACCGCAAAGCACGACGCCGAGTCCGTCGCGAAGGGCGAGGCGAGGTGCGACAGGATGCTGGCCGATGCGCGCAAGGGCGAATGGAAGGGAGTCACGATCGTCTGCATCGACGTCAACTATGACGCGAAGGCCCCCGAACCGTTCGTTCCGGGCGAGGCGTATCTGCGGCGGCTTCGCGACGAGTTGCGCACGCATGGCGTCGGTTTCACGGCGATTCCATATCAGGGAGGCGGTTCGGCGGAAGTCTACCGCAAGCTTGTCGAAATCGGCGTCGACGGGCTCTGCACGGATCATCCGAAGGTCCTCTTCGCGTCCGGATTGCTTGCCCCTGCAGCTGTTGATGCCGAGACAGGGTGTAAGCTATCCTGCTACGTAAGGGTTCCGGATCCGGAGGAACATGCGCCGGCCGCACGCGCCGCTACGCTCGTTCCGAGCATTGCCGTGGCGCCGGGCGGGCGGCTCTGGGCGACGTGGTACTGCGGCACCACGCCGGCGGAGGACGTGAACAACTACGTCGTTCTCGCCACGAGCGGCGACGGCGGCGGAACATGGAACGAGGTTTTTGTGGCCGATCCCGACGGCGATGGCATGAGGCGGGCGTTCGACCCCGAAGTGTGGATCGCGCCGGACGGGACGCTCAGATGGACATGGACCGACCGAGTCTGTCGGGATCGGCGCGGGGGCGGATACAACGCTGAAGAAGATGTCCTCATGATGGCCACGATTCAGGACGCCGACGAGGTTCCGCCGTCGCCGCCGCCAGCCCGCGCGGTCGCGGAAGGCGTGATGATGTGCAAGCCGACGGTCCTCAGAGACGGAACATGGGCTTTCCCCGTCGCGCACTGGGGCGGGAGCCCGTGGTCGTCCTGCCTCTACGTGTCCACAGACGGCGGAAGAACGTTTGCCCTGCGTGGCGGCGCGAAGATCCCCGAGCAGGACGCGGAATTCGACGAACACCTTTTCGTCGAGAGGGAAAACGGCGATCTTATGTGCTACGCGCGCGCAAAGAGCGGCATCCGCGAGGCGGTCTCGACAGACGGCGGATTCACGTGGAGTGCGCCACGTCCCTCGGCGCTGCCGCATCCAAGCGCAAGGTTTTTCGTGCGGAGGCTCGCTTCCGGCGCTTGGCTTCTCGTGAAGCATGGCGGCCTCGACAAGGCGTCGCGGCGCGAGCGGCTGACGGCGTACGTCTCCGACGACGAAGGCTCGACGTGGAAGGGCGGGCTGTTGCTCGAAGAGCGGTTCGAGTGCTCATATCCGGACGGGCAGGAAGCGCCGGACGGCACGATCTATCTCGTCTACGACTGGAACCGCTATCGCGATCAGACGATCTTTTTCTGTACGTTCACAGAGGCGGACGTCCGGGCGGGAAGAGACGTGAGCGGGAAAGTCCGCCTGCGGCAGGTCGTCTCGCGGGCAGCGAGCGAAAGGCGCTGACCATGAAATTTGTGTCACGCTGGACATGGGCCGCAGGAAGAGGTGCTATGGAAAGGACTGACACCTTGAATATCATTGTGAGTCTATTCGCTGCAACGCTGGCGTCTTTATGTGTCGATGACGCCGTTGCGGCTGATGTGCCGTTTTCGGCGCGTTCTACCGTTCTCGTGCTGAACGAGGACAACGACCACTATTTCAAGCTCGACCGCAAGTTCATGGACATTGCGCATCTTGAGGCGTATGTCGACCGCCTTGCCGAAGGCGGCAACGTAACGCACGTCTTTTTCTGCCCGACCGGCCAGAGGGCGAGTTTCGACTCGAAAGTCTGGGAGCCTATTTGGAAGGGGCTCGAGGAGTATCCGCGCGAGAAGATATGGTATCTTTTCCGCCAGTGGTCTGAAAACGCGAAGCTTCTCAACGACAACGGCATCGACCCGTATGCGGTGTGGATTGCGCGCTGCCGCAAGAATGGGATATCGCCGTGGCTGGCGCCGCGCATGAACGATTGCCACGATGGAGCGGCCGACTTGTCTAAGCCTTACCGCTCCATCACGCTCTGGCGCGAGCGCAAGGATCTCCATTGCTATCCCGAATGGAACAAGCCCGACTGGGGGCGACACCAGTTCGACTACAGCCACGCCGAGGTGAGGGAAAGTGCGCTTGCCATGCTAAGAGAGCTTTTCGAGAGGTACGATTTCGACGGAATCGAGCTTGACGGCGGCATTTGGTTCCCGAAGGAGAAGGCGCGCGCGTCGATTCCCGTGATGAACGCGTTCATCCGCGAAGTGGACGCCATGCGCCGCGAGTGGGCCGGCCGCCGCGGACATCCGATCCTCATCGGGGCGAAGGTTTCGCACACTCCGGAGAGCTGCCGCAACCAAGGGTGCGATGTCGCCAAGTGGGTGCGTGAAGGTATGGTCGACTGGGTAATATGCTCGAACGGCGGCGGCAATCCGATCTTCGACGTGCCGGTGGACGCGTGGCGAAAAGAGTTTGGAGAGCGCAAGGATGCGAAGGTAATCTGCGGCTCCAACTATTCGTATACGCCGTCGCACGGAATGAAGCGCCAGAGCATGACGTCCGCGATGTACCGCGGCTGGGCGGATGCGATGCTGACTTCCGGCGCGGACGGGCTTTACCTCTTTAACCTCCAGTACCATCCTGTAGAGCAGGCGGAGGTGGTGCGTTCGGGGCTGGCGCCGGCGAGCCTTCTGCGGCATGAAAGATTCTATCATGCTCTCGGTGGGATGCCGGTCGACATGCCAGGCAGGGGGCGGATACGCTTCAAGGCGGGCAGCGCCGCCACGAACGGCATATCGCGCCTCGTCCTTGCTTTCAAGGGCGACGTTCCGCCGATAGACGCCATTGCCGTAAGCGTGAACGGTTGCTCCCCTCGCGGTATTTCGTCCGGAAAATACGTCTCCTGGTGGCGGGAAGAGATCGACCCTGCCGAGCGGTTTCTTCCCGAGCTTTATTCATTGGAGTTTGAACTTGCGGAAGGGACGGTGAAGCTGGGGGCGAATTACGCGGAAATCTCCTCGGAGGCGGAATGCCACATCGTTGCAGCGGGGATATCGTCGGCTCCGTCGTCGCAACAGGAAAAATCAGAAACTCCCGATCCGGCCGGGGCTGTCGGGAGGTAAGGCGCAGATTTCTCGCTAGTTGCTATGTCATTTTATCCGTTTGCGGTATATTTATGATAGAATTATGGCAAAATTGCATTAGGGAGGTTGTTTCATGCGTATAAGACTTTTTACCTTCGCGCTTGCTGCGACTGTTTTGACTTCGCTTTCGGCGTGGGGAGGAGCTTTCACGGGGCCGGGTCTTTGGACAGATGAAACCAAGTGGGGCGGGTCGGGTGTGCCGACTTTCACCAGCAGCGGAGACTGGTCGATAAACGGCTATTGCGGTGAAACGAACAAGACGCTGTATGGCGGCGCATACATGCATATCGGACGCTCGGCTGCAGGTTATGCTGATATTGAAAATTGTATTGTCTCGTGCAAGACTTTCCGTGTGGCTCATTGGAAAAGCGGAGTTTACAGGCAGAAGGGAGGCACGTTTTACGATACAGGAACGGCAGTCGGGAGCAAAACCGCCTATGATGAAGCGGGGCTCTATTTCGAAGATGCGGATGTGGTGCTGGCTGGTGATTTCAACATCGGCAACGAAGTCGGAAAGACCGGTGGTGACGCGAGTGCCGCAATTTTCCATATAAAAGGCGGGACGTTCAAGCAGCCAAGCGGCAGTCGAACTGTCAAAAACGGTGCTCGGGCGGTTTTCGAGGGGCTCGAGAGCACCGTTCTCGGCTCTTTCGGTGTCCAATATGGAACGCTTGCGGTTGTTGACAGTCCCGGGACAATCTCCACCAGCGAGCGGAGCATCGGCACGGTTTCCGACAAGACGGGAACATTTGCCGTGACGAATTCGACGATCAACCACAGCAAGGCGTATTTCGGTACAGCAGCAAGGGCACTTGGCGTTCTGGATATCGCGGGAGGAGCTGTCTTTACCCAGAATTACCAGCTCTACGTCGGGTCGGGAAACACCGGAACGGGCATTGTGCATATCGTAGATTCGAAGTGGATGCATAGTGCTACAAGCAGTTCTACCGAGGGGCCGAACATCGGCAGCGGAGCCAATTCGTACGGCGAGTTCCACATCACGGGAGCCGATTCCTCCATGTCGGATATTTCGGTCTGGAAAATCGGCGCTGGATCTAATTCGACGGGCCGCGTCATCTTTGACGGCATTGACTGGTCGAAAATGAAAAAGAGCAATTTTAGGTGCGCCATGAGTCAGGATGCCAAGGCGTATATCGACTATCGGGACATTGCGGCAACGAATGCGTATACGCTGTGGCAGGGGTATGGCACCTATGCCGGGTCAAAGGTCGTGACCACAATCGACAACTGCCATTATGCAAATACAGCAAACACCTATTTTGGTTCGGCGACGAAAGGGGCTGTCGTTGTTTGCAACGGGAGTACGTTCGACATTTCGTGTTCGAAGGATATCTGGATGCCCAATAATGCTAGTGCGGACGTTTCTTTCTTCGTGACGAACTCGCCGATGTTCCGTATTGATCCGGGTGGCAATTATCTCAAGCACGAAAAGGCGAATGCGCAACTGCACTTTACATTCCACGATTCGACGGCGTACATCTGCACAAACGGCACCTTTAATCTTGCACCGGGCGCGGGCTCTGAGGCGAGCTTTACGCTTTCCGGTGACGCGACGCTTCTCGACATCAACGACATCAGGTATATCAATGGACAGGTGACTTTCAATCTCGATGGAGGCGTCTTCAGACTCGGGAAAATCCAGTCAAACAGCGGCTATGCGAACGCCCCGACGTTCAATTTCAACGGCGGGACGCTCCGGTCGAAGTCGGCGCAATCGTCGTGGTTCCCCGCGACATCTACGAACTATGTCTGCGAAGGAGGGGCGGTGTTCGACGCGCAGCACAATGTCACTATCCCCGGGCTTCTCCGGCACGGCGGGAGCGCGGCGAAGGACGGCGGTGTCGTCAAGAAGGGCCCGGGGACGCTGACGCTCTCATCCGCTTCTGCGCACGACTTCACGGGCGACATAGTGGTCGAGGAGGGGGCGCTCGTCATGACGGCGCTTTCGGACTACACGCTCGCCGCGGGGCAGAAGATCGGCGGCTCTGGAACGCTCGAGGTCGGTTCCGGATTCATTGCCGGAGGCGTCCGGTTCGACGGAACCTGGTCCGACGGGCTCACCGTCGACGGGAATGTCTCGTTCGCCCCCGGCTCGACGGTCGACGTGACGGGCGTCACAAAGAAGACGGAGCGGAAGCGTTTCACGATTCTGTCTGCCGACGCCGTGTCAGGGGCTGAAAATCTATCCGCCGCAGGCATGCCCGACGGCTGGAAGCTCCGCGTGACAGACAAGTCCGTGTCGATCGTTCGCGACGACGGGTTCATCTTCGTCATCCGCTGATTTCCGCAGCGCCGCTGGCCGCATGCAGTAGTTGACATGGCATAGTCGGTAAGTCGTTGACTGCGGACGGGAATGTTGGTAAACTCGCTGCATGAAGAAAATCTGTCACATCGCGCTTGCAGTGTGCTCGGCGGCCAGTCTGTCTGCGGCGGAGCCTTTACGCGACTTCACGACCGAGCGGTTCAAGTACGCTCAGCTCCATCTTCAGGGGATTGACTGCGACGAGACCGGCGTCTACTACGGCTTTGCCAACGGCGTCACGAAGACAGACTGGCGAGGGCGGGTGATCGCCCAGGGAGTGTCAACATACGGGGAGGCTGGTCATATCGGCGATATCTGCGTCCATTCGGGGAAGGTCTATGCGACAAGTTGGCGATACAAGGACGACTCCCGAAAGGACAGGGAGGGGATGATCCAGCTTTTCGACGCGGCTACGCTCCGCCCTCTCGTCGACGAGAACAAGACGCTCCCATATCCGACCGATGCGATAGACTTCTACGGAGGGGCGTTCTGGATAGGCAAGCCCTACCGTGGAGAGTATCCGCATACAAACATGACGATCGCAGTCTGGAACGAAGATTTCTCGAAGGAGCTTTCCAGGCCCGAGCATTTCTCCGACGGAACGAAACTCATGTTCACCATGCAGACTTTCGCGGCAATGGGCGATCTCCTCTGGCATGGCTGCTACGTCGACACGAACTGGTATCGCGGTAGGAAGCTCCCGATTCCGGCGAACAAGACGTATCTGACCGATGCGGACGGGAATATCGTCTGCGCTTCGCCTGTGTGGGCCGCAACCGGCGTTGCCGTCGTACCGGAGGCGATGAGCGGCGGACGGCGGCTGCTCATAACCGGGCAGGGGGTCGAGGGTCGTCATGGCTACGTAAAGGTCCGGTTCTGGGAATATCTCGACAATGCGCTCGTTCCATATATCCCCGACGGCTGCGGCGGAACGCTCGGAAAGTTCGTGAAGCCCAAGCCGGATGAATGGTGGAAGAAGCGTTTTGCGGCGAAGCGCGAGGAGATCGCCGCGCTCGGCGGCAAAGTCGATCTCGTAATGGTCGGCGATTCAATCACGCATGGATGGGACAACTCCGATGCATTGAAGAAGCTGCGCGAACGCCGGAGCGTCTTGACGCTCGGCTACAACGGCGACACGATCGGAAATGTCATCTGGCGCGTGATGAACGGCGAGCTCGACAACTACCGGGCGAAGTCCATTGCGTTGATGATCGGGACGAACGACCTGCCGTTCAAGAATGCGGACGACGTTGCCGCGCTGATGAAATGCCTCGTTTCCCTCGTCCGGGACGCCCAACCGCAGGCAAAGCTGATCATCCAGGCCGTCCTGCCGCGAAACGCCACGGGGAAGGAATCGCCGGCGCTCTGGCCGGACAAGATCAAGCGGCACAACGCGCGACTCAGGGAGATTGCCGCGGAATGCGGTGCGGAGTATCTCGACTTTACCGGGCGTTTCACAGGCCCTGACGGATTGGCGCGGCGCGAGTTCTTCTGGGATGGGCTCCATCCGAACCCGAGGGGTCAGGCGGCGTGGGCCGACGAACTCGAGAAGGGTCATGCACCGGTTGCCGGGATCCGATACGGGAACTGGCTCAACCACTACCGAGATTCGTGCGTGTACAAGATCGGGCTGAAGGGCAAGCACCTGAAAGAGCCGTACACGACGATGAAGCAGGCGATGGACATCATCAGGCGTGTGCACGACTTTTCCGGCGGCATCCACCAGGTCGTCTACCTGTGCGGATGGCAGTTCGACGGCCATGACTCGAAATACCCGTCGTGGGCGGAGGTCGGGCAGCACGTCGCCTACGGCGGCGAGGCGACACCGCTTCTCGCACTTCGACGCTTCATTCGCGACGCGCGCGAATACGGTGCGGACGTCTCGCTGCACATCAACATGAACGACGCCTACACGAATGCGCCGAACTGGCAGGCATACGTCGACGCGGATGCGATCTGCCGGCGCAAGGACGGCTCTCTCCAGCCATACCAGGTGTTCGACGGCGAGCAGAGCTACCAGATCAACCATGAAAGAGAATGGAAGAGCGGCCTCGCGGCAAGGCGCATCGACGCGCTTCTCAAGATGATTCCAGAGCTGCGCGAGTCGAAGACCATCCACCTCGACGCCTTCTTCGGCGACGCCTCGCCCTACCATGGCCTCGACTACAAGGAAGACATGGTCTGGTGCGACAAGATCGTCGACTACTGGCGTTCGAAGGGCATGGACGTGACGACGGAACTCTTGAGCGACGTAGACCAGCTCGGCTACTTCCCGATGGTCTACCACTTCAATCTCGACGAACGTCATCGCGTCGCGGTCGATCCTGCCGTTTTGTGCGGTGGAGACGGAGAGTGGAGCGTCCGCAACATGAACTTCTACTCGTTCGACGACGCGTGGAAGGCGCGGACACCGGACGCCGGAGTCGTCTATCCCGAGGCGTGGGGCGAGGGTCACTTCGCAGACCTCAAAGGCCACCATGTCGCCGACGCGGGGGCGTTCCTCTGCAAGCTCGTCAGGACGACGATGCTAAACGCATGGTACAACAAGTTCCGCCCCGTGCGTCATGTCGTGGACGCCGAGACCTATCGCGTGGAGTGGACGGGAGGCGTCGTGTCTGAAGTGAGGATGGCGGACCG
The DNA here is from genome assembly GCA_045535455.1 of Kiritimatiellia bacterium. Taxonomy (GTDB): domain Bacteria; phylum Verrucomicrobiota; class Kiritimatiellia; order RFP12; family UBA1067; genus UBA1067. Next base: position 11,693 of record JAZSLQ010000168.1, on the reverse strand, counting down.
TCGCCTGTCCGTCACGGAAAAGAATCGTACGGTGGTGGATGGCGGGGACTTTTTCCTCGACTATGAGGACGGGAAGATCCTCGCCTATTCCGCCGATGGGTGTTCGCGTGAGTTTGTGTTGCCGCCCTTGCTCGCCAAGGAGACCTGTTTCAAGGGCCGTTTCTGGCCGTCGGGCGCGTCTGCGTCGTTTGCCGCGCAAGACGGCAAGATCAAGATCGAATTGCCAAAGGGCGTCGCTGCCGTCGTGTTTCCGATGTGCGGCGCGGAGAAGACGCAAAAAGAGGAGTGAAAAAATGAACAGACGCGAGTTTCTGACGCTTGGTGCGGCGTGTGCCGTCGCCGGGGGGTGCACTACGGGAAAGGCTGCGAAGGAAGGCCGCTCGTGCGCGGCGTTCGACGCGGCGGTCGACAAGATCGACGCGACGACTCTTTTCGACGAAGAGGCGCGTTCGTCCGCGCTCGCGGAAATCCAGAAGGAAATCCGTGCAATGGGCCGCAAGGAGCCGTACTTCGAGTTCGTGCGCGGCGGGCTGAAGCTTTCCGATGCGGAAGTCGCGGCGGCACACGAAGCGTATCCGCCGCTCAAGTGGTACGACCACGCCTTCGACAAGGTCCTGCGGGAGTTTAAGGATGCGAAAGTCGAAGGCGACTCGCCCGCCGTCTGGTACGTGTACAACATGGGTGTCGTCGTGAAAACGGCGGAATGCGCGTTCTCGATCGACCTCTGCCACCGCAAGGCTGCGCTCTTGGCGCCGCTTCTCGACTTCGCGCTCATCACGCACAATCACGAAGACCACTACACGCGTGAATTTGTTTCCGCGATGAGCCGTAGCAAAAAGCCGGTCAGAAGCAACTTCCTCCTGACGTGGGACCACTACTGCCGCGAACTCGAGTCTGAGAAGACCTACAGGAACGTGCGTGTCGTCTGCACTGCGGCAGATCACAACCAGCACCTTCCCAAGGCGATTACCTGCTTCGAGTGCCACATCCCGAAGACCGACGGCGACGAGTTCGTCATCTTCCATTCCGGCGACTGCTGCCGAGCAGACCACCTAAAGCCGTCCGTCAAGTCTCCTGACCTCTACTTTGGCCATTGTGCGATCGGGCTGAACTTCAAGACCGCGTGGCAGACGACGATGCCGGCGAAGCTTATGCTTCCCGTGCACCACCAGGAGCTTGGCCATCTCGGCGGGCCTTGGCGCTGTGTGGCGTTCGACGAGGAGCCTCGCCATGTCATAAATGCGCTGCGTCCGCTCGGGGCCAACGTGGCGATGCCTGTTTGGGGCGACAGGGTCGTGTAACATGGGCATGATGTCAATAGCGCTGCTTGCCGCGACGCTCGTGCCTGGCGTCGAATTGGGCGGGCGCTGGCTTGATGCCGCCGCAGCCGCGAAGGAAGGGCTTGTCGTCTCGGAACGCGTTGTCGATGGCGTGCGGCGTGTCACGCTCGAAAACAGGAGCGGGCGGAGCGCGTTCCCGTCCGAACTCGGCTGGCGCAAGCCAGAGCCGTGGCACGACGGTTTTGTCGACTCGGCCGGGCTGAAGGTCTATGTCGAAAGCTGGCAGATGGCTTCGCCGTGTGGTGTGCGAACTGCGGAAGACCTGCCGTTTGACTATTCGCCGGACTACCTGCACAACTGCGTATCGACGCCTGGGGACTTCCACCCCGGCGAGCGCGGAGCGTTCCTTTCCGACAACATGTGCGCATTCCTGCGGCCAGATGGCCGTACGCGGCTCTACGGCTTCACGACATCTGCAGACCAGTTCGGGCATTTCAGGATCAAGCTGTCGAAAAATGGGCTTGACGGCTTCGCGGCGCTGTGCTCCTGCGACGGCGCGGAGCTGAAGGACGGAGCGACGATCGAGAGCGAATCTCTTGTCGTTCTGGAGGGCGACGACGGCGAGGGACTTTTCGGCATGTTTGCGGACAGGTGGGCGAGAGACATGTCCGCCCGCCATGTCTTCACCGAGCCTCCGGTCGGCTGGTGCAGTTGGTATTACTACTATGACAAGGTGACGCTTGCGGATATCGTCGAAAATGCGGATTGGCTCAAGGCGCACCGCGCGGACGGATTCGAACGCGTCAAGGTGATTCAGCTTGACGACGGGTATCAATCCGCTCTTGGCGATTGGCTGACGCCGAATGAAAAGTTCCCGGGTGGTCTCCCGCGCTTTGCCGAAGAGGTGAAGACTCGCGGTTTCACCCCGGCCGTTTGGGTTGCCCCGTTTATGGTCGAGGAGAATTCGAAGCTGTTCGCAGCCCATTCCGATTGGGTGGTCAGGGGCGCGGATGGGCGCCCGGCTGTATCCTTCGGTTGGCGCGACAATCACAAGGTCTATTCGTTGGACGGAACAAATCCTGCCGTGCAGAATCACCTGCGGTCGCTCTTCCGCACATTGCGAGGATATGGCATTGACTACGTAAAACTCGATTTCTGCATGCTGGCCTCCTCGATCCCTAATGCGAAATACTTTGATCCGTCAGCTACGCGTGCGCAGGCGCTCCGGCGCGGACTCGAGGCAATTCGCCGCGGGTTCGGCGACGACGGCTTCATCCTCGCCTGCACCGCGCCGTTCGGCCCTTCGGTCGGAATCGCAGACGCCATGCGCTCTTCTACGGACATAACCCCGTATTGGTCGCCAGAGGGAAAATGGCACGCCGAGGCTCCTACTGTGCCGAACGTGGTCCGTAACGTCATCAACCACAACTACATGAACGGGCGGCTTTGGATAAACGACCCCGACACTCTTATCGTGCGCGACAACGCTACGAAGCTTGCAGAAGGCGAGGTTCGGCTCTGGGCAGACGCGATTTCGTTTGCCGGCGGATCGTTGCTCCTTTCCGACAGTTTTCCGCTGCTTTCTCCTGCGCGATTGCAGCTTGCCCGGCGGGTGCTTGCGGAAGCCGGGTCCTGTCTCGGGACATATCCGGAGGACCGCTGGGAGCGCGCCATACCTGCCGTATGGAAGTCGGTTCGCGACGGACGTCGCGCCACGCTTCTTCTGAACGCCTCGGACGAAGCGGCGGTTGTCGGAGGGCAGGCGCTCCCGCCGCGCTCTTCGCTGTGTGTCGGCGCTTCGGGGGAGTGGGTTGTCGAAGCGGGGGTCAGAAAGTTCAAGGTCGGTCGGCCGTCGGCGGCGGCCGATGCGGAGTCGAAGGCGGCGTATGCCCGTACGGCCGACGACACGAACCTCGTGCGGGTCGAGCCCGGCACGACGCTTGACGAGGTGAACGCGATGGAAATTCCTCCTGGCACAAAAGTTCTCTTCCGCCGCGGCGGCGTCTGGCGCGGACAGCTTCTACCGCGAAGCGGCAAACCGGGGCATCCGGTCGTGTACGGCGCCTTTGGCGAAGGGCCGAAGCCCGTCATCCAGCCGAGCTGGGACAGGAGTCGGCGGCAGGACTGGCGGCGCGAAGACGGCGGCATGTGGTGTGCCGTTACGCACGCTGCGGCCGACATCGGCAACGTCGTCTTCGACCACGGCGCAAAGGGCTGCGCTTTCAAGCGCGGCAAGCTGGAGGAGTGCCGCCGCGATCTCGATTTCTGGTGCGACCCCAAGACATTTGAAGTGCACATGAGGTCGTGGACGAACCCGGCGGCGCGGTTCTCGTCCGTCGAGCTGTGTGAAAAGGTGCACTGCATCGACGAGAGCGGCATGCACGACGTCGTCTACGATTCGCTTGCGCTACGCTATTCTGCGGCCCACGGAATCGGCGGAACGGGCGTGAAGCGCATCGTCATCAGGAACTGCGACATTTCTTGGATCGGCGGCGGGTATCTCTACTTCGACAACTTCGGCAACGGCGTCCGATACGGAAACGGGATCGAGTTCTGGAGCGCGGCGGCGGATGTCCTCGTCGAGTCGAACCGCGTCTGGGAATGCTGGGACGCGGGGCTTACGAACCAGTCGAGCGGCGACGGTGTCGTGCAGCGGAACATTGTCTGGCGCAGCAACGAGGTTTGGAACTGCGAGTACTCCTATGAGTACTGGCAGCAGGGAGAGGGAGCCGTCACGGAGAACGTCCAGGTCGAGGGAAACCGCTTCCGTGACGCTGGACGGGGCTGGGGCCACCGTCAGAGATGGAACCCGAACGCCGCGCACCTGATGTTCTACGACACGACGGCGGAAACGAAGGGTTTTGTCGTTCGGAACAATGTTTTCTCGCGTTCGGAGAATACGCTCTTTCGCTTTTTCAATGACTGGCGGGAAAGCCTGACGTTCGTGGGGAATCTGTGGATTGCCGAGAATGAATCGCTCTGCCGCTTTCATGGCCGTCCAACGGCGAAACTCATATACAAGTATCCAGACCGTCTCGACCAGGTGCATGACGACAATCTCGCCGAAATCGAATCACAGACGGTGACGGCGCCACGCATATTCAGATCCAATGAAATCAATGCGTTCAAGGAGTTCATTCATGAATAAGTTCCTTATTTATGTTTCCGTCGCCGCTTCAGTCGGCGGGTTCCTCTTTGGCTTCGATTCCGGAGTGATATCCGGTGCCGAGAAGGCGATTCAGGCCGAGTTCGGGCTTTCGGCGTTCTGGCACGGGCTCGTCGTGTCAGTGGCGCTTATCGGTACGCTCTTCGGCGTGTTTCTGGCCGGGAAGCCGAGCGACAGGTTCGGGCGCCGTCCGACTCTCTGGGCGATGGCGGTTCTCTTTCTCGTTTCGGCTCTCGGCTGTGCGTTCACTCCGACTGGCGCCGTAGGCCCCCATGCGCTCGGATGGTTCCGTTTCATCGGCGGGCTTGCCATCGGCGGCGTCTCGGTTGTGGTTCCTCTTTATATCGTGGAAATCGCGCCCGGCAGGTGGCGCGGACTGCTTGTGGGATTGAACCAGCTCAACATCGTGTTCGGCATACTCGCGAGCTACGTCACAAACTACCTCGTCGCGCGCTACATGCCGGGCTTCGACCCGCGCGTCGTGTGGCGCGTGATGCTGGGCGTTGAGTGCATTCCAATCGTCGTGTTCATGGTTATGCTTGCGACGATTCCCGAGTCCCCGCGCTGGCTTGTGCGCGTGGGGCGTGTCGCGGACGCGACACAGGTGCTCGCGCGCGTAGGTTGCGAGAGAGTCGCAGAAACAGTGGAGGAGATAAAAGCTTCGCTTCTCGCCGCGTCGAACGGTGTCGACGTGCCGCTTTTCCAGCGCAAGTTCCTGAAGCCCATCCTTCTTGCGTTTCTCATCGCTTTCTTCAACCAGATAAGCGGAATCAACGCGATCAACTACTACGCGCCGCGAATCTTCCAGATGATCTTCGGCGAGGGGTCGTCGCTTGCGGCCCTAGCCGGCACGATGGGCATGGGGCTCGTGAACCTCGTCTTCACCGCGATTGCGTTCGCCGTAATCGACAAGGTGGGGCGGCGCGTCCTCATAATGACCGGCGCTGCGACGATGGTCGCCATGCACTCTCTCGTCGCCTGGCAGCTGTCGTTGCCCAATCCGACGGCCGCAATAGCGGTATTCGGCATCTTCGGGTTCATCGCTGCGTTCGCCATGTCCTCCGGCGCATGCCTCTGGGTCTATATATCCGAAGTGTTCCCGAATACAGTTCGCGCCAAGGGACAGGCCCTCGGATGCTTCACGCACTGGTTCCTTTGCACAATCATCAGCTGGACGTTCCCGATGGCCGCCGAGAAGGCCGGTTCGTGGACCTTTGCGTTCTTTGCCGCGATGATGGTCTGCCAGTTCTTCTGGGCCGTGTTCTTCATGCCCGAGACGAAGGGCGGCACGATCGAGGACATAGAGAAGAGACTTGGGATTAGTGGGTAGTGGTGATTTCAACGCAGAGGCGCAGAGTGCGCAGAGACTCTGCGGCCTTTGCGTCTCTGCGTCTCTGCGTTAAACATGAATTTGAAAAGGGAACCTGCAATGACGAGTCGAATCAAATCACTTTTAGAGAGGACGTTTGACAAGGAGCAGGCGAAGTTCCGCCGCGACGTCGACTGGAAGCCGCTTTTAGAGCGGTTCGTCGCGGAAGGGATTGGCGACGAGGCGCGGGCCAGGATCGGCCTTGAGGAAATGCTGAAGGCGGAGACTCCTGCGTTCATGGACGGCGAGCGGCTTGCGTTCCTGCGCACGGTGAGGCAAATCCCAGATCTGCACACCGACGCGGAGATGGATGCCCGCCGCACGGCCGGCACGGCTTTTGGCGAGAAGGGCGTTGTCTTCAACTTGACGGCGGACTTCGCTCCGACGATACGCGACGGACTTGGCGCACGTCTCGGCGAAATCGATGCGCGTATCGCTAAATGCCGCGCGGAGGGCGATGCCGAGGGAGTCGATTTCCTCGAGAACGCGCGTCTTTCCGTCGAGGCCGTTTTGGGCCTCGTAGATCGCTATCGCGTCGAAGCCGAGAGACGAGGGCTTGCCGAAATCGCCGCGACGCTTGCGCACGTTCCGTTGAACGGCGCGCGTACTTTCCACGAAGCGTTGCAGTCGCTTCGCATCCTCCACTACGCGATGTGGTGCGAGGGCGAGTACCACTGCGGACTTGGACGCATCGACCAGTATCTCTTTCCGTACTACGAGGCCGACATCAAGGCAGGGCGCCTCACGGACGAATCCGCGCTTGAGGAACTCGAGGAGTTCTTCATCGCCTGCAACCGCGACAGCGATTTGTACATTGGCGTACAGCAGGGCGACAACGGCCAGTCCGTCATGCTCGGCGGCGTCACGCGCGATGGGAAGCCCGCCTTCAACGAACTTTCGCGGCTTTGCCTGAAGGCCTGTGGCGAGCTTAAGCTCGTTGATCCGAAGATAAACCTGCGAGTCGACAAGACGACGCCTCTCGAAATTTACGAACTTGGCACGGAGTTGACGGCGAAAGGACTCGGCTTCCCGCAGTACGCAAACGACGATGTGGTGATCCCCGCACTTCAGCGCTGGGGATACGAGTTGGAGGACGCACGGGATTATTCCGTGGCGGCGTGCTGGGAGTTCCTTGTCCCTGGCTGCGGCATGGACATCAACAACATCGATGCGGTAAGTTTCGTCGGGGCGCTTGATGCGGCGCTTAGAGTTTTAACACAGAGACACAGAGACACAGAGGTTTCTTTTGAGGATGTAAAGTCGGAGTTTAAGGCCGAGGTGCAGAGAAGGGCAGATGCGCTCGTGGAGAAATATCGCCACGTGGAGATTTTGCCGGGGCCGTTCGTGTCGGTCATCTCGACGGATTGCATAAAGAAGGCGCGAGACATCTCGAAGGGCGCGAAGTACAACAACTTCGGCATCCACGGAACGGGCATCGCCGTTGCGGTTGACTCTCTTGCTTCGGTGCGGGAGCTTGTCTTCGAGAAGAAGCTTGTGACGCTCGCTGAACTTGTGTCGCTTCTTGACACAGACTTCGCCGGACGGCCAGACGTTCTCGCCGCGGCAAAGGCCGCGCCGAAGATGGGCAACGCAGATGCAAGGGTGGACGATCTCGCAAAGTGGCTCATCGACTTTTGGGGTCATGCCTTCGACGGAAAGAAGAACGACCGCGGCGGCGTGTTCCGCCCTGGAACCGGAAGCGCCATGTATTACATCTGGCATGCTCGCGACGTTCCGGCCTCCGCCGATGGACGGCTTAAAGGCGAGCCTCTTTCCGCCAACTATGCACCTTCGCTCGACGTCCCGGTGAAAGGCCCGGTAAGCGTGGTTAGGTCCTTCACCGAGCCAGACCTCGTACCGGTGTGCAACGGCGGGCCGCTCACGATAGAGATCCATGACTCCGCGTTTGCAATGCCGGATGGAGTGGAGAAAGTCGCTCATCTCGTCAAGTTCTTCATCGAGCGAGGCGGGCACCAGATGCAGATCAACACGATAAACCGCGAAACGCTTCTCGACGCGCAGGCGCACCCCGAGCGCCACCGCCACCTGATCGTCCGCGTATGGGGCTGGAGCGGATACTTCATCGAGTTGGATAAGCCGTACCAAGATCAAATCATAAAGAGAGTGGAGCTCGCGGCGTCGTGACGGGCCGAGTCTTCGAGATACGCGAATTTACGCTGCATGACGGGCCGGGCGTCAGGACTACTGTTTTCTTCAAGGGGTGTCCACTGCGGTGCCAGTGGTGCCACAATCCGGAAGGGCAGTCGTTCGAGACGGAGACAATGACGCGTGCGAACGGCGAGCGAGTCGTTTGCGGGCAGGACTGGTCGGCCGTTGCGCTTGCAGAGGAGCTTCTGCGAAATGCCGACATCATGGCTCAGTCTTGCGGTGGCGTGACGTTCTCCGGCGGCGAACCGCTTGCGCAGGCGGGGTTTCTTCTGGAGGTGATTCCGCTTCTGAAAAAAGGCGGCGTGCAGCTCGCGGTTGAGACAAGCGGACATGTGCCGTTGGCGGATTACCGCGCGGTTGTCTCGCAGATGGATTTCGTCTATCAAGACGTCAAGCTCCTTACCGCCGACGCCTTTCGCCGCTGGACCGGTGGTGATCTTGCGCTTGTGCTGGAGAACATTGCGTATCTCCGTACGAGCGGCGTTCCCTTTGTCTTTCGCGTGCCTTGCGTCCCTGGCGTCAACGACTCCGTGGAGGACAGGGCCGCCTTCGACGCCTTCGCCGCCGGAGCAAAGGTCGAGTACCTTCCCTTTAACGCGGCGGCTGGCGCGAAGTACCCGATGTTGGGGCGAAAACCGCCTCACTATCTGGCTTCTGACGCCTAACCCCTGTTTTCTGTCAGCGGTTGTACGACCCTGTTGCGTGCGACGACGGAGCATTTGCGGTCGTAGACGAGGGCGTTCCCGTCTATGTCCGTGACGATTCCGCCGGCCTCCTCGACGATTAGCGCACCTGCCGCGTGATCCCAGGGTGAAAGCGACAGTTCAAAGAAAAGTTCCGCCCGTCCTGCCGCAACGGAACACAGGTCGAGCGCAGCGGAACCGGTCCTTCGGACATCGATCGCCCGCTTGAAATATGCATGGGCGAGACGAAAGGAGCGCTCCCCCAGCGTCTCGTCGTAGGGGGCGGACCCAAAGATGACCAGCCCGTTTTCAAGCGGTTCGTCTGAGACGCGGATTCTCCTTTCGTTGCAGAATGCGCCGCAACCTCGCTGCGCGGAGAACATCTCATCGAGATAGGGGTTGTACACGACGCCGAGTTCCGCCGTGCCGTCGACGACGAGAGCTACCGAGATGGCGCTCGCGTGGAAGTCCTTGATAAAGTTTGTCGTGCCGTCGATCGGGTCCACGATGAAGAATTTCCCTGAAGGCGAGAATCGTTGCGATGCTCCTTCCTCGCCAATGAACTGTGCATCGGGCATGATTTTGCTGAGAGCGTCCCGCAGCCGCTCTTGGACGCGCCTGTCGTGGTCCGTGACGAAATTGGCATGCCCGGCTTTTGCGTCGATGTGCAGGGAGGACCTGTCGGCGTCCCTTATGGACACGCCGCATTCGCGCACTGCTTCGCATATAGCATCAAGACTGGATTTCATTTGCATTTTCCTGTTTCTTACGGGTGCGCGTATTGTAGCAAAACACGAGTCTATTGCAAAGCGAGGTTGGCACCTGCAAAGTCTACGTCTGATGCCTTGCGGGTAGGGCGCGTGCTTTGGTATAATTTGACAGACCATGGAAGAACGACTGCAAAATGTATTGAGCCACGCGGGTGTCGCCTCTCGCCGCAAGTCGGCCGAGCTGATTGCCGCAGGGCGCGTCACGGTCGATGGCGTGGTGGTGAAGGAGCCAGGCGAGCGCGTCAATCCGGCGACGGCTAAGATTTCAGTAGACGGAAAGCCGCTATCGGCGGCTGAGCCCAAGCGGACGGTGATGCTCTACAAGCCCGTAGGGGTCTTGAGCTCGACTAGCGACCCGTTCGGCGGGAAGACTGTTGCAGAACTCGTCGCTACTCCAGAGCGCCTTGTTCCAGTTGGCCGTCTCGACAAGGACTCCGAGGGAATGCTCCTCATGTCGAATGACGGCGATCTCACGCTGCGGCTCACCCATCCGCGCTACGAACACGAAAAGACTTACATTGTCCGCGCCGCAGGCCGCTGGAGCGATGAAAAGCTGCGCGTCCTTCGAGGGCCAGTGAAGATGCCAGACGGCTATGTGACCCGCCCCGTTCCGGTGAAAGTGCTGTCGGGCCCCGAAAGCAATGTCACGACGCTCGAGTTCCGCCTGCGCGAAGGCCGGAAGCGCCAGATTCGCTACATGTGCTCTGCCGCGCACCTCGTTGTCATCTCGCTGAAGCGCGTCGCCGTCGGGCGGCTCGCGCTTGATCCCGCGCTCGCCCCCGGCGAATGGCGCGACCTCACGCCCGAAGAACTGGAGTTGCTGAAATGACGCACGAGGAGAAAGCGGAAGAACTTTTTAGAAGCGGCATGAACTGCTCGCAGTCCGTGTTCTGCGCGTTCGCCGACGAACTTGGCATGGACGCCCACACTGCGGCGAAGGTCTCGTGCGGGCTTGGCGGCGGCGTTGGCCGCATGCGCGTGGTGTGCGGCGCGGTGACTGGCGCGACTCTCGTCCTCGGGATGCGCCACGGTCCCGACAAGGTGGCGACATATCCGCATGTGCAGGCGTTCGCGGAGAAATTCAAGGCGGAATGCGGCTCGATCGTCTGTCGTGAGCTTTTGGCCGGAACCGGCGCGACCCAGGGCGGCGCACCCGAGCCGAGGACGGAGGGGTATTACAAGAAGCGCCCATGCGTAGAGCTCGTGAAACTCGCCGCGCGGCTGTTAGAGAATATGTTTTAACGCAGAGGCGCAGAGACGCAAAGTACGCAGAGCAAAAGATGCGAATCGTAAAGAGTGATGAAGAAGGGCTTGAGGCCGCCGCAAAGGTTCTGCTTGCCGGCGGCGTCGCGGTGATCCCGACCGACACGGTCTACGGACTCGCCGCTCACCCCGACTTCCCAAAGGCCGTTGACCGGCTCTACACAATCAAGGGGCGCGAGCAAAAGAAGCCAATCGCACTGCTTGCCTCAGATGTCGGAGTAGTTGAGCGTGCTGGCTACCAAATTACTGGCAAGGCCTGCGAGCTTGTGAAGCACTGGCCCGGTGGTCTCACATTGATTCTCGCCAAATCAACTTTAAACTCTCAGCTTTCAACTTTGAACTCAGCCGAAGGCTTTCGTGTTCCCGACCACGATTGGACGCGGCGGCTTCTCGCGAAGTGCGGCGGACTTTTGCGCGTGACGAGCGCGAACCTCTCGGGGCAGAGAGCTGCGACCGACGCGCCGGCGGCGCTTGCCGATGTCGGTCTTTCCGCAGATGTCGTCGTCGACGATGGCATAAGCCCAGGCGGAGTTCCGTCGACAGTCGTCAAGGTCGGTCCCGAGGGGAGCTTGGAAGTTTTGCGCCGTGGCGGCGTCGAAATCTGATTCAGAATAACAATTTGAGGGTTTTCTTGCTTTGCCTGTGCTGTGCTGGTTTGCCTGACATCGTGTGGCTTTGTTTCGGGTAACCGTGCTCGCCTTGCGAGAGCGGCCGATTCCGGCGTCCTTCGCCCCGCTTGGTGTATACATATACGCCGTCGGGGGCGAGTCCTGCCGTAATCGTCTCACTCTCGAAGGTTCCGCCCGGCTTCGACCCGAAACAAAGCCGCGCATGGCACCCTCGGGAACTGGGTTAACGTCGCATGTGTTCGTTGCTCCCTTCGGGGAAAAGCGCGACTCCTCCCGCGCGCTGCATCCACCGTCCGCAGCACGATACTTCGTCGGCGGGATACCGCCTTCTCGTCTCGTGCGCGTCCGCTGGCGCATCACGCGA
>JAZSLQ010000149.1:0-3432 GCA_045535455.1 Kiritimatiellia bacterium | reverse complement strand
TACAAATTTTGTCTTCCTAAGACCGCTTGGCCTCCGACTTTGAAGGCGAGTGGCGCTAAAGCGAAGTGCGGCACGATTCGCGATATCCCGAAGTATCGAGTACGCGCGTTCATGATGGATGTCGGGCGTATGTACCATTCAATGGACTTCCTCTACGATCTCGCTAAGACGATGTCGTACTACAAGATGAATGTTCTGCATATCCACTTGAATGACAATGCGGGCGGCAGAGACCCGAATAAGTATGCTGCGTTTCGTCTTGAGAGTGAAACGTATCCTGAACTTACTGCGAAGGACGGACATTACACGAAGAAGGAGTTTCGCGAATTCATGCTTTATTGCAAATCGATTGGCGTTACCGTGATTCCGGAGATAGACGTTCCCGCGCATTCGCTCGCGTTTACTCGTGTACGGCCAGATTTTGCGTCTAAGAAATACGGCGCGGATCATCTTGATCTCGATAAGTCCGATGAAATTCTCGCATGGCTCAAACCGCTTTTCGCCGAGTATATGACGGGCAAGGAGCCGGTATTCGCAGGCCCCTATGTTCATGTCGGCACGGACGAATACAACAAGAAGGAAGCCGAGAAGTTTCGCGCGTTCACCGACGCGATGCTTAAAATGGTAATCGGCTTTGGTTATAAGCCGTGTGCCTGGGGTGCGCTCAGCCATGCGAGCGGCAAGACTCCTGTTATCGCTTCGCGCGATATAATGATGGATATTTGGAATAACCGTTACTATCATCCTGAAGCAGCGCTCAAAGACGGGTATACGGTCGTGACGATTCCTGATAAGATTGTATATCTTGTTCCCTTCGGAGGATATTACAACGACTATTTTAACTGCAAAAAGATATACGAGACATGGGATCCTACAGTTCAATGGCGCTATAAGATACCTCAGAAATATTTCCCTCAGCTTGCAGGCGGAAAGTTCGCGCTTTGGAACGACCTCTGCGGCAAGAAGAAGGACGGAACTCCCTATACCGAGGCGGACAACTGGGACCGCATCCACCCCGCGCTTCAGACGTTTTCACAGAAGATGTGGTGCGGCGGAGAGGGCAATCCAGCCTGGGAGGATTTTGCGAGAATAGCAGATTCGCTCAATGAGCCTAAAGGGGTTAAGTCGACGCATGTCAGAAAACTTGCGGTGAAGTTTTCGTTCGGCGGCGAGAGGGGCGAGGAATTTTTAATGAACGGCAAACCGTTCCAGATTCGCGGCGGCGAGCTGATGCCGCAGAGGATTCCCCGCGAGTATTGGCGCCATCGCATTCAGATGTGCAAGGCAATGGGGCTTAATGCTATCTCCTGCTATTTCGCGTGGAACGGTTTCGAGCGGCCGGACGGTTCGTTCGACTTCAAGACCGGCAGCCGCGACGTGGCGGCATTCCTGAACATCTGCCGCGAAGAGGGGATGTGGGTTCTCTTCCGTCCGGGGCCGTACATCTGCGCCGAATGGGATTTTGGCGGGCTTCCGTCGCGCCTTTTGAAGGACGGCATACTCGTCCGTACGACCGATCCGCGCTACCTCGCCGAGGCAATGAAGTATCTTGCCGCGATAGCCGACATCGCCGAGCCTTTTCTCGCCAAGAACGGAGGCCCGATAATCCTGACGCAGATCGAGAACGAGTACGGCAGTTGGCCATACAAGGACATCGCATACGTCCGGGCAGTCAAAGACTTCTGGAAGTCGCGGGGTTTTGGACCATTTTATATGGCTGATGGCTATAGCGACAACCACCTTAAGGATCTTCCGTATCCGGACAAGGAAATCGCCGTTGGTTTTGATCCCGCCAAGAGCGAAGGGACCTGGAACCAGGCGAGGAAATTCAATCCCGGTGTTCCGTTTCTTTCTGCCGAGACATATCCCGGGTGGCTGCGGCATTGGGGCGAAGGCGACTGGAGAGCGTCGAATATTTCGGGTGCAATCAAGTGGTTTATGGAGAAGCGCAGATCGTTCTGCCTTTTTGTCGCGCATGGCGGAACGAACTTCGGCTTCACGGCTGGCGCGAACGACGCCGGACGTGAGGACGGCTACCAGCCAGATTTGACGAGCTACGACTATGGTGCGCCGATAGATGAACAGGGGCGGCCAAGGAAGGAGTACTTCGCCTACCGCGACATAATATTCAAGGCGTTAGGCGAGGATCCGCCTGCGGTTCCTGAGGAGATACGTTCCATCGGATTTCCTGCGATTGTACCGCGCCGCTTTGCAAATCTTCGCGGCAACACAGCGCCCGAGCGCAAGTTCGAGACCCCGCCTACGTTCGAGGAACTTGGCCAGAATCAGGGAGTCGTATTCTACCGCACGACTCTCCCCGCTGGCGACACGGCGACGCTATGGTTCGACCGCCTTGCCGACTATGCGCAGATATTAGTCGGCGGGTGCCGTGTCGCCACTGCCGATCGCCGCAACGGGAGGCCGTTCGTCTCCATCCCCAAACGCGACAAGCCTGTCGAGCTTGAAATTGTCGTCGAGGCGATGGGACACATCAATTTCGGAAAAGGCATGATGTTCGACAAGAAGGGGATCGTAGGCGAAGTGAGACTTGGCGGCGTTGTACTCAAGAATTGGCGCGCCGCAACATTGCCGCTTACAGAAGAGTCGGTAGCGTCCGCCAAAGGTACGCTAAAGGATGCATTTGCAGGCGGGCATTTCCGCGCCTTGCTTAAATTGGACAATGTTGCCGACACTTACATCGACATGTCGAAATGGAACAAGGGTATGCTCTACGTCAACGGGCACAACCTCGGGCGATACTGGAAGATCGGGCCGCAGTTGAGTCTCTATTGTCCGGCTCCATTCTTGAAGAAGGGCGAGAACAGAATTGACATAATTGAATTGGAATTGAGCGATCCGCAACCGATACGCGGTCTCGCACGACCAATCACATCACAGTCCAAGCAGAATACAAAGAATGCGGCAAACGAATGGTAGAAGCAGACCGAGAAGGGCATGAAGCCCTATAGATGGCCGTTAGGTTTAGGTGTAGAGTGAATAGCGGTTAGTGGTTAGTGATTAGTGCTGGAGAGCCAGTCTTTTATGAGGAATGCGCAGAAATGAGGCACGGTGTAGATGTCGTTCGCGAATCCGACATTGCCGTCGGCGACTTTTACGCCAAAAGTGATATCGGGATAGTGGCCGGAGTATTGGCACTATGAGGGATTGTTACACTTTTCGTAGTGAATACAGAAAGGAGGCGGCATGCATCTTCACCTTTAACCTTCACCTTTCTCATCTCTCATTACTCATCCCTCCGTGACAGTTTTTTGCAATTTGCCGTGACAGGAATTTGCACATTGTCTGCACTTGTATTGCACTCGTTAAAATGCTATAATGCAAGTGTTTTAATTGGAGGTAAACTATGTCTACTGCAAATCTAACCGTCAGAATTGATGCAAGCGTTAAAAGTGAAGCCGAGAAACTTTTTGA
>JAZSLQ010000176.1:0-6270 GCA_045535455.1 Kiritimatiellia bacterium | reverse complement strand
CCGCGTGTGCGGTATCGACGGCGATGTAGTCGATTATCGATCCGCCCGTCGCTTTGCGGCCGTGGTAGGTACGCACGCCGTTGGTCGGCGAGATTATCGTCATGAACTCCTTCATCAGAGCGATTTCGTCGCTGCCCGGCCCGGCGTTCCAGTCGCCGCAAAGGAAAATGGGTTTGCCGCTTTCGGCGTACTGCGCAAGGCTTTCCCTGATTTCGGGGATGCTGGCCATGCGCGCATCATGCGCAGAGATCGTTTCCGTTCCGGCCTGCTCAAGGTGCGTTGCCGCGACGACGACATTGTCGAACTCGGCTACCACCAGAAAGCGTTTGTATCCCGCATGCGAGAGTGCCGTCCATTTCCATGAAACCGGCTCCTTTTTCGAGAGGACACAGTTGCCCTGCGAGCCTTCTCCATAGAATGTCTTGTGCATACCGGTAAGTTTGGCGAGCATTGTGGCCTCGGGATGGCCGACGGTGTCGCGGATTTCGTTGAGACAGCAGAAATCGGGATTCTCCGCGATGATGCGATCTGCGATGCGGTCTTCGATGATGGTCTGCGTCGCGGCATCGTAGGCGTAGTTTATGTTGTAGGTCATCATGCGGAAGCCGCCGTTTGGAACCGTAGCTCTCTGCGCTGGCGGTTCCGGCGACTCGGCAGGCGTGAACTGCGGCACTTCCGCCGCGACGGTGATCGCCGCGTCAGGTCCAGCCGCCGCGCTCGCCGCCAGCTGCGCATCCGTCAAAACGCCGCGCCACACGCGTACTTCGTCGTATGCCGCCAATGCGTCCTTGTCAGACGTGTATTGCGAATGTCCGAGATACAGGACTGGATTGACGATCTTCTGTATGCCGTCAGACATGGTCATCGATCCAGACTTCTGCAATTCGCCCGTCTTAACATCGCGCCGCTGCCACTTGACGAGCGTCGCTTCGCCCTGCTGCTCAAACGTCACGGCGATGTAGTAGTCCGTTCCGATTTCATACGGTGACATCGTGCCGTCAGTTGCAGTTTCGCCAGAATTCTTTGCACCGGCGCGGTCTTTGTTCAGGTTTGTACCGTATGTCCAGCAGAGCGTGAAGTAGTGCGCATTGTCCGCGCCGTAGTCGAAAACGCGCGACCAGTTTTCCACTCCGTCGTGCCGCGCCCATATCTCAATAGTCGCCGTCGTCGTGTCGAGCAGGTTCGTCCCGAGATCGACGTAGCCAGTCCCCCAGCTGCATCCCCCGTAGCCCATATGAACCCTGTTGCCGTAGAGAGAAACGTAGCTGCCGCACTTCACGGCATCGGCTCCGCCGACCGAATCTGACCAATCGCCGTTGAAACTCCAACGATGCGTCAGTTCCGTGCCGAACGCAGAAATCGCCATGAATGCCACCGCACACGCGGCAACTCTCATTGTCATATTTCGTTTCATTGTTTAATACCTCGCTTCATTGTTTCAAAGACACCAGCGTTAAGCTCTGACCCTTCATTCTCGCCCTGCGGCGAGCGGAAGTTGTTGCGCAAATCGGCAACGGAAGCGCAGAGCTCCACGACCACTGGCGAATGGTCAGACGTCATGCGATCCGGCACCTCCCATGCGCCGCTGACGCTGAATTCCCCCGCATGGGCCTTGTCAACGGCGATGTAGTCGATGACGCACTCCTTGCGGTTCATCGTCCATTTGTGGAACGTGTGTATGTCATGCTCCGGCGAAATCACCGTGACGAACTCCTTCAACCCTTTCAGCACCCGCGTATTCGGCCAGTTGTTCGGAGTGTAGTGGTTGTAGTTGCAACGGTGAAATCCACGATCACGGGCGCGTGGTCGGAAGCATCAAGTTCGTATTGTTCCACGCTCACCTCGTGACGAGACGCGGTTATGCCGTCCGTGAAAAGAACGCGGTCGATGGACAAATCCGGATTGTCCGACTTTCCCATGCGAAGGCGGGAATGCCACGCACCGTCCTCTCCGCGCACCGGGTTCCCATGGTGCGAACGGTGCCGAATGCGGACTGTGGCGGCGCAGTCGGAATCGCAGAACCCGGCGTCGAGGAAGGTCTTGACGGCGGCAGATTTGACGGTGCAATTCAAATCGCCGCCTCCGATGGCGGGAATGTCGCCCCACTTCCGCCGCAAATCCTTGACGAGCGCGACGACCCGCTGCGCCTCTGCCACGCGGATGGCGTCGTGTTCCGGGACGTCATGCTTCCACCAGAAATGCGTCGCGAAAGCGATGAAGCGCCGCTTTGTCGCCTTGTCCTCGAACACTGCCCACGTCACCATTTTCGTATTCGTGCGCTTCAGGTCGAAGATTTCACACCCAGATTCCAGCGGCGCGAGGCGGTCTTGCCTGTACAGTAGGGGCTCGAAATTCCCGCCGGGCTTCTTTGGGTTGCCGCCTGCGCGGCGGTACGTGTCCTTCATGTCGCCGGTCACGGCCGCATATCCTTCTTTTGCGAGGTCGGCAAAGAGGCCGCTTCTCCACCATCCTGCCGTCACTTCTTGCAGGGAAACGACATCGGCGCGATGCGTCGCAAGCGACTTTGCGACGTTCGCCCTGCGCTCCGCCGCAGGGTTTCCGAAGTAATCCCCCCAGATGTTGAACGACATGAACCTGAGACGCACCGCCCCGCCTTCGCCAGAAGGTGCGCGTTGCGCCGCCGCACCGATAGCCTCGCCCATGACCGGGAAGCCGCTCTTGTCGAACCCCACTTTCTGCAGGTTCAGCAAACGCCGTGTCGGGGTGTTGGACGGGTTGGACTTCGCGAGGCCGTGGTAGGCGCACCAGAGTTCTTTGCCGTCGGGCGAGCTAAAGAACGAGGCGTGTCCTGGGCCGAACACCCCGTTGCCCTTCACCAGCAGCGGCGAGGGGTGCTTCCGCCAGTTTGCGGCATCGCAGAGGTCGCCTCCCTCTCCGCCAATGAACTCGAGGACGCCGAGCGTGTAGTCGTCGTGCCAGCAACCGTTCCCCGAATAGACAATGAAGAACCGCTTCCCGTCCGGACTGCGCACGAAGAACGCGCCCTCGTTGATGAGCTTGTCCACGCATTCCCACGGCAGTTCAGCATGGGCGATTTCAGCCTGCCTCTCGCCGAATGTCCACGGATTCGCCATCTCTCGCACGACGAGCACCTGTCCGCGCCCGGCTTTCACTTCGCTGTAGCATATGTACTGCTTGCCGTCCGTCCATGTCGTCACGGTCGGGTCGATGGAGAATGTATCTGGCGACGGCATTCCCTTGAAAACAAATCCGTCGAATGGATCTGCAGTATTCGACTCCATGACAAAGAGCCTCTTCTGCTCGCCCTGCTTCGGCAGATAGCGGCCCGACGTGTAGATATACCACTTCCCGTTCGGTGCGCGGTGCATCTCCGGCGCCCATATGTCGCCGTAGACGCGATTCGCGGCGTTTGTGACATAGAGCGTCTTGTGCTCCGCCGTCAGGATATCCGCTATGCGCTTCGCGCGGTATATCTCAAGCCTGAAGTGTTCCGTATGCAGATGGTAGTAATATTGCGTAGAATCGTCCCATACCACAAACGGATCCGGTGCCTGCGGTCCTGCTATTGGATTGCAGAGCGTCGCCGGGGCCGTGGAAACCGCGCTTGCCGCGCCCGTCGGCAGAATCCGGCTTGACGCAACAAGCGCAATCAAGACAAAATTACGAATCATCTTCGTCCTTTGTTATTGAAAGATAATGATCAACCCGCCGGGCTTCACGTTGCAGACGAGATTGCCGCTACCATCCACGGTGACGGATTGCACCCAATCCGGCGCTTCAACAAGATTCACGGTCTTGCCCGTGAAATCATAGCCGGATACGAGCGTGTGCGTCCCGCTCTTGGGGCGGTCGCCACCAGAAATCTTCACCTTCACGGTTTCCGGGATAGTGGACGACGATGGCAACAATATCGCCGGCGACGTGCGCGACGTGAAGTTGAACGCAAGCGCCGCATCGGCCGCGAGCGAGAACGCGCTGTTCCCCGTCAGGTCAAGCGTCCCGGACGCCGCCACCTCAAGCGTCGCTTCGTCCTTGACCGACACCTTGCCCGCGCCGAGCGCGACCCCCGGTTGCACGGCCAGCGTCACCGTGTTGCTCGCGGCGAACTCCGTCGCCGGAACGGTAGCCATGCTTTCCCGGACTTCCACCGTGCCGCTTCCGTGCGCGATGATGGACGAGTTCTGGGTATTGCCCGCGCAGTTGCTCTGATCGAACGTCACCGTGTGCCCGTTGGGATTGACGTAAAGACGTGGATGGTATTGCGACGCGCCGCTCGAAAGCCGGACGTCCCCAGCCACGGTGAAATCCGCCGCCGCCGTGATGTAGGCGGACTTCTGGTCTTGCACCCAGATCAGCGTCCCATCCAGGATGCCGCCTTCCCCTATTGTCCAGCGGCCTGCCGCACCTTTCGCCTCGCCGCCGTTGAGCATGACGTTCCCCGCTCCCGCCATTTGCTTGATGCCGTAGCTTTCGATATGGCCGGTTCCGTTCGCCTGTTCGCTGAAACGGCACGCGGCCGCGCCGGCGTTGATCGCCCACCCGTCAAGCACCATGGCTCCGTTCACGAAGTTCATGAAATATCCCTCCCCGCTCGCGCACTGCACCGTCAGGTCGCCTTCGATGTGGAGCACGGTGTTGCCGCCCACCAGGAAGTTGGGGACCCCTTTCACGGTCACGGAGTGGGTGATTGTCAATGTGCCGTGGCTGATGAGGCGCAAAAAGCCCACCGACACCCCGGGCGACCAGTCCTCCACGTCTCCGGTTATCGTCACGTCGCCAGCGAGCCAGATGGCGGTGCTTTCGCTCCTGGAACTGCCGGCGGCGGGATCCATGGGCGGCAGATGCATCGTCATGCCGCCGTCCCAGATCACGTAGTTGCCGCTGCTGCTCGCCGCAAGAATGTCCGCGACCGTATTCTCAGCGAACGAGACGGCGTTGCTGAAGACATGATGGACACCCGAGGTGTTGTTAGTGACGGAGAGAAGCCCTGTAATCGGATTCCCCGTGACCGTCACCATCGCGCTGCCCGCAGGAAAGACGATACACGCAGGCGCAAGCCCCTCTATGTCGTTATTCAATGTCGCGGCGGTGGAACTCTGGAGAATCACCGTCGAACCGGAACCCGGCACGATGCCGCCGCCCCAGTTCGCGCTGTCGCTGAAATTTCCGCTCGTCCCGCCTATCCAGAGCGACGTGTCGCCGCCCGGCTCGAAAGTCGCGAGCAATTGCGCCGCCCTGTCGCTCGCAACCGTCACCTCCGGCGACGATACGCTGCCGGACGTTATCGCCCAGGTGTCGCCCGTCCATTCCTTGAAAACATATCCCGCCGCCGGAAAGGCGGTAAGCGTCGCCGTGCCGCCGCGCGCTATCCACGCCGATGCCGCGCCCGCCGCTTCGCCTTCGCCGAACATGACATTTCCCGTGTCCGTGTCTGCGGAATACGCATGGAACTTCGCCGAGAACGTCGCCCCTTCGTATTTGTAGTCGCTTGCGTCGCCTATGCCCGCCGAAAAGGAGAGCGCCGTCGCCGGGCTTGCCGCCTCGTCGCCGTGGAACGTCCCGGCGACGATGTTCGTGAACCCGGCCGCGCCGCTCGCGTCTACGGTCGGCGCGAAGAACGCGACAGGCGCAGTCGCCGCGCTGTTGGCGCGTGTCTCGAACGAGTAGATTTTCGCCGTGCTGTAGGCTGTTTCCGCGCCGTAGTGGAAAAGGCGCGTAGCCGTCGCGTTGCTGGAACCTGTGCTTGTCTTGGCAGTGGCCTCGCCGTATGTCGCATACCGTGATGAATACCAGACGAGGTCGACTCTGACTTTTGTCGCAGCATTGTATGTACTCTTGAGATCCGCCACGAGGCGCGTGTTTACGACGTCCGCCCCGTAGATCGAAGTGCCGTCTACGGTCGGGTAATCCCATTGCCACATCCATCCTGCGTTTCTGCAGTTCCAGGCGAGACGCGGATTTGAGTCGCTGTTCAGGTAAATGCAATGAACCTGCTTGTCGCCCGCGCCGAAAAGGAATTTCGACTTCACGATTTTGGTAAATTCGAAGTCGATGATGAAACGGGATGTGTCGTTGGCCACATATCCGGTGTTGACGCCGTTCTCGCCGTAGGACTGGACGTAGGCATACGGCTGAAGCGTGTGCGTTTCAGCACTCGCCGTCCTCGGCGTGATCGCTACTATCGCAACCGCCACGACAAACGCGGCAACCCTTTTTAGGCGGCGGCCATTATTGCCGCCACTGCAGGGAGAATCAACTAATTTGCCAAGTCGGAGGCCAAGCGGTCTT
>JAZSLQ010000208.1:0-6544 GCA_045535455.1 Kiritimatiellia bacterium | reverse complement strand
CAAATGCTACGAAGAAAAACGCGCCATAGCGGAAGGTCGGGCCGAGGGTGCCATGCGCGGAAGTGGCGGGGGTGTTTTGGCGGCATGCGACGCGACGGGGAAAAAGACGGAAGCGACCCGATTTTGACGCGCCGCCATTTTGCCGAGAGGCTCGACGGCACTGGCAAAATGTAAAAGGCCGCAAAATCGATGTCGCCACCGGCTTTTTCGCCGGAGTTTAGCCGCGTATCCGCGGCAAAACTAGCGAGCCCTAAGCCGAAACACGCCCCGCCACTTCCACGCCACTAAAACACAACTTCACTTGCACCAGAGCGAGCGGATGTGGGCGACGGAGCGGCGAAGGGATTCTTCAGAGACCTCCTGCGACGGCTCGAAAACCACATGGCGAACATTTTCCGCAAACTCCTTGAGCGCGGCAAAGTCAACCTTCCCGTCTCCTGGCGCAAAATGGTCGTCGTTGAAATCCTCGACATCGTTGAGATGCATCCCCGCAAAGAAAGTCCGCGCATATTCGCCAAGTTCGGAAATCTTCACCTCGCCGCGCCAGCCGTGCATCTCGCGCACACGGTCATGCCCCGTGTCAAACCAACCGCGGATCGGCGCGCCCTTGAACTCGCTTACGATCTTTGGAAGCTCCCATTCCGCGGGAAATCCCTCGTAGTACGGAAGATTCTCAATAGCGAGCGTCACGCCCTTCTCGACAAGGCGCGGCGCGAGATCCGAAAGCGTCTTTATAAACACGTCCAAAAGCCGCTCTCCGCGCTTCACGCGGCGCTTCGCGGCACGCGCGAGCAACTTCACGTATGGCGCGGACTTTACATCGCCCTTGTTCTCCTTGAGAACCTTGCTGAGAGCCCCAGTGTCGATGCGATCGAAGATGCGGTCGAACGCGACGCGCCCCGCGTGGAGAACGACGGTGTCCGCGCCCATCTCGGCGGCGAAGTCGATGTTCCTCGTCATCTGGAGAACGGCCATCTTGCGACCTTCCTCGTCTAGCGTCGCAAGCTGGTACAGCTCTGGATATCCATGCGGCGCCGAAAGCGGAACTGGACAGAACGCATGGACGCTCCCGACGGGAATCTTGTCAAGCATCGCCTTGAAGCCGGCGACCTGCTGCACCGTGGTGTGGAAGCCAAGTTCAAGTTCCTCAAAGCCGAGCTCGAGCGCCTTCTCGGCGATTTCGCGCCCGTCGTCGATCCTGCGGTTGCACCAGTTCGTAGAAAGGGAAAGCTTCATTTCGCCGTTCCTTTCACTCGGGCCAGACAAGCCGGTCGGTAAGATTGACAAGCACCGCGTCGTCGGAAAGATACCGTTCGCTCTGGCGAAACGCGTCCTCCACCGCTGCAACATTCTTGAACGCCTGTTGCCGCGAAAGCTCGCCCTTCACCATCCAGCCGCGGACGAACTTCATTATCGTCTTGTAAAACGCCTTTCGCGCAATCGCGACGTCCTCTGGCTCGGACTCGTCCTTAACCTCGGCCAACACTTCGGCAAGCCGCTTCCCCGCCTGTGCCTTCTCGAATATGCCAGAGACTCCGCGCGAGGAGAAGACTTCCTCTATCGCGTCATACGCTTCGCCCTCGAGGACACCCTCCGAAAGCGGAAGGTCGATGCGCTGCGAGCGCGAGACAATCGTCGGAAGCATCGCGTCCGGCTGGTCGGTAAGAAGAAGGAACAGCGTCTTCGGCGGCGGTTCCTCGAGAGTCTTGAGAAACGAATTCGCGGCCTCGGTCTCCATCCTGTCTGCGCCAACTACGACGCCGACCTTCCAGCCGCCCGAGAACGCCGTCGCGGACATGGGTTCCACTATGCGTTCGCGCATCGACTTCACGTGGATAGTCCGCGACTTCCCCTCGGGCTCGAGCCACGCAATGTCGGGATGGCACCTCGACTCTACCTGCGCGAGCTCGTTCGGGAAAAGTTTTCGGAGAATCCTCTCCGTCAGCGCGTCGCATTGGCCGCGCAAGTCACCGCACACGAGATATCCGTGCGCCGCATGCCCGGTGTCAATCGCATGGGAGATCAGAGTATAGGCGTCAGCGACTTCCATACACTCTCCCATACTTCGTCTTCGGTTCCTGACGCATCAATCGTCACGATCCGCGTCGGCTCCGCCGCGGCCATTTCAAGAAAGCCCTTCCTGAGCCGCGAATGGAAATCGTCGCCCGCGCGTTCTATGCGATCTGCCGTCGTGTTCGTCGACGCCTCGCGGCCGCGCATCCTCGCCCGAGAAGTCTCGGGATCGACGTCGAGGAGGATTGTCCTGTCCGGCTTAAGCCCCTCGCATGCAAAGTCGTTTGCTTCGCGAATGATGTTGAGCGGAAGCCCGCGACCGTACCCCTGGTATGCAAGAGTCGAATCGCTGAAGCGGTCGGAAATGACCCATGTCCCCGCTTCGAGCGCAGGGCGTATCACGTTCTTTACGAGCTGTGCTCGCGCGGCGAGGAAAAGGAGAAGCTCCGCCCTGTCGCAAGGCGGCTCTTCGGTCTCGTCTTTTAAGAGTGAACGAACTTGCTCCGCAAGCGGCGTGCCGCCTGGTTCGCGCGTTAGGAGAACCGCGATGCCCGTCTGCTCTAGCGCGGCCTTGAGTCGCCGCACCTGCGTGGACTTCCCGCAGCCCTCGCCACCCTCGAATGTTATGAACTTTCCTCGCTTCATCATTCGTCCACCGTCTCGTCTCGTTGATACACTGGAAGTTGGCGGAACGGAACCGCAAACGCAAGGATAGTCATCGCCGTCGCGTACGGCTCGGTCCTCTCGCTGCCATGCTCCGGCCATGCACCGTTTGAACGCTGCATTGGCAGATACGTATTGTACATCCATTCCGAGAACTCCTTCCAGTTCTCGCCGCCAATCTGGAAAAGACCTTGTGAGGCATAATAGAGCCCGTAATACGCGTAGCTTTCGTTCGGCAGCTTCTCGCGATACACCGACATGAGGAACTTCGCAGCGCTTACTGAATCGGGGTCCTCATGCCGGCCGCAGAGCTCAAGACAGAGTATTCCGGCGCCAGAGAGCGTGACGGCGAACTGCTCAGGGTTCTGGTAGCCAAAGCAGCCCTTTTCCCTGTGGTGGTGGCGATGCATGTACTGGACGGCCCGTTCAATCGCGCTTTTCGGAACCTGTGCCCCGTTGAGACGCGCCGAACGGAGCGCCATGAGCGCCCATCCAGAACAACTCGTATCGGAATCCTTCGCATCGGGCGTATAGCGCCAACCGCCGTCGCTCTGCTTGTTTTTCTTCACGTCCTGCGCGTCAAGAATCACCTTGATGGCCTTGGGCAGGACGGCGTCGATTTGCGCCTGACGCTCATTTGAGACCATTCCGGAGACCTCGGTAAGAAGAAGCGTCGCTATCGAGTGGGCGTACATCTTGCCGTTGCCGATCTTCCCGAAATACCCGGTCTCGTCGCGGTTTGAGAGAACATAGTCAAGTGATCGCTCTATGAGCCGTCCGTACTTGGCGTCGCCCGGGACATGGCCAGTCGCGAGGCATGCCATCGCCGCGAGCGCCGGGATGGCAACGGTGTCGCCATGCTGTCCAGGATACGCACCAGACTCCTTCTGCACGGCAAGCAGATACTCGAGCCCGTGTTCGATTGCAACATCGACTTTGTCTGGCTCCTTGGCCGCCACCGCCACAAGCGACAAAACGCAGAACGCCGCGGCAATTATACAAGCTGCATAACGTCTCGTCATTTCCTGGCTCCTTCGTTAAGTGCCTTGAAATATTCGCGGACGAGCCCGCGATACTCGGCCGGCACGTCGTCAAGGGTGTCGATTTCCGCACCGGTTCCAGACTCGCTCTTCATCTTGAACCAGTCTTCGTCGTCTCCCTCGTCCTCAGGATTGATGTATTGGACCTTGTTTCTTTTCCCTGGTTTTTCCTTGCCGGAGTTCTTCGGCGGCTTCGCGTCTTTGCTCGCCTTCGATCCATCCTTCTGCTCCCCACCTTCGGAAGACGACTCGCTACTGGAGGAATCGCTCTCGAACTGGTCCATCGACATGTTGTTCTGACGCGCCTGCTCATTGGCCTGGTTCTGCATCTTCTGCGCCGCCTCATTTGCTTTTTGCGCTGCATTTTGCATCGCCTGCTGCGCTGGGCCTTGTTGCTGTTGCTGCTGACCCTGTTGCTGGCCTTGCTGTTGCTGCTGTTGGTCACCTTGCTGTTGTTGGTCGCCCTGTTGTTGACCTTGTTGATTCTCGCCTTGCTGGTTTTCACCTTGCTGATTCTCGCCCTGCTGCTGGTCACCCTGCTGATTCTCGCCCTGCTGGTTTTCACCATCTGCCTGATTCTGGGCCTCGGCCGCCTCTTGGGCTTCAGCAGCGGCCTGCGCGGCCTCCGCAGCCTCTTCCATGGATTTCACCATCTCGTTGAGATCGTTTGCGTTCTGCTCGAACTCGTCGTTCTTGGCGCCCATCTTCTGCTGTGCCTCGTCGAGTTGCTGCTGTGCCTGCGCAAGAGCGTCCTTTACCTCCTGGGTATCGCTCTTCGCCCCTTCCATATCGCCCTTCTCCATCTTCTCGGCTGCATCTTTCGCGGCCTCCGCCGCCTTCTCGGCGCTCTCAGTCGCCTTTTCTGCGCTCTCGGAAGTCTTCTTCTCGTCCATCTCCTGGGTGCCGGCCTCTCGTTCGATGTCCTTCGTAAGCTTGTCGGCTTCGCGCGCGAGGTCGGCTATCTCCTTCGCAAGCTTCTTCTCTTCTTCTGCCGCGGCCTTCTTCGCAGCTTCGTCGCCGCTCTTCTCGGACTCTGCCGCCTTCTTCTCAATCTCTTCTTGCTTCTCCGCGAGATCCTTGCCCTTCTCGGAAAGCTCCTTTGCCTTCTCGATCTGCTTGTCGAGGTTCTTCTCAAGATCGTCCTTGATCGCGTCCTTCGCGTCCTCTACGAGCTTCTTCTCCTCCTCGGCGAGCGTCTTGGCGTCAATCTCGTTATTCTCGGCAAGTTCGGCAAGCGCCTTCTCCCTTTCCGCGAGATCCTGCATCTTCTGGAGTTCCTCGGCCGCCTTTGTCAAGATGTCGAACTTGCGCTTCGCGTCCTCAAAGGCCGTGATCGCCGCTTCCGTGTCCTTTGCAAGCGTCCTGCACGAGCCGCTTTTCTCGTTCCAGCGCGATAGCAAGAACACGTCCTCCGCACCCTGGCGTATCGGCGTCACATGCTTGTCGAGAACCGGCCTGAACATCTCGGCGCCCGTATCGAGACGGCTGTCTAAAAGTCCGTCGATGAACTCCGAAAGAAGCCCTTCCGCGTTCTGCACCTCGGCTTTCGCCTTTGTACTTGTCCTCTCCGCCTCGTTGCGGTGCCACATGTTTTTCTCGGCGTTTGCATATCCGCCCGCAGCCCCCTCGAAACACCGCTTGCCAAGTTTCAAGTGGTCGAGAATGTTCTGCATGTCCTTCTTCGCGCCTTCGATCTGCGCACTGAGGGACTGCCGCCCAAGCGACTTAGCATCCTTCCCACCAGAGCGAGTCACCATGATCTCTGGCGTATAGGCGACGCCAGGGCCGCCGAGTTCCGCCGGAAGGTTGTCCTCGACCTTTATGCGGAAACGCACGACCGCGGCATTTTCGAACCCTCCTGAGACGAAATAAACCACATGGGAGCCGCTCCACGAGACGTCGCCCGACTTCTCCGGCTCAAGCAGCTTGTACTCCTCCCATGCGCCCGCGCCGACGCAGGACTCGAGTGTAGTCCGCGCAAGGCCGAAGTCGTCCTTTATGCTGTACTCTATCGGAAGACTCCCGTTCACTGGAAGCTTGAGGTCAAGCGTC
Organism: Kiritimatiellia bacterium; assembly: GCA_045535455.1. Classification (GTDB taxonomy): domain Bacteria; phylum Verrucomicrobiota; class Kiritimatiellia; order RFP12; family UBA1067; genus UBA1067. Next base: position 776 of record JAZSLQ010000208.1, on the reverse strand, counting down.
TCTGGCGAGACGAGCTTCACTTCCGGCGGCGTGTCCTTCACTATCGTTATTGACGCTGACTCGATCTGGTTCGAAAAGCCGTTGGAGTCCCAGACGACAGAACTCCAGCCCCCCTCAAGTCCGCGTTTCAGGTCGAAGGAAAAGTCGAGCCGCCCTTCCGACTCCACGCCCTGGACAACCACGTCGCCGGGAAGCGTGAGCGCACCGTTCACATCGGGACGCGACGGCTTTACGGACACCGTGATCTTCGACCCTTCAAGCCCCACTATCGACACCGAGTTCGTGTAGGTGTCCGGCGGGCGACCGGTGTACTCCGGATGGCGCACCTCGACCTTCCTCTCGGAATAGCTCGGCTCCGGCACGACCTCGACCCTGTACGCCCGCGTCAGCGCACTGCCGCAGCTGATGCGATAGTGGAAGCTCTTTGTAACGCGCGGATAGGAGAACGAATATATCGCCGGCCCCTCCGCGCCTTCCTCGGAGACTCGGGCCATGCGCTCCACCGCCTCGCCCTTGCCGTCGAAGCGCGTACGCACGAAGGCGCGCGACGGGAAGCCCTCGCTCACCGCAAGCCCAAGCGTAAGCGGTGTCCCTTCGAGCAAGACCTTGTCGCCGGGAGTCACCTTGAGAGACGAAGCGTAGATGTTGTCGACCTCGGCGGCAGGGACGAGCGCACGCGTCGCAAGGCGAAGCGTCGCATCGGGGAACGCGGCGAAAAGGAGAACGAGTATCCCGACCGCAATCGCGGCGGCGATGAAGCGCGGCTTTACCGTCCT
>JAZSLQ010000108.1:0-8739 GCA_045535455.1 Kiritimatiellia bacterium | reverse complement strand
TTACACCTTTGTCGTGCTCAAGCCGTGTCGCTTCCTCGCTTCAGGTTGTGCGGTTCTCGTGTATGATCCTGAAGGCCGCCTCTTCGACAAGACAGGTGACGAAGGTGATGACGGATGCTTTCAGAGGGCATGGCCGCGTCCATGGTGTTGGAGAGATTCGAAGACGGTTCGCCGTCTGAAGGCGATCACGATGCCAGAAGTGTACTTTTATGCCCCTGCCACGATGAAGGATTTCGTTGAGTATATGAGTCGGGCGACAAAAGACTTCGACAGCCCAGACATTCCGCTTGAGAACCGAGGAATAACGTTCGTCTGCGCGGATTCTGTTGCCGCGAAGACTGGGCCGGAAAAGCCGAAACAGGATGCGCCGATGATTCCCTGTCCAGGCAGCGGTACGATGACGACCGCGTGGGATGTCCTGACAAATGTCTGTGAATCCGTCGGCTGCACGTTTGAGGTGGTACATGGGGAGGTGGAGATAGGGGAATGACGGCGCGAGCGTCAAGTTCACCTCCGCCCCGTGTATCGGCATCGCCTACGCCTCCAAGCGCGATCAAAACCGCAAGTGGCGCTTTATGCTTATGCATGAAATTTCTTCGCGCGCGGATTGACTTATGACGCGATAGTATGGTATCATATCTGTGCTCTTCGGGATTGAACTCCGTGGCGACGGAGGTACGAACGGGAGCCTTGAAAGCCGTGGGTTCAAACTGATCGAGTCCTGCTGAGAACGGATCGAAAAGCCTGAAGGGTGGGCGGACGGTCCGGGAGGGGGCATTGACGTCAGGAACCGCAGCGGCCGATTTGGAACGTGAGGAGGAGGCTTCCTCCGCGGGCTTGAGCGCGACCGCGCAGCCTAAGCGTCGTCGGCATCTTGGCGAGGCATCGCCTATTCCGAAAATGCGCCGTTGGCGTATTGTACCCTGTGGCCGGCGTTCGGCCGCGCAATGCGCCGACACAACGCCGAAAGGAAAAGGAATAGGACAATGAAAAGGTCAAACGAACTCAATGCGATAGACATCGCCGCTGTGCAATCCCGCATGCTCACGATCCGCAATCAGCAGGTGCTGCTTGACCGCGACGTCGCCGCGCTGTACGGCGTGGAGACGAAAGAAATCAATCAAGCAATACGTAATAATCCCGAGAAGTTCCCCGAAGGATTCGTATTCCAGCTGAATGAACAGGAGTTCATGGATTGGAAGTCAAAAATTTTGACCTCCAATCTGTCTGCGAGGGAAATCGCTGTGGTCAAGATGGGAATGCGTCGTGCTCCGCATGCATTGACCGAGCGTGGGCTTTACATGCTTGCGACGATTTTAAAAGGAGAAGTGGCAACTCGGGCAACGCTCGCCATTGTAAATACCTACGCCAAGGTTCGCTCGATGGTCCGCGACATGGAGGCGCTCCAGACCGAGAAGGCGGGATCGCCGGAGCAGGCGAACATGCTCACGCGCGCAGGGCACAAGCTCGCGGAACTCATCGGCGACAACCTTTCCACGGTGTCGCGCAAGACGACGATCGAGCTGAACCTTGCGCTGCTCAAAATCTCCCACGAGGTTACGGAAAGAAAGGAGTGATCGGCTGATATGGTTTGACAGAGAGGTGGAGAAGAGTATAAAACAACTGTGCCGTCGGCGAACGATACAATAGATTGGTGAAACAATAGAAAGGAATGCCATGTCACGGGGAACAACGCTTACTTTGTACAGGGTCTACAAGACTTTTCCTGTAACAGACGAGCAATATGAGCGCGCTATCAGCGGCTATCGAAAATTACATGAAGAGTACGGACATCAGGATTTTGATCCAAATGATGTTCCGCTTGTCATGTCAATCAAGCCTAATGACGAATATGAGACCGACGAGAACGGCGTACGGAGCTGTGTCGAGCCGCGTACGATTGAAGACTATCGTATAATGCATCGAACGGGGTTCTTCCTGAGAGATGAGCGCATCTGGTGCGATAGATTGCTTGAATGGGATTTCCCTTCAGGCTTTGATGCGCTGGTGGATCATTACAACCTTGACTATTATGGGTGGAGAAACGAGGCTGTTATAATTGGCAAGCAAGATGCGAGGGAGATGCTTTCGGCTATCGAATACATTCTTGGCGGTGTATGGGATGACCGACTGGAGGCCTCAATGCACAACAAGTTCGTCAGACTGTTTACGGACGGGTATCAATGCCTGTCATACTGGAAATATGTCAATCGAAACAAGACCGACGCATCGCGCCGTGTTTATGAATTCTCCCAAAATGGTTGTCATGTGACCGTACGCCTTCCAGACCGAAAAAAGGCCGAAGACGAATGCGACTATGCGGAGGACAATGACAGCATTGAATACTGGCTAAGGAACTTTGCCACGGGGCTCAGGGCATATCTGGAATCTGACAATTGGTCATTTGGTCACAAGGAGGAACTGATCCTTATCTACAGTGCATGGGGCTGAGTGTTGCTATTGCAGCGTGCGGAGATTATGTGGTATAATGTCCGCAAAAGTTGCGGAGATTTTCTGTGCGCTACATCTATCAACATAAAGACTGGCCCAAGTTTCGGTGGGATTCCGCCGAACTGGCGGCGGAGCTTGAAGCGGCTTCCTTTGCAATAGGGAAGTTTTCGGGACGGCTTGCAGCAATCGGTTTTGAGATGCGGAGTGATGCTGTTTGCGAGACGCTTTCTGCAGAGATACTGAATTCCGCCGAGATCGAGGGCGAGCACCTCAACCGCGACGACGTGCGCTCAAGCGTGGCGAAAAGGATGGAGATCGTCCTTTCGGGCGCAAAAAGCGCGACATCCCGCGAGGCGGAGGCGCGTGCGGACATGATAATCGACGCGACGCGAAACTGGGAAGCTCCCATGACCGTGGGACGGCTTTTCTCCTGGCATGCGGCACTTTTCCCGACGGGCTATTCCGGGCTATCCAAGATAGCGGTCGGACGATTCAGGGACGACAGTGACGGGCCGATGCGCGTCGTGTCGCGCCACGGGATGATGGAGCGCGTGCATTTTGTCGCGCCTCATGCGCAATTGCTGGACGGCGAAATCAAACGTCTCATGGACTATGTGAACAGCGACGATGCGGGAACGCCTTGGCTTGTCCGTGCAGCGCTCGCGCACCTTTGGTTCCTGACTCTCCATCCGTTCGACGACGGCAACGGACGCCTCTCGCGCGCGCTCACCGAATATCTGCTTGCGAAGGGCGAACGTTCGGCGATGCGCTTCTATTCGCTCTCTGCGGAGATACAGGCGGAGAAGAATGCCTACTATGGCGAAATCGAACGCGCCCAGCGCGGGACGCTTGACGTGACGCGGTGGCTCAAATGGTTTCTTGGCTGCCATCGCCGTGCCGTCGACGCGGCTGAGGTGCGCCTCAAGACGATACTTGACAAGGCCGAATTCTGGGAAGCGCACTCTTCGGACGAACTGACGGCAAACCAGCGCGCCATGCTGAACAGGCTCTTCGACGGGTTCAAGGGTAATCTCACGTCTTCCAAGTGGGCGAAGATATGCAAGGTGTCGCAGGATACCGCCTCGCGCGAGATCAACGCTCTTGTCGCCAAAGGCATACTCCGCCGGGAAGGACAGGGCCGCTCGACGCACTATGTGCTGGCGTTGTAATGTTGCCAATGTGGAAGTGTTGCCAGTGCCAATTCCAATTTCCAATGAAAGGAGCGGGAGCATGAAGAAGAAAATCATATTAGTCTTACTTGCGGTGGCGGCGGGCATGGTTGCGGCAGTTGTCGGTGTTCATGTGGAAAGAATAGATTATGTCGTCTGCGACGGCGTGTTGCATATTGAAATGAACCAGTATTGGGGGATGAAGAAGTCGTCTTGGCAATGCCCGATAAAAGACATAACAAATGTGCGCCCTGTGAGCAGATCATCCGGTAGAAAAATATTGACTCTTCTTGTCGGCGATTCTCCTTATGGGGAGATAAAGCTGGGCAAGTATCGCATAACCAAGGAATTAGAGAAATGCTTTTTGCCTGGATATCAGGGTGAGCGGGTTGAAGTCTCGGAGTTCCCTCATCGGACCATACTTCCTTTTCTGCTTTTTGGCATAGCTGTTATTGCCTACAGGGAGATACGGGGTATTATGCGAAAGGAGAAGCGAGATGAAGCTGAACTATGAGTTTGGGTTTCTGGAGAAGGACTGTCCGCTGGTGTCGCGGGAACTTGTCAGGCCGTGGCGACTTGCCGCGTTTGCCGTCGGCATCGGCATCCTCATCGCCGGGTCGCACCTGACGCCGTCCGCAGACTGGGACTATCCGATCTGCTTCATTATGGGGCTTTGGGCGTATGTCGTTGCACCGTGGACGGTGAGAGCGCTAGTCTATCTCGACTGGAAGCGGCTTCCGCTGGCGTGGCTTTTCGCGTGGGCGGGGATAGACGGCGTCTATTCGCTCTACTGGTGGCTTCGCGGCTTCGACGCATTGCAGGCGTTTCGCGGCCCGAACATCGCCTACAGCGCACCGCTCTACTTCCTCTTCGGCCTCGCGATGAACCTGTGCCTTGTGCGCTACGACGCACCGCAGGGCATTTGCGGAGACTTGGTTGACTCGGTGCGCAAACATTGGGTATTTGTCGAACGCTACACGCTTCGGCTTATTCTTAGCGCATTTCTTGCGGTACTTTTCACCATGCTGTTCTTCGTCGCCACAGGACAATACCGCATCGCATTCTCCGGCGGCAAAATCACCGTAGAGCAGAAACAATCGCCAGACAACTCAACCACCGAAAGAAGAAACTCATGAAACCAATAGCACGAATGATCCTCGTCACATCCCTCGCCCTCGCGGCGGGGTGCGTGAGCACTTTGAAGGTTGACAATGCGCCGGTGGCGGCGCTTGACCTGAACCGCTACCTCGGCGAGTGGTACGAGATCGCCCGCTTCGACCACAGCTTCGAGCGCGGCGTGGAGCAGGCGAAGGCCAACTATACGCAGAACGCGGACGGTACGATCAAAGTTGTCAACACGGGTATCAGGGACGGCAAGCAGAAGACGGCGATCGGGAAGGGCAAGACGACAGACACGCCCGGGCTTCTGCGCGTCTCGTTCTTCGGCCCGTTCTACGCCGACTACCGCGTGATACTGATCGACAAGGAATACACCCGCGCGCTCGTCGGCAGCGGCAGTGCAGACTACCTATGGCTGCTCTCCCGTTCGCCTGAACTGTCTGAAACCGCGAAGTCCGAACTTCTCTACGAAGCGCGACGGCGTGGTTACGTCACCGATAAACTGATTTGGGTAAAGCAAAAATGAGCGTGCAACATGAGTGTCGTGATTTCATTCTTGACTTCATTGTTGTTTATTGCATGTCTGATTTACGTGCCGATATGCGCTATCGTGGCGTTGGCGCGTAGCCTTGCTGATCCAGGCGACGGCAAAATTGCGAGAGGGGAGGAGTGGGTAGGCAAACTGTTCTCGTGGCGTTGTCTCCTCTGGGCTGTGTATGCACTTTTCATTCTGTTTTGCATGGGTAGTGCGGACTGCCATCCCGTTCATGACGGGATGACTGAAGCTGAAAGCAAGATTCTCTGTTGGAAGGCGTTGCTGTCTGGACCTTATGCGGGACAGCTCCTGCCTTGTGTTCCGGAGCGGGTTTCGAGATTCAGCGCAGCCTATGTTGTCATTCCTATGCTCTTTCTGCTGTCTGCCGCTGTGCTCGCGGTATTCAGAAAGTGGAGACTTGCGCTCTATAGCTTTGCGACCTTCGCCTTAGTCTGGCTCTTTATGGCGACAGGTGCCTTGTGGTATTGGAAATAATTGTGTTGGTGAGGCAAAAGTGGCGAAATCTGGCTAAGATTTGATGAAGGAAGGGCAAGATATGAAAAGCTGGATAATATTCGAGTGAGGTCGCAGGCGAGACGGTTCAGCGGAGTTTGCTTTTGGACGAGAGCCTATCTTACTTTTAGTCGGATCCCTAGTTGACTTTTGGTCGGGGCAGGTGATATGATGTTTGCAACAAAGATGGAGAATGCGCGTGATTGAAAGATGGCAGTTGAAAGAATTGGTGGAATCAATGCGTTGCACGCGGAGAACTGCTTGGACTGGAAGTGAAGGCGGGTGGCAGGGTCGGCAAAGAAGACTTCAAGCATCTGCGATGGTTTGCGGACAATCTCGCCAAGGGGCGGTTCACGGGCATCGTGCTTTACGCGGGGGAAGACACGTTGCCATTTGGCGATGGTTTTTACGCAGTGCCGCTAGCCGCACTTGGTGCTTAGACCACGGCGCTCAGGCAAGATTGAACTCCCATAAATGAGAGAATGATGTTTGCGTGGGGCGTCGCAGGAAGGTTTTTTAGACAGGATTAACAGGATTGACAGGATTAAGAAAGGAGCGCGAAGGTTGAATTGTATTGCTGGTGCGAGGCGAAAGGTGTACCATTGCCATGATTGTGGAGCAGAGATTGCATTCACGGACATTGACGTCAGGTTTGATACGATGCATTGTCGGTCGTGCGGCAAGCGGCATTCCCTCAAGCGACAAATTCAGCGCGACATGGCAAAGCGCGATCTTGGCGAGCCGCCGCCCGGCATCAAGGTTAGACCGGCCGTTGTGGAAAGCGGAGGGGCTTGGTCGGACTTGGTGCTATGCCCGAGGCGTAATCTTGCGATGATGCTTTTGTGCCTTTGGCTGGGCGGAATTACAGGATATAGCATTGCGAGTTGCGCGACGCATGGTGACTGGGCGTGGGCGGTTCTTATCGCGCCGTTTTTCATGTTGGGAATCTTTGGTCTTGTATTTGAGATTTTCGGAAAGCGTGTCTTGCATCTTTATGCGGAGCGCGGTTGCTACACGGTCGGACTCTGGCGATTCCAGAGGAATGTGGAGTTTGCGCTTACATCAGAGACTTATGCATTTGTCGACGAGCATCCGGAGACTGGGCTCATCAACCAAGGCATGCCTGTCCGGGAAATATGCGTGGAGACCAAGGGCAGGTCGAACACGGTGTTCGGACGATATCTTCCATCGCCCGTCCAAGAGTTTTTCTGTGCGTGCATTGCCCGTCGCGCCGCAGGGTTTCCGCTCAACAGGGTGGATGGCGGACGTAGGGGCTTGGGGATAAAGCATCCCATTGCATTCGGAGTGCTTTCGATTGCAGTGCTTTGGTGCTTTGCGTATGCATTTTCAGAGAGCGAGAGGATTGTGGTTTCTGACGGCAAGCTCGTCATAGTCGAGTCGCAATGGTGGGGACGCAAGGTTGAGAGGACCGAGATACCGATAAAGGACATAACTTACGTGGAACTCGTGATGGGTGGCGGCGGCCGCACTTCTAACAAACACTCCCACAAACTGGAGATACAGGGGTCGGGCGGCCGGGTGTTGAAGAGGCTGGCTGGTTATGGTAGAGAGGTCAGCGGATATCAGATAGGCCTCATGGAGGCTATAAGATGTCGCCTGGGCACTGCATTTGAAAGGGAAAGATTACCTAATCTGTCCACTGTTTTTGTGGGAATATTTCTTTTGATGCCGATGGCTTTGGCGTGCAGCGGACTGGAACTTGCACCGACAACGCGCAAGGCATACGGCCAATCCTGTTAATCCTGTAAATCCTGTCAAAAAACCAAAATGCGTCGATTGACGGCAGAGGATTATGCGGTTGATGCGGTGACTGGCGCGAAGATGCTCGTCGGCGCGTGGCTTTGCCGTCGGCTCGACGACGGTATGGTCGTTCGGCGGCTTTATCGTCTATTGCGTTCCGACGCGGACGTCATCGGCGCCGGACGAAGAGTGGGTAGAATCGACGATTTGCGCTACGACGGCAATCCCGCGCGACAAGCTGACATTTCTCGGCGGGATATCCATGCGCGAGGGCGTTGATGTATTTGCCGTTGCGGATGCCGATTTGGGGAGATTCACGCCAGGTTCTCCTTGGGGCCTGGGAAATGCCGATAATGCAATCAATCACTATCGGCGCATTATGGAATGGGCGCACATCAATGTTACGCTGCCGGACGATGCGCGGATTCTGCGCTGCGATGGTAGCTTAAGCTACATAATTTCCATTGTCGAGGCGAACGGCAACCGCTATCTCTTCTGCGAGCGGATTTGAGGATGGTGGCGTTGGCAAGCGACGATGATAATTTTCATGCATGATTCCTGCGTAGAAACGATAGGTGAATGTGCGGTCGCACAATTGACAACGGCAAGATATTGTAGTAATATAGTGTCATGAACAATTTGAACAAGATATTGCCGCTAACTACAGTTGAAGATGTGTTGGCGAGTTTCTTTCGTCTGGACTAGACCCTGCGCCGTTTCGCCTCCGTGCAGATGTCGGGCTTGGCAGGGACGAAAGCGAACCAATCCTGGATCGCGTCATTGAAAGCTGTAGAGCTTTGAAAGGGAGAAAGGGAATGAGGACATGAAGAAAGGTTTCATCGCTTTTGTAAAGGCTTTGCTTGGCGTGGCAAAAGTCGTGCTGGCCATTCTTGGCGTGCTCGTTTTGGCTGTTGTGGCGAGTCTTTTGCTATCCATACCCGGAGGCAAGCGGTTTAGCCGCTATTGCTCCTATCCGGACATGAAGGCTTTGATGGACGCGGAGAGGGACGACATTGTCGCTACGGTCGCCTACGAGCGAGGAGGGACGAATTACACCTTTGTCGTGCTCAAGCCGTGTCGCTTCCTCGCTTCAGGTTGTGCGGTTCTCGTGTATGATCCTGAAGGCCGCCTCTTCGACAAGACAGGTGACGAAGGTGATGACGGATGCTTTCAGAGGGCATGGCCGCGTCC
>JAZSLQ010000089.1:0-59250 GCA_045535455.1 Kiritimatiellia bacterium | reverse complement strand
GTGTGCTCGGCCTTCTGGCCGATCTTGGCGAGAGTCGTCCTGTCCTTCTCGATGCCGTAGATCTTGGAGAGCGCGAGCACGGTGCACATCTCAAGCGCGGCGGACGAGGAAAGCCCCGCGCCAAGAGGAATGTTGCCGAGGAACATCGCCTTCCAGCCGTGCTTCGCGGCGGCGGGATTGCCGTCGAAGAGCCAGTTGAAGGTGCCGGTGACGTAGTTCTGCCACGTCATTTCCTTCGCAGGGGCGACGGTGCCGATGGTGAACTTCGCCGTCTCCATGAAGTCGCCGGCGGTGAGCTCGCAGCTTTCGTCGGCAGTCGGCGAAACGGCGAAGAACGTCCCCTTGTCGATGGCTGCGGAAAAGACGTAGCCCTCGTTGTAGTCGGTGTGGTTGCCGAGGACCTCGATACGCCCAGGTGCGTACGCGACGACCTGCGGCTTCTCGCCATACATCTTCTCGAACTTCGCCACCAGTTCGTCGTAGACTTCCTTGTTCTGCATATACGGTGTTCCTATTTTAAGATTTATGACTAATTGACGCGATGCTTACTCTGCCCTCTTCGTGGGCTTGGACAGAACAAGCGCATAGACGAGGACGTAGGCGAGGAGAGCGATCGACAGCCAGTAGCTGCTGAGGATGCCCACCTTGTCCGCGAGGAATCCCTGGACGGGGATGAGTATGCCGCCGAACACCATGGCCATGAAGATGCCCGAGCCCATCGGAACATACTTGCCGAGACCCTCGGCCGCCATGTTGAAGATACCGCCCCACATAACGGACGTGCAGATGCCCACGGCGACGACAAACGCCATCGAAAGCGGGAACTGGTAGCTGAAGAGCGTAATCATCTTGACGGGCGAGAACATGGCTGCTACAAGCAGCGCAATGCCGAGCGTCGCGAGGAACGTCACCTGGACACGCGAAGAGACCTTGCCGCCGATAACGCCGCCGAGAAGACGGCCGCACATCATGAGGAACCAGTACGCGCCGCACACTGCGCCGGCCACCGCGCCGCCGACGTAGCCAGGACCCTTGGAGACAATCTCGCCCGCCGCGTCCTTGACGCAGTCAGTCATGTAGAGCATACCCATCGACGGAACGCCGACCTCGATGACGATGTAGAAGAAGATGGCAAGTGCGCCAAAAGTGAAATGGCGGAACTTGAGCGTCTCTACGATGTCACGTACGACAGACGAGCCGCCCGAAAGGCGCACGGCCTTCTCCTCGGCCGTCTCCATGTGAGGCTCGGGAATCCTGGAAAGCGCGACGACGACGAAGGCAACCGCGAAAATGCCCATCGCAATCATCAGTGCGGGAGCCGCCTTCAAGAAGTTGGTATCCTTCGTAACCTCGCCGATAAGCCAACCGAGTACGGCCGGCGACAGCGTCGCGCCGACGGAGTTAAGCGAGCAACCGAACTGCACGAGCTGGTTGCCCTTCTTGCCTTCGCCACCGAGCGTATTGAGCATGGGATTGACGACGAGGTTGAGCATGCACATCGAAAAGCCCGCGATAAACGCACCGAGAACGTAAACGGCGAACGAGCCGACATATCCCGAGAGGAGCTGCACGCCCACCCCGGCGAATCCAACTGCGATGGCAGCGAGAGCGGTGAACTTATAGCCCTTGCGCTTCAGGATCAGGCCGCCGGGAATCCCCATAAAGAGATAGGCGATGAAGTTCGCAGCGTTGCCAAGCTGCGAAAGCGCGTTTGACGCATTGAACTGGTTCTTCGCAATGACGCCCATCGGGCTTGCGAAGTTCGTCACAAACGCAATCATGAAAAACAAGGCAAACATCGTGGCTATAGCCGCGACATTGCCGCCCTTTTGCTGCTGCTCGCTCATTTAGTATACTCCTATTGAGGTTTATTAGGTGTAATTTTACCGAAAATTGCGTTGATAGTCAACATGGAGCGGATGAAATCTTGGCGTCCGAACAGGCGGCGACCTCGAGGACCTTCTTCGCGCGCCAGCCGCCCCAGACGAGAAAACTCCACGGACGGACCATTTTAACCGCTTTTATTACGCGATTTTCACCGTCGAGGAAGTACGCATCAATTGGAAACGACATAAAAAAAGTGTGTATCGCGTTGCACTTCTCGATGAGGAGCCCTTCTCCGGGGGCGAGGGCCTTCGTGCCGATGAGCCCGCGCGCCCGCTCTCGGAACGTTCGCGCGACCTTCGCGCGAAAACCAAGGATATCGACGGTCTCCATGTCAGGCAAAGACCAACGCCGCAGCGATAAGCACAAGAATAAATGCGAGGATGCGCCGCCAAAGTGGTGCCGGTCCCGCAGCTGGCGGCGCGGCACATTCGCCGCGGTCCTTTTTGAGAATGCGGTAGACGCCGCGAAGCGCAAGCGGAAGACGGCCAGGCGGAGTCGCAAGCGCCGCCGCAGCGCCCAGCAGCGCAATAACCAATATTACTATGATCAAGTCTCCCATGATCAATTGGAAGTTCAATGTTCAAAGTTCAATGTGCAATGTGCAATGTTCAATGTGCAATGTGCAAAACCCAAGAAGGAGATTTTACCATTCCACTCTCCAACTCCAACTCACAACTCCAACTATCCACCCACCACAACTTTCAACTTTAAACTTTGAACTTTAAACTCTATCACGTGTACCTCAGCACCTCGTCAACGGTCGTGTATCCGTCGAGAATCGCCTGTATGCCGTGCTCACGCATCGTGCGCATTCCAAGCTCGCGCGCCTTCTCCTGCAAAAGGAGCGTCGGCGCACGGCTGTTGATCAACTCGCGGAGCGGATTCGATATGCGCAAATACTCCACGACGGCCTTGCGCCCCTTGTAACCGGTACCATTGCATGTTTTGCAGCCGCGGCCAAAGTAGAACGGACGCCCGCCTATCTGGTCGCGCGTCATGGAAATGCGCTCCAGCGTCTCGTCGTCCGGTTCATAGGCCTCGCGGCACTCGCGGCAGCAAGTACGCACAAGACGCTGGCCAAGCACGCCTTCAAGCGTCGACGAGAGAAGATACGGCGCAACGTTCATGTCAACGAAGCGCGTGACGGCGCCTGCGGCGTCGTTGGTGTGCAGCGTCGAAAATACGAAGTGACCCGTAAGCGCGGCCTGAATCGCGATTTCAGCCGTCTCAAGGTCGCGGATCTCGCCAATCATCATCACGTCTGGGTCTTGTCGCAGGAACGCTCGCAGGACCTTCGCAAACGTGTTGCCGACCTTCGGGTCGATCGGCACCTGCACAATGCCGTCCACGTTGTATTCTACTGGCTCCTCGGCTGTAAGAAGCTTCGTGTCGATCTGGTTGATGCGGCGAAGAATGGAGTAGAGCGTCGTAGTCTTGCCAGAGCCGGTCGGTCCCGTCACGATGAAGATGCCGTTGGGCTTTTCGACGTCCATCGTGATCTGCTCATAGACGTCCTCTGGAAGCCCCACGTTCTCAAGATCGAGCGAGGTCGCGGACTGGTCGAGGATTCGCATTACGACCGACTCGCCGTGCGCGGTAGGGAGGCATGAGACACGGAGGTCCACGGGCCTTCCCGCGACGGTGAGCGCGATTCGTCCGTCCTGGGGGATGCGGCGCTCGGCGATGTTGAGGTTGGAGAGGATCTTGATGCGCGAGATGATCGCGGGAGCCATCTTGACGTCGGGCGCCTTCATCTCGTAAAGCGCGCCGTCGACGCGGTAGCGTATCTTGAAGTCGTTCTCGAACGGCTCGACGTGGATGTCCGACGCGCGATCGACTACGCCCTGGTAGAGAATGAGGTTTACAAAGCGGATGATCGCCGACGAATTCGCCGCGTTCTCCATCGACGCGATGTCGTTGACGTTCGCCGAGGCAAGCCCCTCGTCGTCGCCGAGCCCCTCGCCGAGGGACTTGATCATGTCCGCGACAGAGTCGTTCGCGTCGCCGTAGTACTGGGCGATGCGGTCCATCACGTCCTTTTCGCGGGCGAAGACGAACTTCACCTCCTTCGAGAGCGTGAAGAGCATCTCGTCGGCAATGCGCGGATCGACAAGCTCAAAGGTCGCGAGCGTCACCGACGATTCGTCGGCCGCCACTGGAAAGACGTTGTACATGCGGGCCGTCGAAGCGGGGATCGCCTCGGTGACCTCGGTGTCTATCGTCATCCCGCCAAGGTCTATCGCCTCGGTGTCCTGGTAGGCGGCGAGAACGCCGAGAAGGTCGTCCTCGGTGAGTATCTCCTGGTCGAGGACCGCCTGCCGAATCGACTTGCCCTCGGACTTCGCGGTGTCTGCGAGCTCCTGGGCGGACGCCTCGTCGAGATAGCCGTTCTGGACGAGAATCTGGAGAATCGGGTCGTTCATCTCTACGCCATCTCCTCCTTGAGCTTGGCGACGACGGAGTCGGGATCCTGAGACTTGGTGATGAGCTCTTCGTAGGAGATGAGCCCTTCCTTGTAGAGGTTCGTCAGCGACGCGTCGAGCGTCATCATGCCGAACTTCGCGCCAGTCTGGAGGTCAGACTTGATCATGTTCGTCTTGTTGTCGCGGATTCTCGAGCGGATCGCATCTGTGGACGTCATGATCTCGAACGCCGCGACGCGCCCGTGCACCTCGCCGTTCGCGTCAAGCTTCGGGAGGAGTATCTGGGAGATGACGGCCTGGAGGCCTGCCGCGAGCTGGGTTCTCACCTGCTCCTGCTGGTTCGTCGGGAACGCGTCGACGATACGGTCGATCGTCTCTGCGGCGCCTGTCGTGTGCAGGGTTCCGAAGACCAAGTGGCCGGTTTCGGCGGCGGTAATGGCCGCGGCAATCGTCTCGAGGTCGCGCATTTCGCCGACGAGAATCACGTCGGGGTCCTGACGTAGCGCGCGGCGGATCGCCTCCGCGAAGCTCGGCACGTCGTCGCCCACTTCGCGCTGCGTGATGAGCGACTTAGCGGACGTGTGGTAGAATTCGATCGGGTCTTCGATCGTGATGATGTGGACGCCGCGCTCGTGGTTGATGACGTTGAGCATCGAGGCAAGCGTCGTCGACTTGCCCGAGCCCGTCGGGCCGGTGACGAGGATAAGACCGCGCGGCTTGAAGAGAAGTTCCTTTACGGTCGGCGGGATGCCGATCTGCTCCAGGGTCAGGAGCTTCGACGGAATCTGGCGCAAGACCGCGCCGTAGCGCTTCCTTTCCTTGAAGATCGAGACACGGAAACGCGTTCCGTCGGGGTGCGCAAGGGCGAAGTCTGCACCACCGTTCTTCTCGACTTCCTCCATCTGCTCGTCGGTCGAGATTTCCCTCACAAGGTTGTAGGCGTCTTCCTCGGTAAGCGTCTCGTCGGAGAGCGGGCACAACTCGCCGTGGACACGAAGCTCCGGCGGCATGTACGCGCGGATATGGAGGTCGGAACCACCTTCGTCGATGGTGGCCTGAAGAAGCTCGTTCATGTGTACGTCCATCTCAAATCTCTCCTTTTTTAAATTCTACTACTGACTCCTGACTACTGACCCCCGACTACTGACCCCTGACTCCTATCAATCCGCGTCGCCCATCGTGACGCGCAGGACTTCCTGCAAGCTCGTCATGCCGCTCGCGACCTTGAGCATGCCGTCCTCGCGAAGCGTGCGCATGCCCATCTCGCGGGCGCGCTGACGAAGAAGCGTCGCAGGCGCGTGGTCGAAGATTAGGCGCTGGATCGTGTCGTCGACCTTGAAGATCTCGAAGATGCCCTTTCGCCCCTTGTAGCCGGAACGCCCGCACTTGTCGCAGCCCGCGCCGTGGTACATGCGCTCGGGGACGGTCTTCGACATCGTGCCAAGCATCTTGAGCTCGCGCTCGGTCGGCACGTACGACTCCTTGCAGTTCTCGCAGATCGCGCGGACGAGTCGCTGGGCCATCGCGGCGCGGAGCGCAGACGCGACGAGGAAGGGCTTGACGCCGATGTCGAGAAGACGGGTAACGGCGGAAGGCGCGTCGTTCGTGTGCAGAGTCGAGAATACGAGGTGGCCCGTAAGCGCGGCTTCCATCGCGATGTCTGCAGTCTCGGCATCACGAATCTCGCCGATCATGACGATGTTCGGCGCCTGACGGAGAATCGAGCGGAGAGCCGCCGAGAAGTCGAGACCGACGTCCTTGTTCACCTGCACCTGGTTGATGCCCGACATCTGGTATTCGACAGGATCCTCGACCGTGATGAGCTTCTTGTCAGGCGTGTTGATCTGCCCAAGGCAGGCGTAGAGCGTAGTCGTCTTTCCCGAGCCAGTAGGCCCCGTCACGAGCACGACGCCGTCTGGAAGCTTGATGAGGCGCTCGAACGTCGCCTGGTCGTCGGTCAAGAAGCCGAGCTGCGGGAGGCCCAGGGAAAGGTTCGTCTTGTCGAGAATTCGCATGACGATCGACTCGCCATGGTTCGTCGGCACAGACGAGACGCGAAGGTCGAGATCCTTGCCGCCTACGGTGATCTGGATGCGCCCGTCCTGCGGGATGCGCTTCTCCGAGATCTTCATCTTCGACATGATCTTGATGCGCGAGATTATCGCGCCCTGAAGTCGTTTCGGCGGCGAGTCCATCTTGCGGAGCGCACCGTCGATGCGGTAGCGGACGCGGAACTCCTTCTCCATCGGCTCGATGTGGATATCGGACGCCTTCATCTTGATCGCCGTCGTGATGATGAGGTTGGCGAGCTTGACGACCGCGGAATCGTCGCCCTCGTCGGCACCTGCCGACCCATCGTCCTCGCCGCGCGTCTGAACGTCGGCATTCTCGTCCTCGGCGTAGATCTTGGCCATCGCGGCACGCACCTCGGCGCGTGGCGAAACGACGGCCTGGACGTCGATCCCGTGGAGGACATAGCGAAGCGAGTCGATTGCGTCGTAGCCCATCGGGTCGGAGAGCGCGACGGTAATCGAGTCCTCGCCCGCCACAACCGGCACAACGCCGTACTTTTTGGCGATCTCCGCTGGGATCGCCTTGACGACCTCTGGGTTGATCGCATCCGCGTTGACGTGGCAGTACTTGAGGCCGAACTGGTCGGCAACCGTGCCGAGGACCTCGTCCTCGCCGATTGTGCCGCCCGAGACGAGGACGTCGAGAGTCGTCTCGTTCTCGGCCTTCATCGACTTAGCGGCGGCATCTACCTGGTCTTGGGTCAGGAACCCCCTTTCGACCAGGATTTGAATTACATACTCGTCGTTGCTTGTCATCTGTTGGCGAACATTATACCGCAATCGGCCGCTTATGGCAAGTAGGGTTATCGCAGGGCCAGAAGCTCTTCGCGAAGAAGCTTGCAGGCGAGGGCCGTCGAGCGACCTGTCTGATCGAGCGAGGGAGAAAGCTCCACGTTGTCGAGAGCGACTACGTTAAGGTCCTTGCAAATCCGGCACAAGTCGCCGAGGAGCCGGCTGAACGCAAGCCCGCCCGCCTCCTGCGTTCCAGTGCCGGGAAACTCGGAAGGATCCATCACATCAAGGTCAACCGTAAGGTAGACCGGCGCGTCGGAGCCGATCTTATTGATGACCTCCGGGAGAGTGGTGTCGGAGAAAAGCTCGGTCGTCACGTGTCCGTCCAACATGAACCGGCGCTCGTCGCGAGTCCCCGAGCGGATGCCGAACTGGAATATGCGCCCGTCGCCAAGGATGTCGTGGCAGCGGCGAAGGACGCAAGCATGCGAAAGCTTTACGCCAAGATAGTCCTCGCGGAGATCTGCGTGCGCGTCGAAATGGACGATGTGCAAGTCGGGACGCCTCTTCGCGATGGCGCGGACGCTCCCGAGGGTGACGAGATGCTCGCCACCAAGCAGAAACGGAATCTTCCCGGCGTCAAGTATCTCCGAGGCGCGCGCTTCGATCATGTCGAGCGCGCGGTCCGGTGCGCCAAAAGGAAGTTCGAGGTCTCCTGAGTCGAAAACGGCCGCGTCTTCGGCGAGGTCGCGGTCCTGGAACATCGAATAAGTCTCGATGCCAAATGACTCCGTGCGCATCGCGGCGGGCCCGAAGCGCGTGCCCGGGCGGAAACTTGTCGTGGAGTCGTACGGCGCACCGAACAGGACGACCTTCGCGTCGTCAAACGGCTTGTCGCACCCGATGAACTGGTTTAGCTGCGGTTCCATTGTTTCCTCATTGCTACCCGCGATGCGGCTCCTCGTCCTTCAGTATGTCGAGAACGTAGTTTGGCAGCGCGAACGCGCCCCGATGAAGTGCGGTGTTGTAGTAGCGCGTCGGTATGCGCAGCTTGTTCCACCGCGCCTCGTCGAGATTGCCGATTGGGTGGTACTTCTTCGACGCAAAGCCGAAGAGCCAGTGCCCGGAAGGATAACTCGGGATATGCGCCTGGTAAACGGTCGAGACGGGAAACTCCATCGCGATATGGCGATGGGCGTCGCGCACCGACTTCTGGTGCGCGGCGTAGAATGGCGACTCGTGCTGATTGATTAGGATTCCGTCCTCGCGCAGCGCCTTGAAGCAAGTGCCGTAGAACTCGCGCGTGAAGAGCCCCTCGGCGGGGCCGTAGGGGTCGGACGAGTCGACGATGACGAGGTCGTATTCGTCCTTCTTGCCGCGGACATACCTGAGCCCTTCTTCGAACCAGACCGAGACGCGCTTGTCCTTCAGCTTCGACGAGACGAAGGGAAGGAACCTCTTGGAGAGAAGCACCACGTCCTTGTCAACTTCGACGAGGTCTATGGACTCGATGGAGCGATACTTCGTGAGCTCGCGCACCGTGCCGCCGTCGCCGCCGCCTATCACGAGGACGTTCCGCACCCTGGGATGGACGGCCATCGGCACGTGGGCGAGCATTTCGTGGTAGATGAACTCGTCCTTCTCGGTAATCATGAGGCCGCCGTCGAGGACGAGCACGCGCCCGTAGGCGGGAGTGTCGAGAATGTCTATCTGCTGGACGGCGCTCCGCTTCGAGGCGATCTGCTCGATCGTCTTCATCGAGAACCTGACGTCTTTCGTGTGCTCGTCGGTATACCAGAGTTCAGTCTGCATGTGGTCACCCCTTGCTGCCGGAGCAGTCGCCTTGCGTCTTGCAGGCCCGCTCTATGACGAGGCAGTTGCGGTCCGCGACGCGTTGGTAGGAGATGGAAGACGCCATCCTCTTTACCATCAGGATGCCGAGCCCCCCTATGGGGCGCCCTTCGACAGGAAGCGTCGTGTCTGGATCGACGTGCGTAAGCGGGTCGTACGGCACGCCGTCATCGACAAATTCCATCCTGACGCCAGAAGAGCCGACGAGTCGCGAGAGGCCAAGCTCGAAAAACGAGGCGTTGGAATGCTTCACGATGTTCGAGCATATCTCGTCGAGGATCACGTGGAGCGTGGCCGACAGGGAGACGACGCCCGCCTTGTCCAGCCACTCGTCGAGCCATGTGGACGCCTCGGCTATGCCGGACTGCGCGACCGTGAACCGGCGCTTTTCACCGGCGCCGTTGTAGCGTATGACCAGCTGCGTGCAGTCGTCGGCCTGCTCTACGTCTGCGCCATGGGAAATAACCGCGTCGAAGATTGCCGCGAGAAGAGGCGACTTCGACCCGTCAATGGCATTGACTCCCGCAGAGAGCATCGTTCCAACCGAGAACAGCAGCCGATCCTCGCCGAAGAGCTCGCCCTTGCCGTCCGGCTGTTCGGTTATGCCGTCGGTATAGAGGTAGATCATGGCTCCCGGCGAGAGGCGCACGGTATGCATGCGGTACTTGAGCCCCGGCATTGCGCCGAGCACCATTCCAGACCGCTCGCGCAGGAACTTGCGCTCGTCGTCGCCAGCACCTTCGATGAGGATTGGAGGGTTGTGGCCTGCGTTTACGAACGTCACCTCGCCAGTCTCAAGGTCGATGACGCCCATCCACGCCGTCACGAACATGTTGGCGTCGTTGTCCCTGCTGAGCGCGTCGTTCACGTGGGCCATGACTTCGTTGAGCGGAAGGCCGGACCGGGTTTCTCCCTTTATGGTGGCCTTGGCGCGCATCATGAAAAGCGCCGCCGGCACGCCCTTCCCGCTGACGTCCGCCACGAGGAACGCGACTTTTGAAGGAGACGTGAAGAAGAAGTCGTAGAAGTCGCCACCCACGTCGCGGGCGGTATGCATCGTGGCGAAGATGTCCATCCTACGCTCGTCGGCAAACGGAGGGAACACCTGTGGAATCGCGTTTTCCTGGATGCTGGCCGCCATCGCCATGTCCTTGGCCACGCGCTCGCGCATGCGTTCCTTTGCAAAGCCCGCGAAGACTATTCCCGCAAGCACTGAGGCAAACACGAGGGCGATGCAGTTGATAATGGCAGAAGTGGTAACTAGAAGCCTGCGCTCCACGACGGACGTATGACGTGGGAAGACGATGTAGACCGGGAAACCCTCGATCATTCGCTTCTCCCAGTAGAAGTCATCCGACGGCTCGGTCCAGACTCCCCCTTCGCCGCCTTCGTTGGGATGTGAGATTATAGTGCCGCTGCCGGTCGTAATGTATATGCCGCCGTCTTCGCCACTAACATGCCAGTCGTTCGTAATGCCGGTGACCGAGGTGCGAGCGAGGTTACGCACGCTCTTCTCGCTCGCCCCAACCTGTATGAAGCCGCCGTCCGGCAGCCAGACGCCGACATACTTGATCATCTCGCCGCGCAGCGAATTCGGCATAAGAGACTGGGCAAATTCCGTCTCGCTGTCGAGAAGCACGACGAACTCGTGCGCCTGGCCCTTGTCCGTGCGGAAGTTAAGCGCCCCGACTTCTTCGCGCCGTGCACTGTGGGTGAGGTTGCCTTCGGCGTCGGCCACGCAAATCTCGTCAACGCCCAGCTCGCCCGCCAAGGCGCGCAGGCGGCGGCTCGACTCGTCGGGATCGTTCCACCACGGCTCTTCGCGCATTTCGTAGTAGTGGTCGCGCGCAAGCATCGCCTGGCGGATCATCCGAATATCCACGCGCCAGCGAATGTCGGAGCCGACGTCGTAGAACACTTTTTCAAAAAGTCTCCGCCGTTCGCGGTTGGCGACATGGCCGTGTATAATCCAGTTAAGCGCCATCGACGCGACAAACGCCGTCACGACGGCCGCAAAAAGCCGAATGACGAGGAATTTCTGCTGCCTAGTCATTTCGCGGGCTTCCTTTCGGCAATTGCCGCGTTTATCGCGGCCATTAGCTCGGGCATTCCCTTGCGTATCGCCAAGGCGAAATGCTCACGCGTCTCACGACGCGAGGCGGCAAGCTTGCCGCCGGAAGTCTCGGCGGTATGGCGCACCACCCCGTCGTCGAAGAAGACTGTATCCACAAGCCCTTTATTCAACGCCTCTACCGCATCTTGGTACACCTCGAAGCGGATCGGGTCTATTCCGTGCACCGAAAGATAGAAGTCGTGCGTCATGGACTCAACCGCCGCCACGCGGAGCGTCTCGGCGCGAATCATCGTCGGCATCGGATCGCCGACACGGTAGAGGAACGAGGCACCGCCCGTCTCGTAGGGATCCGAAAAATCGACATCTTCCTTCCGCGCATCGGTAATGGTTATCACGGACACGGCGACATCGGCCTCGCCCGACTTCACCCGCCCGAGAAGCTCGTCGAACGGACAGCGCCGCACCTCGACCTTTCGCCCGAGCTTTTTCGCCGCCGTGCGCACAAAGTCGATCTCTATTCCCTTGAACTCCTTGGCTGCCTCGTCATAGTAGGAATACGGCGCCATGTCGGCAGGGGTAAGCACTACTATGGTGTCGCCGTCACGGCGAATGTTGTCGCCGGAATCGCCATCGTCGCAACCGGCAACAAAGGCGACGAGTGCAGCGGCCATTGAGGCCGCCGTCAGGAAATGGTGAAAATCTCGGAGCATCCCGTGATCTCGAACACGCTGCGAACCGCTTCGTTCGGCCCGACGATCTCCAACGACCCGCCATTGGCAGACATTGCCTTCTGGGCGGCGATCAGTATGCGAAGCCCCGCAGACGAGATGTACTCAAGCCCGGAAAAATCGAATACGAGCTTGCTCACGCCATCGAGATCCATCTCGTCCTCAAGCGCTGGCGAGGTGTTGGTGTCAAGCCGCCCCTCCACCTTTATGGTGAGGTTTCCGTCATCGAGTTTCTTGTCTATCTTCATCTACTTGCTCCATGCTACTGCGGTATCAGGCACTGCGTGCGCACTTCGTGGCGGTTTATTACAAACAGACTCCAGAAAGAATCGTCGTCGATCTTCGTGTGCAATTGCGAGATGCGATGAGACCCGCCGACACGCTCGAGCGCGTGCCTAAGCGAAACCAAGTTGCCGTCAATCGTCGCCTCATCCGCAAAAAACGCACGTTGAAGTCGTCCATGACGTCCTCGTCGCCCTCAGTCCAGGGCAGCCCGGTGCAGAGAGGGATCACGCCCAAGAGCTGGTAGGAGAAGTTCTGGGTGACGAACGAAGCCACCGGCCTCTCACCGTCGTTCGTCAGGACATCGGAATTCCACCGCGCGATTTCGCTGTAGGAACTGCACCCGGCAAGCGCAAGTGCCGCCGCCGCGTAGATGAACTTTCTCATTCTGCACCCCCCTCTTTTACTTCGGCCTGGCGCTTCTTCGGCACCAGCACGCCTACGAATGCGAACGGCCTGAACAGCGTCCGCCCCACATCTGCCAAGTTTCCGTGTCTAATTTTCATGTTATGTATTATATCATACTTCAGCTGAGCATTGCCATACGCAAAGGTCGAAAAGATTACAAGCCATTACGCCCTGAATATCGTGTGCCCCGTTGGCGTTCCGCTTGAATCGGAGGTCTTTTCACCGCCATCGGCCGACATGTTCTCCTTTATGCGCTCGGCCCAGAGGTCGCAGAGCTGGAGAATCTTCTCGATGGTATGGATGAATTCCTCGATGTCGCTCGCCGCAGTTTCGAGGTCAAAAAAGTAGTTGTACACTACAATCTCGGTCTCGGGCTCGAGCGAAAAGTAACCGCCCGCCGTGTCCTTGCCGAAGAGAGCTCCTGCGAGAAGGTCGCGGTACACTTGCTTTGGCGCGTCGGGCGGCAGCTCCGCAACCTCGATGAAGCACAGCACCTTGCCAGTCGCCGTCACAAACTGGAGGTTGACGTTGTACGCGTCGTCGACGCGCATGCTGGCAAGACCGTCTTCGTTCGGCTTGAATGCCGCTATTCCAGTTTCCTCGCTGACCTTCGTCAGAAACGCCTTGTAGTCTTCTATGCTTTTCACGATTCGTCCCCCTGCGACGTCTGTTTGTTTTTCACAATTTCTACGAACTACGACCAAAAGGTCATACAGCCATGAAGCCGTAGGACCCCAGGGCCTGGCTTTCGGCAGCGGCGCTTTCGGCGGCGGCCTTTGCAGCCGGACGGAAATCGACAAGGAGACGGCGCCAGGTCTCGGCATTGTTGACGAACGCCTCCAACGCGGTGTCAAAGACATCGTCGTCAACTTGGGAGAGCGGAATCCGCCGCACGATGACATACGGACCCGAGCCGGGGATCTTGGCGAAAAACGCGTCGGGCTGCGTGTTCGCCTCAAGCAGAAGATTAGCAAAAGCGGCCGCGCCATCGACTGGTGGCTCGCCGATCTCGGTGGAGAAGTTCAGCAGATCCCCCTTGGCGACGATGGTGACGATGATTCCGTCTATGTCGAGCGCGGCGGCCCCGTCAACGGCTACAAGGTTCTCCACGTTGTGGCGTTTCGCAAAGTCAGCGAGAAGTTGGTTGAATTCCATGTCGATTTCTCCTGCGACCATAAGCAATTTTGGCAACTTTGGCCTATATTATATCATATCAGAAGCGTCAGCAGCAATTCGGCCCCTCGATAAGAATCAATTGAAATGCTTGCCGATATTGTCGCGCACGAAGCAGGACGGGCAATCGGCAAAAGAAGCGGCGGCGGCGCGGAGCTGTTCGGGCGTGTGGACGCTCATGAGGGCGACGCGAAGACGCGCCATGCCGCGGGCGACCGTAGGATAGCGTATCGCAGGCACGAGAAAGCCGTGTTCCTCAAGCGCCGCGCTCGCCGCAAGCGCCCTTTCCTCGTCGCCTACTACAATAGGAACGATGGCCGTCTCGCCACGGACGGAGATGCCGTGGCGCACGAGTTCCGAGACAAAGAAAGCGACATTCTCACGCAGCCTCGCCACGCGCTCTGGCTCGGACACAAGAACCTCGAGCGCGGCAAGCGCAGCCGCCATCGCGGGCGCACCCGGCGCAGTCGAGAAGATGAAGGGCCGCGACATGTTGCGAAGATACTCCACAAGAAGCCGTGAGCCGCAGACGAAACCGCCCTCCGACCCAAGTGCCTTGGAGAGCGTTCCCATAAGGACATCAGGAAGGTCGCAGCCAAAATGCTCCGCAAGCCCGCGCCCCGTGCGACCAACAACGCCAGTCGCATGCGCCTCGTCCACCATGGAGAACGCATCGTGGCGACGCGTCACCTCCAAAAAGCGCGGCAAATCGAGAACGTCGCCGTCCATCGAGAATACGCCGTCCGAGACGGCGAGCCGACGACGATGTTCGCGGCAGGCGCCAAGCTTTCGGTCCAAGTCCTCCATGTCGCCGTGACGATAGACGAGCACATCTGCACCAGAAAGTCGGCATCCGTCTATGATAGAAGCGTGGTTCAATTCGTCGGAGAGGACTGCGTCGCCCTCCCCGACGAGCGCGGAGATCGCACCCACGTTCGCCATGTAGCCGGTTCCGTAAAGGAGCGCGGCCTCTGTTCCCTTGAACTTGGCAAGCGCGTTTTCAAGTCGCACATGCGGGGGCTGCGTGCCAGTCGTAAGACGAGCACCGCCCGACCCTGCGCCAAACTCCTTTGCGGCATCTGCCGCCGCCTTTATGACGCGGGGGTCGCGCGCGAGATCAAGATAGTCGTTCGACGCAAATACGACGAGCTCGCGGCCGTCGACAACAGCCGTCGGTCCTGTCGGCCCCTCCAATGTACGACACCGGCGCGAAAGCCCGGCCGCCTGACGTGCGTCGAGCGCATCCGCAAGACCATCGAATCGGCGCGGCGCATCTGCCGCGGACGAAAGCGTCGGCACGTCATCGACGAGGGCAGGGGTCTTTTCAAGAAACTCAATCGTCTTTGCGACTCCGTCGCGCGGGCCGCGATAGAGGAAGATGCGTCCGCCGTTTGGATCGCCCTTTTCTTTGAGAACTGTGATTCGCCTATAGCCGAGTTCACGCGTCGCGACATAGCCAGTCACATAGTCAGGATCGTCCGACACGCAGATTTCGGCGATTATGTTAGGCGCATTCTGAACCTTTGTCGCAAGGACGATCGCCTCGGCGTAGTGGTTCTTTACGCCCGCCGTTCCCTTTGCAAGCGACGCGGCATCGTCCATGTATGTCGCGCGTACGCCGCGCGACTGGTCTGGCTCAAGCCGTTCGAGTGTGTCGGCATCGAGCAGCATCGCGCCACGAAGCGAATGCGTCTCGGAAAACCGCGCCATGATCTCATCGGCATTGACAATTCCCGCTTCGGCCAAGAGCCGCGCGGCAAGAGCGCGGCCCTCAGTGGGCGTTGCGACGACATGCGTCTTGACGGGAAGCGCCTTGAGACGAAGAATGTCAGCTGGAAGCGACTCAATCTTGACGTTGATGAAATCAGGCGTGCCGCGCTCGTGCGACAATGCGCGTTCGACAAGCCGTGACGCAACTTTCGAGACCGATGCAACGGAAACGATCTTCTCCGCGCCGGAAACATGATGCCCGTCGCTCGACGCGCGCATCTTTACGGAATACGTCTCACTCATGGAAATCACCATCCTCAGGCGGCGGGCCGGGCGGCGCGGAAGCAAGGCCCACAAGTGCGCCGACAATGCGCTCTACCGTCGCCTCGTCCGAGACGAGAGGCGGCATAGAGTATATGAAGTTCGCAAACGGACGGAGCCACACGCCATGTTCGCGGATGACGCGAGAGATTTCCGCCTGCACGGGAAGCCGCTCCACTTCCACTACGCCTGCCGCGCCGAGAACGCGCACGTCTCGGACGTTCGGTCGTCCGCGCAACGTCTCCAGCCCTTCGCGGAACTGGCGCTCGATCCGCGTCACATTTGCCGCGTAGTCCGCCTTCGTGAAAAGATCGAGCGACGCGCAGGCCGCAGCGCAAGCAAGCGGATTGGCCATATAGGTGGGCCCGTGCATGAACGCCGACGGACGGCCGTTTGAAATCGTGTCAGCGACTTTCCCGCTCGCAAGCGTCGCCGCAAGCGTCATGTGTCCGCCAGTCAGCGCCTTGCCGACGGTCATGATGTCAGGCACAATGTTTGCGCGCGAATGAGCCCACAGAGGACCAGTCCTGTAAAACCCAGCCGCAATCTCGTCGAAGACAAGCAACATCCCGCTCTCGTCGCAGAGGCGGCGCATCTCGCGCAGGTAGTCAGGGTGGTAGAAGTTCATCGCATTCGCCGCCTGGAAGACCGGCTCGCAGATGATCGCGGCGATTTCGCCGCCATGTTCATCTACCACGCGGCGAAGAGAGTCAGCGTCCGCGTCATTCCACTCGCCCCATGTCGGGATGGACGGCTTCTCCGCGAAGAAGTGCTTCGTCATTATCCCCTTGAAGAGCGTGTGCATTCCGTCGGGATCGGAGAGCGCCATCGCGAGCGAAGTGTCGCCGTGATAGCCGCCCTTCAGCGCAAGAAGTCGGTTGCGCTCTGGGTGCCCAAGCGCGTTCTGGTACTGAACGGACATCTTCGCGGCGACTTCGACAGAAATGGAACCCGAGTCTGCGAAAAACACGCGATCGAGACCGGGCGGAGCAATCGCTGCAAGCTTCTCTGCAAGTTCGACGGCAGGGTCGTGGGTGAAGCCGCCGAACATAACATGGCACATCTTCTCCGACTGACGACGTATCGCCTCGACGATTGCAGGATGATTGTGGCCATGCGCGACGCACCACCAGCTCGAGACGGCGTCGACGAGCTTTTGGCCATCGGCAGTCTCTATCTCCACGCCGGACGCCGCTTTTGCGTGAATGACTGGCGGAGGGTCTTTAAGCGAGGCGTAGGGATGCCAGATCCTCGCGCGATCGTATTCGAGCGGCGTCATTTGAAAATCTCCGAAAAGTCGACTTCTGGGTATGGACCACCGATGTCAAAGCGAGGAACGCGCACGACAGCAGGCGAGAATCCCCAGCGCGAAAGGTAGCTGCGCGTTGTCTCGCAGGAGTCATCGTCTATTCGCGAATCTGCGCCCTCACACCAGTTCCACACAACGCCGGCGACCGACATGCCGCGCGCCTTCGCCGCTTCGAGAGAAAGAAGCGTATGGTTGATTGAGCCGAGCCGTCCGCACGAGACGAGCACAAGTGGCCATCCTTCGCGAGCGGCAAGATCTATTGAAAGCAAGTCGTCGGCGAGCGGCACATCGAGCCCGCCTGCGGATTCGACGAGAACTATTTCATGACGTGCGGCACATTCCCGGACGGCGCGCGATATCGCCTCGACATCGACTGTGCGACCTTCGAGTGCGGCGGCGAGAAGCGGTGAAGACGGAAACTTGAAGATCTGAGGAGCCGTCAGCCCTTCGTCGTCTTCTGGGAAGCGAATGCCGCCGCAGATTGTGCGATGAGCGTCGACGTCCTCGGAAAAGCTGTCGTTGCCCGTCTGGACGAGCTTGACGGTTATGACATCGCGACCGGACGCGGCGAGCGAACGAGCCATAAGCCCAGTCGCCATTGTCTTGCCGATTCCGGTGTCGATGCCGGACACGAAGAATATCTTGCCGCCCACTGATTAAACCTCAGTCCTCGATAAGCTCGCTGAGGCGCATGCCATGCGATCCCTTTAGGAGCACGAGATCGCCGGCAGAGACATCGACGCGAAACCTCTTCTTTAGTGTCTTTAGCTCCTTGTAAACGAGATGGCAGAGACACTGCGACGACATCTCGCCGACTCCGATCACAAGCGGGATTTTCAGCGACATCGCATGGTCGAAGACTTTTTTGTGGAGTTCGAGCGAGCGGGGACCAAGCTCAAACATGTCGCCAAGGACTGCGACGCGCTTACCGTCGCAGGGAGTCTTCACGAGCGTATCGAGCGCGGCGATCATCGAATCGGGATTTGCGTTGTAGGAGTCGTCGATGAAAGTCACGCCCCACTTCTCCGAAATGCGCCACCGAGCGCCGGGGAGAGAGAAGCCGGCGAGCGCAGCCGCGCAGCCTTCGCGCGTGGCGCCGAAGCGCTCGGCGAGCGCGAACGCGAGGCAGGCGTTTGAGAGGTTGTGGCCGCCTGGGAGAACTCCTTCGAGGGCCTTCGCAAGCCATTCCTGGCGGGGATCTACCTCAATGAACTCGCCGTGGCACATTTCGCGCAGGATATCGAGGCGCACGTTCTCCTTGGAGACGACGCCGAATTCCTTTACGCGTTCAAGGACGACGCCCTTCTCGCGCGCGATTCCGTCCTGGTCGCCGAAGAACTCTATGTGCGCGGTGCCGACATTTGTAATGAGCGAGCAGTCGGGCTCTGCGATGTCGCAGAGGTGGGCTATTTCGCCGGGGTGGTTCGTGCCCATCTCGAGAACGAGGAAGTCGGCGTCTTTCGGACAGTTGAGGATGGTGATTGGAAGCCCGATGTGGTTGTTGAAGTTCCCATCAGTCGCGTGGACCTTGCCGACGGTCGAGAGGAACGTCTTTACGAGTTCTTTTGTGGTAGTCTTGCCGGCCGAGCCGGTGATGGCAACAACCTTGGCCTTGAGGGAACGGCGGTATTCCCTCGCCACGCGGTCGAGTTCGTCATAACCGTCGATGATTCCCGCCGCGCCCTTCTCAAACGCCTGCGGAATGTAGTCGTGACCATCCGCCTTGTCGCCTTTGAGCGCGACAAATAGAATGCCTGGCTTCACCTTGCGCGAATCAAACGTCGCCCCGCTAAATATTGCACCTTTCACCATTCTTCCTGCCAATGTCTTTTCGGCAGAAGACTTTTCGGCAGATGATTTTTCGCCAACTGACATTTTGTTAGACTCATTCATTATTCTCGCTCTCACATTTCAATGTTTTTACACCCCAACTAAATTTTATGCGAGATATTATACCAAATCTCCCCACCCGCAAACCGCCTAAAAATGCAGACCACCGCATCAGCAGACTGTAGCACAAGTAAGAATACACACCCTCAAGATTTTTCCGCATAGAATTCTCATTTTATGGTATAATACTTCCTGCCGACTGGAAAAGAGGCAAAAGCACTATATTATGACCCGCAAGACATACGAGCATTCGGCGTACTGGTACGCCTACCACTACGGCTGGACATACAGCGAGGCGAAGACCTACACCGGCAAATACCTCGACATCCACACCTACCGCCCGCGCACGAGGGAGGTCGCCGAGGGAGAGTCTTACGGCGACGCCTGGTTCGAGCGGCGGAACGCCAGCACGTACTTCGACTCGACCTTCAACCCCCTTCTCCTCGGCGTCTGCATCGCGATGGACATCGGGGTCCTCATGCGCGACGAGGTTAAGAAGCTCGCAAGCCCGAGGGAACGCGACCGCATGAAACGCGAGCTCATGCGCGACCTGCGGATAGTCCGCAGGCCCTTCTACTACGCCCGCGAGAAGGCCCGCCGCCGCGAGCTCGCAGCCGCCAGGCGCAAGCTCTCGCGCCGCACCACGACCGCGCCGATGCCCACCCCTGCCGCCCTTCTCGCCGCGTGGAACGGGCGAAAGGACTCGCGCGAGGCGATGGTACGCCTCGGCGGGATGCTGCACGATCTCGAATGCTATGTCGACAACTGCCTGAGGTTCGACGAGTCAGGCGACGTCGTCGGGCGCAACGGCGGGATCCGCGGATGGCTCAAGGAGAACCTGCCGGAGCTCTCGCCCAAGTACAAGACGCTCATGCGCTACAAGGCGATGGCGATACGCCTCCGGCAGGCGACTGGCACGAAGGACCCTACTCCCACCGCCGCCCTTCTCGACGGGACGCCGCGGCACGCGGTCGTGGAGGAGATACTTTCAGGCGAAGGGCCAGTCTTCGACCGCGTGTTCAAGAAGCTCGAGCACATGCTCTCACCGGAGACAGTGCTGCTCGACGAGCCGAGGCGGCTTAAGAATTTTCCGCATAGGGTTCTCAAAAAGGGAGAGGCAGAAGGAGTCGCAAGACATCTAAGAGACGGCAGAAAGCGGGAAAAGATGACTAAGCGACGGCGACGTTTGAAAAAGTAGAGTCGCCCAAAGCCAAAATGCCGTCAAAAAGATCCGCCATCATAATAGTCTGCCGGATATAGGCCATTGCCACAAATCAAGACAGTTGAAGAGAGACGATTGGGTTTCAAATAGCCACGATATCGGTTATAGCGCGACCGAGAATTTCTTGTCGCCTAAACAACTCTCGTTTCATCATAAACCCCCTTCTACCATCTAGTTTTCGGCGACATGTCTGACGCACATCATTCAGAAGCGAGAGAATGACTGCGGCTTGAGATTTTTACGCATTGAATTCTCATGGAAAATGCAATAGTTGGAGCTGCTGGGGTGAACATAGCCTATATGGCAGTTAGTGCCAACGGTTTGCGCACAATCTATACACACACAGGACAAGGTCTATGCACACTTGTCGCGAAGTCTATATGTGCGAGCCGAAGTCTGTGCAGGCTAGGCGAGTCTATATGTGCAAGACAAAATCTGTGCAGACCTGACGAAGTCTATACGCGCAGTGTGAAGTCTATGTGCGTGGTGCGAAGCCGAGGACGCCGCAGTTCTCGCCGACGAGATGCGACCGCGCTATCGAGTCATGCACATACGCCTTCGCGCCACGCACAGCGGCGGAAAGATTGCGACCAAGCGCGAGCTCCGCAGCGAGCGCAGCCGCAAGCGAACAACCAGTGCCATGAGTGGAAACGGGATTTGCAACCCACGGCATCGAAAACTCCTCAAACGACTTTCCGTCAAAAAGAACGTCAACCGCCGTCGCTCCAGAACCATGACCGCCCTTCACAAGCACGGCACAACCAAACTTTTCGTGAAGCCGGGCTGCAAGCTCCCTCGCATGGGCCGAATCTACCGCGCGACTTTCAGTCGGATCTACTGCAACGCCGCAAAGCGCCTCGGCCTCGGGCAAGTTCGGCGTGACAAGCGTGGCAAGCAGAAGAAGTCTCTTCGTGAGAACCGTAACTGCATCGTCGGACACGAGCTGCGCCCCGCTCGTCGCAATCATCACAGGGTCTATCACCTTTGCAATCTCAGGATGCGCGGCAAGCCGATCGGCGACGACTTCAATGGCCGCAGGGTAAGCAAGCATACCCGTCTTGAGCGCGCGAATATCATAGACACCCAGAACTGCATCGAGCTGCGCAGCGACAAAGTCGGCAGGAACAGCGTGAATTGCAGAGACGCCATGCGGGTTCTGTGCCGTAAGTGCGGCAAAGACTGTGCAGCCGTGAAGATTGTAGGCGTGGAAAGCGCGAAGATCGGCCTGGACGCCGGCGTTGCCACCGGAATCACTTCCGGCAATGGTAAGGCAGCAAGGAAGTATTGCACCGTTCATGGCGTGTATTATATCACACAACGCCAAGGAAGCGGTCGGCGTTTTCGTCGGTAATCCGCTCGAGTTCCGAGGCGGAGAGGTTGAGGATGTCTGCAGTCTTGGCAAGGACGTCGCGGATGTGCGGGCGCGTAGGGACACGCGCCTCTGCCACGGCGTCGGTTTCGACGAGGAGACGGTCTAAGGGGATTTTCTTGACGAGCTCACGGTAATTCACTGCATGGTCGTTCAGGACAGCCGGGCCAACGGAAATAAAGCCATTGAGTTTGATGATCTCTGGAATAAGCCCATCAGAGCGGGAAAAGCCATGAAACAAAAACGCCTGTCGCGTATCGCGCGTCGCAAGTCCTCCCCCCATCATCCTCTTTACCGTCGCCACCACCTGACCCCAGCACTTCGCGCCGTGAAGAACGACGGGGCGGTGGAGCTCAATCGCAAGAGATAGCTGGAACTCAAAGACCGTGCGCATAAGAGGCGGGATGTCACGCACCTTGAGGCGGTCGAGGCCGATCTCACCAACGCCAGCGTTGGGATTCGCATGGAGCTTAGGGCGAAGCGAGGCAAGGAGCGCAGTGAGAAATGGGACAACTGGGACATCCGGGACAAGAAGCGCGTTAGTCTCGGATGTCCCGCCAGTCTTGCTTGTCCCATCAAGAGTCTCCCAGGGATGAACACCGAAGAAGTCGCGGCCAATCAGAAACTCGCGCACAGACGAGTCACCGCAAGAGACATGGCAGTGGGCGTCAGTCATTTCACGCCCGAAGAATGCCGAGCTCGTACGCACGGGAAACGGCGCTCGTCGCGTTCGGGCAACTGAGCTTCGTCATGATGCCCTTCAGGTGTGTCTTCACCGATTCCGCGCCAATGCCGAGCGACGCGGCAATTGCGTCGCGCTGCTTGCCGCTCGCAACCTCTTTGAGCACGTCGAGCTCGCGCGCGGTAAGCGTCGAGGGCGCGACCTGGAACTCTTCGCAAACGAACCCGGATTCGCCAGCCGCTATTGTCCTAATGGCCGCGACGAGGCGATCCTGGTCGACGTTCTTCGGCAGATACCCTTTCGCGCCTTCCTCCCGCGCCCGCGCCTCCTCTTCCTTGAGGGGCATTCCCGCCATCAAAAGGACGCGGATGTCGGGATAGGATTCCTTCAGTTTCGCGAGCACGCCAAAACCGTCGATGCCCGGCATCCTGATGTCACTTAAGACCACGTCGGGCTTCGCCGTGCCCGCTATCGCGACCGCCTCCTCGCCCGTCGCCGCAAGAGCGCCCACTTGAAAATCCTGCTCGCTCTCGAGCATGGCGGCCAAGCCCTCTCTGACCATCGGATGGTCATCGACTATCATTATGGAGATCATTGCGTCAGTCCGTGCGCTTTTCGTATTTTGCGCCGTTGAAGAACACGTCCTCGCCCTTGCAAAGCCATTCCGTCAAGTCCTCAAGCTCGCCTCTGCTGATTGCGACAGCCCACTTGTCACTTGTAGGCGAGGCCGGAATGACAAGTTTCTCTATGTGCCCGTCCGCGAACACGATGTTGGCGGAAAGCCCGCGCTTTCCGTTAGGATGGTTGAAGCCGATCACCTCGTTGTGGTTGTACTGGAGCGTGCAGTCGTTCCTTATGCCGGAGCCGGCGTCGGCGTTCACATCTACTTTGTCGTTCGCAAGGAACTGCATCTCCGCGAACATGAGAACACGGTCGGGGCGGGAAAGGTGACCGTAGCCAACGTGGGGGCTGTAGAGCTTTGCCTGCGAACCTTGCGAATTGTCGTAGCCAAAGCGCTCGTTCATCACATAGCTCCACAGCGGCCTCTGGAGACGCATCGCCTTGAGATGCGCGGGACACACAAACACATCCGCGTTCTCGGAGACGTACCTCCACAATGCGCCGTTAGTGAGGGCGTACTGGCGAGTGTCGTAATCCTGGTTGTACGAAGAAGTGAACCAGCCGCCGCTCGCGACGTGCGAGGTCGTCTTGCCCTCGTAGGCGCCGCGTGAATTCCAACTGAGCCAGCCAGGCACTTCAGCGTATTTCTGCCTGATTTCCCCGGAGGTACCGCTGCTCCTGTCGAGAGAGCGCGTCTCGACCGAGCCGGCAAGCGGATAGTACTGATGCGCCATCGCATACGAGTTGCAGGCGTTCGCCAGGTTCTTAAGGTTTGTAAGACAACGCGCCGCGCGAGCGGCCTCCGTGCCATTCGATATAGTCGAGACGAGGATGGCTATGAGGATGGCGAGGATGCCAATGACTACGAGGAGTTCTATTAGAGTGAATGCCTTTTTCATATCGCTGTCAGTCGAGTGGACGGTAGAAGAGAAGTCGCGTGCGGTGCGGATATCCGCCGGTCGTCCCGCTGGACGTCGTGGGATCGCGCCAGACGAGCGCAACGGCGCGTGCGCCAAGCTGCGGCGGCAACTGGTCCGCCGTGCCTCCGCCGAGCATCAGCGGCTCCGCGCGGACAAATATAAGGAACAGCTGCTGCTTCGCCGCGAAGCAGTCGCGCCAGTAGCCATAGAGGAACTTGCGGTCAACGTCCCAGAGCTCATCGGTGTTGCCGGTGATCTGCATGTCCTGCCCGCCGCCGGAGGCGAACACCTTGCCGTCGCTGCAAAGCCCATACCAGTCGATGTCGTTCCATACAGTCTGCCAGCTCTGGTTCCCCGAATTTCGCATGCGCCACATGAAGTGCCCTGCCACCTTCTGAAGATCTTCCCACGCGAACTTGCCACCTTCGGAATATTCGTTCCAGGCGTACTTCTTGTTGAAGTCCGCGACGGACATCGACGCATAGTCGGTCGCGCCTTCCATAACGTTCGTTGAGGCGCGGCGCCAGTCGATCGGCGTGTTGGCAAACGCCGCCATGAGGACATTCGTCGAGTCGGAATAGGGGTTCACCTTCATCCCCGTCCCCTCGCTCGTGAACGGCAGATCGTTGAAAGCGGCCTCGTCGATATCGATCGGGTCGTAACTGGTCCACATGAACTCGCGATTCGGCTCAGACCCTCTTGCCGCGAAAGTCGTCGGATTTCCAGCCCCCGGCGGCCGCAGATTTCCAGAGGTGGACGAACTGCCAGTGGTCCTGAGATTCGTAAGGCGCGGCAGGAACGCAAGCTCGTAGATCGACTGAAGGTATCCGGCGTCGCTCGTTGCGAGGAACATGTCACCGTCGTGATCGCCGTCCAGATAACCGCCATCCTTGAGAGCGCTCGTCCAATCCTGTGCTGTCAGGTTCTCTGATTCGGACTTGAACCAATGCTCCGGAGCGTAGTTGAAGCGCGGGTCTGCTACCATGACGGACTTCGGAGATGCCTGCAGGTCAGGCGGCTCCCCGCCGTCGCCCGCAAACGACAGAAGTTTCTGCACGCCAAAATCAAGCTCAACGCCCATGTCAAAGCGCATTACAGGGAATGGCTTTCCGGCAAACTCATCGGCGCCGATAATCTCCACGCGCGTATCTGGGTCGTTAATGCTGTTCTGGGTACGGTCGTCAGAGATGCAGGCCGGAACGAGGTCGACGACCTTGTTGTCGGTCTTGTTGACGACGCGAAGCCACACAGCGGCATTAAGCTTGATTGCCTTCGACAAGTTTGGTTTTTTAATCCACTGGGAAAGACCAGTGGTAAACTCCGGGTCAACCGTGCCGTCGGCCTTCAGCGCGGGAAGTCCGCAGGATGCCTCGACGGTGACTTCGGGATTTCCCGACACATCCGTCTGCATCAGCGTCTGGAGCGAAGGCGTCCAGGGTTGATCCTCATCCTCACGAGTCTGCTTCCAGGTATATGTTATCTTCAGAAATTCGCGCCCAGCATTGTTCAACTCGTTCGCAAGCCCAGAGCCGCCGTCAAGCGACAATGAAACCGCACTGTCCCAGACGGCGTCCTCCTGCGTCTCCGCTATGCCGGACGAGAGCGTCTTCATGGCAGGATTGCCCTGCGGAAGCTTCACGCGGATGACACCGTTAGCCGAATCGATGGCCGAGTCCGCAATCTGTCGCTGGGCAAGGTGCAAAACGTCGCGTGCGCTCGTGCGAAGCTTGATGTCGGTCGAGCTGAAAAAGAGGGAGAACTGCCCATCGACCTCGAACTGCGGCTCGTTCTCCTCCTTGTGCAAGAACGGATAGACCACAAGTGCCTGGACATGCCCCTGCATGAACGCCCGGGCAATCTCGGCGGCATCGATCTTCCAAGTGACGGTCTGCGTTACCGTTCGGCTGGTTCCGCTTTCCCTGACCGTCTCGGTCGGCTCGCCATCGATGCCCTGTACTCGCAGCCGGAACTTCGAGTCGCCGAGTTGGGGGCTTATGCCGCAGATCATAGGCACGCGTTCGGTCGTCGGGACAGCAAGCGAAATCGGCGTGCGGTCGGCATCAAGGTAGTCGGCAAGCGCCGCACAGCCGAGTCCCGCCAGTCGCTCGAGCCATAGGTCGCTCTTGCCGCCCTGCGTATTAAGGCCCGTGCCGAGGATGGCCTGCGACAACTTGAGCCTGTCCTTGGCAAGCATGTTCATCTGATACGGCTGGTAGCGGCTGTCGGAGAGGTCATACGTCTCAATGGCGGCGGTGGCGCCAGACGAGCCGCTGGCGACCGTCTTCTTGCCCCTCGGGAACCATCCGTCGGTCACGAACGTCATCGCGGCATAGGCCTCAAGCTGAGCAGGGTCTCCATCATAGAAGGTGCCCTCCTTCTTCAGATACTCAACGAAGGGGCTCTTCATCTTGCCGATCGAACTCTTGTCGCCAAGGGCGAGGTTGAAATCGGCAACTGACACAAGCGGCATCTTCGAGTTGGAGTCAAAGGTTATCTCAAGCGAGTCTTCGTCGATATCGCGGAACTGCTCCATGAACGTATCCCATGCATCGGCGCCGGACGGCGCACTCCTGTGGTTGACGTCCTCGAAGAGGTGTGCGGCCGTAATGCGGCGATTCGCGGACGAGGAACGCGGATAGTCGGCAACTAGGCGGTTCACGTCGAAGTAGTCGGAGACGTCGAGAGCGCAATATGCATAGCGCCCCGTGTCGTATCCGAACGCGCTCCACACGGCGGTAGGGGTCTTGCGCGACCAGTAGCGCGCCTCGTTGACAAGCGGCGGCGGAATGTAGGCGAGCCCTTCGAACGTCAAGGTCGGAGCGGTCTGGGAGACGTCCTGTTCACTGCCGTCCTTGAAGAACACGCGGTTGCGCCACCTGTTCGACGGCCTGCTTCCTATGCCGGGATGGACATCGTCGGCGATGGCCCTGTCTATCTCGTCGATAGCGCGGGCAAGAGCGCCCTTCGCAAGCTCTCTCGCAGCTACGGAGCGCCTCAGATAGCTCGACGGCAGGCGCGCGCGGCGCATGAACGCGGAGAAGGCGACCGCCGAAACGACGAGGAACGAAAGAACGCCGAGCACGATAAGAAGCGCTGATCCCCTTCTGTTCATCTGCGTTCCTCCCCTGAAAGTCGATAGAAGTTCGGCAGATAGTAGCAGGTCCCGAGGTCGAGGTTCTCTGGGCGGTTAATCTTGCCCTCCTTGATGCGCACGACGTATGGTCTGCTCCACGGGTCGCGCATCTTCCCGCCGGCAAGCTGGGCCGCCAGGAGTTCCGGTATCTTGCCGGACGTGGCGCTCTCGCCCTGCCCGAGCAGAAACGCGAGGGAGGAAGAATCGGCCTCCTCGTCGTTCATCTCCCTCAGTTCGTGCTTCCCGTTGCGCGAGTAGTTCTCCCACGCGAGAATCGCCTGGGAAATGACCTTTACGTCGCTTCTCGCCTTCTCGATGCGGGCACGCTCCGCCGTCTTGCCGACCGCCGTGCCGACGGAAGCCATGAATATCGCAATCATTGCGATCACGACAATCAACTCGACAAGCGTAAAACCTCTCTCATTCAAAGTCATCGGGATTGCTCCAAATGTCGTCGTAGTCGTTCAAGACGCCGTTGGGCCCACGGCTCTTTACGTTCACGATCCAGTTCTTGCCGGCCTCCGATTCGCTTTGCTTGACGTCGACCGGGCCGAACGCGTCCTTTGGCTCGAGATCATCCCTCTTCAGTTCGCTCTTGCCCTTCAGGTACTGCACCTTCGCGCGCTCTTCTACGTCGGCGTTGTCCGTCGAGTCGATGGCGCGCTTCCTGAGCTGAGGCCGAGCGCCTGTCCCGCTCTCCTTCCAGATCGAGAGTGTACGGTGGATCTCGTTGTTCCAGATGTATATGCTGTCGGCCTCGTCTCGCACGGCCGCGACATTGTCACGGACCTCGTCCATGTCAAGAAGCCCGGCGACGCCGGTGCGCCAGGCGATGGACGACTGGTTGAAGATCATGGTGAGCACTGTCACAAGCATTCCAAGCAGGAGTGCCGCGACAAGAAGCTCAAGTATGGTGAAACCGCGTTTCATTCGTCCATGACCCCCTGGAACCTCGCCTCGGTGTAGTAGAGCGGCGCAGAGAAGAGGAGGTTCGCCTTCGTGGCCGCCCTGAAAGATATGCGCACGATCGCGCTGTTCTCGTCGTGCATCACAACGAGCGCCGCCTTTAGGTTGCCCGCCTTCTGCTTCGTCACCTGAAAGCCGGACGGAAAGCCGCCCCCGAGGTTGAGCGACGAAATGGTACGCGTATACGCCGATTGCGCAAGACTTTCCGGGTCGGACACGACCCTGCCGGTGGAGCGGTTCTGAAGGTAATGCCCCCAGCCCTGCTCGCCCGGGGAGTTGGGAATCTTGCTGAACACCGACCACTTGACGTTCGTCGCCGTAAGCGCAGTGACAAGCGGCCCCATCACGGCGTCGGCATAGGCGGCGGAAGCGACGTCCTCGCGGCTCTGACGCTCTTCTCGAAAGCCAAAGGCATAGAGCGAAATGATGCCAAGGACGCCCACCGCCATCACCATGATGGCGAGATTGACCTCGATAAGCGTAAACGCCTTCTTCATCAATGCATACCCTCCGTGGGCTTGTCAGTTGTCGCAACCGGCTGGGCCTCGAGCTCGCCAGACTTCCCAGGACGAAGACTGTATATTTGAATCGTCGACATCCCGGTTGCACCCTCGTCCGAACCAGAGCCGGAGTTGATGCTAATGTCGAACCACATCGTCGTGTAGTCGCCAGCCGATATCTTGTCCTGCGGGCGCTTTTTGTAGGTACTGCCGAAGAGATAGCCATGGGGAAGCTGTATCTCCGCAAACTCGAGGCCGTAGGCGTCGCCTCTGTGCCACTTGCCGGCAGTCCCGGCGTCCTTGAGCACATAGGCATAGCACGGTATCTCGAACTGATCACTATCCTTTGCTGGACGCAATATGTCGCGGTTTTGGTCCGTCACGTTCTTTGTAGTCTGGCTGACGAGCGAGCGCCCGTTGCTCGTCTTCGAGTTCATCTTGTAGAGCGGCACGAGATTGTCGTTCTCGGTTGATCCGCTGTTGACGTTCTCGTCATCCTCGTCCTCCGCGCTTTCCACGAGGCGCTCCTTGTCGAGATCGCCAAACTCGTCATAGAGATACGGGTCGAAAAACCGCGAAATGCGCCCGGCGCGGCGCACGGCCACGGCCTTGCCGACGACGATCATCGGCTCCGTGTCGGTTTCCTCGCGGAGGGTCTCGTTCCAAAAGTAGATGGCGACGGGCTGGCGGTCAATCTGAGCGCGGCGGTACGCCGCGCGGATGAAGTGGTTGACGTTCTCCATCACGCCGCGTTCCTCCATGCCGCGCTGCATGGCGCGATAGCCGCCAACGGTGAGCGTGCCGAGGAGCCCCATGATCATCATGACCATGAGCAGCTCTACCAGGGTAAATGCGCTTCTCCTCATCATTGGCAACACCCCTCGGGCGCATGGCCCCAGTCATTATTATGCTTCCCCACCTTCATCTGATCCGTGGGCTTTGAGTAGATCACCTTGAAGTGCCGAAAGTAGCCATGATCCGACTCGGGGTAGCCGAAGTGCATCTGGGCCGTAGTCATCTTCTGGCCGTTCGCATCCTGCTTCGTTCCCCTTATGGCCGTCATGAAGTCGAGCCCGAGGTTGCGAGTTCCCTTGTTCCCCTGATAGCGCGATACGAAAAGCCCCGAAATGTCGAGGCAGGGATTGCCGTTCTTGTACTCCCGCAGGATGTCGCGCATCATGTCGTCGACGTCTCCCGGATCAAGCACGTAGACATCGGAGTCCGAGCGATACTCCTTGCCTTCGCTGTTCGCCTTGTCGCCCGTTATCTTAGACTCTATGCCGCCAGGCCACTCGCCCTTCTGCGCATAGTACGTCTCGAAAGCGGCCTGAACCACCTTGCAGCAGGCCTCTGCCTTCCTGATGCGCGCCTGCCTGATGGCGCCGGAAGCGGCCGTCGTCACGATGCCGAGGAGAATCCCCATTATCGCGACTACCATCACGAGCTCGATGATGGTGAAGCCGCGCCTCACTTCTGCACCTCCCTCGTCTGGCCATAGGTCCAGCTGTAGACGTCGTCTTTCTTTAGGCCGGTCTCATAGTTCTCGAACTTTCCGTCCTTGCCGCAGCACCAAACGACCGCTGTGGCCCGGACGTCGATGCTCTCGCCGCCGACCGGAACTCCCTCTATCACGCCGTCGCCGTCGAGGTCGAGCGCGTAGCGAAGGACGTGGTCCTGAATGGTGCCGCCACTCGGCACCTTCGTCGAAAGCGAGGCAGACGTGCCGTGGTTCTTGAGGACTGTGAACGCCCAGGGGGATATGACGCCAAAGCGGTCGTAGCCGGAAAGCCGGGTCCCTGCGCTATTCTGCGTCAGAGTCATGTACTTGCCCTTCGCGAGCGGAAGGGCCGCGTTCTCGTCAAGGAGATGGTCCCCGTTGTGCCCCTTTATGAGTGCCCTTGGCCACGACCCTTCCTTCTGATAGAGGGCCGTGAGCGCCGTCGCCGTGTTGGCGACGAGTTCCTGGCAACGGGTCTTCTCCGCCGACTTGATGAATTTCGTGACGGACGCAAGCATGACGCCCATCAGCGTCGCGATTATCCCTATCACGACGAGCATTTCGATAAGTGTAAATCCGCGTCTTTTCATTGTTAGTTGCTCATGTGGGCTATGTCGTCCTTGGTCCACTTCGCCGCCTTGTCGAGTTCCTGTCCCGACAACTTGTCGCGCGCGATCCACGGCGGGAACGTCTTGCCGTCGGGACCTGCGCTCCAAAGGGTGTAGCTCTGGTACGGGGAGCGGGAGTAGTAGTAGAACTCGTGACCCCAGCCGTCCTGAACTGTCACTTCGTCGAGTATGTACTGGTCCCTGTAGGAACCGTTACCGTCAGGCGTGAAGCACGCCTCGTAGAGCGCCGGAGCGAGGGCTTCAATCGCCATGTTGTCGAAGATGCCCCTGTCGCGCCAATAACCGCTCTTGATGTGGACGCCAAACGGATGCAGGTCGGTGTCGCACCTGCAGATGCCCTCGAGGTTCGGCAGCCACCGCGCACAGGCCGACTGGGAAGGCATCATCTGGAGTTTGACGACGTTTTCGCTCTTGTTGCCGTTGCGCTGTTCCTCGGCCCAGGTGTACACGGTTGTCCACTCCGTCGTGGCGCCAGTGAAGGGATCGCTCGGTTTCTGGTTGTTCTTCGTCCACTGAGCATAGCCACCGGCCTCGAAATACTTTTCACTGCCGCCCATCATGACAAAGTAGCGCGGCAGGAGATAGCTCATTACGCCGTACTGGAACAGCTTGATTTCGCTCCACAGGACTTCGTCCTTCTTGGCGGAAAGCCGGTCTTCGACGGAACTGTCGCCGGCGGAGGAAAAGCCCGCGGCCGCCCATTCCTTCATGGTCTGGCTGCTGAACACCTCGTCGTAATCGCCCGAGGAGGCGGCCTGCGCGATGAGGTCGCTCAATTCGCGTATGTAATTAGACATGCCCTCGGGGAACGGGAAGCGACAGCCGACCGGCTGAGAACGGCAGACGGCACGCACCCAACGCCATGCCTCGGACTCGTTCCCCCAGTTGATCGTCTCTTCCTGGTCCCTGAAGCTGCGGTTGCCGTGGAGTTTCACGGGGGGATAGCAACCAAACGCCGCGTGAAAGCCGGAAAGACAGTTCTCAAGACGCTGCATTCGAGATATAGTCATCGTGCGCGCCTCGGTGTCGGATACCGAGTTCATGATGCGGAACGTGATCGTCATCAGCGTCACGAGGACGGCAATGACGATCATGAGCTCGATGAGCGTAAAGCCCCGCTTCGTCATGCGGCCCCTCCCGAAACAGACGAGATGATCTTGATCATCGGCAGGAACATGGCGACGACGATCGTGCCGACGACAACTGCAAGGACGATGATGAGCGCAGGCTCGATCGCGGCCGTCATGCCGGCGACAGCGTTGTCCACCTCGTCGTCGTAGGTGTTCGCGATTCGCGTAAGCATCTCGGCGAGTGCGCCTGTCTCCTCGCCGACCTCGACCATCGAGACGACCATCGGCGGGAACACCCAGCACTGCGAGAGGGGCGCTGTCATGCCTTCGCCCTCCTTCACCGCGTCGTGGACGCTCTGGAGAGCGTTCGAAACGATTCTGTTGCCTGTTGTGTCGCGCACGATCATGAGAGACTGGAGGATCGGGACGCCGGAGGAAAGGAGCGTGCCGAGCGTGCGCGTCACGCGCGAGACGGCGGTGCGCTGCACGAGCGTGCCGGTCACTGGTATCCTGAGCGAAAGCCAGTCGAACGCCGTCGCACCCTTCTCGGTCTTTCCGACGATCTTCTTGAGGACGACGAGCACTACGACGCCGATGCCGATCGTGATGTAGTTGTGCTGCACCCACTCGGAGGCGTTGATGACGAACTGCGTGACCGCGGGGAGCTCGGCGCCGCCAAGCATGTCGTTGAACACCTGCTTGAACTTCGGAATGACCACGATAAGGAGGAACGCCGTTATGCCGATGGCGGCAAGGAGGACGACGACCGGGTAGATCATCGCGCCCTTGACCTTGTTCTTGATCTTCTCGCTCTTCTCGGCGAACTCCGCAAGACGGCCGAGAACGACTTCGAGAACGCCGCCCGCCTCGCCGGCCTTGACCATGTTGATGTAAAGGTTGTCGAAGATCTTGGGATAGGCCGTCAACGACTCGGAGAACGTGCC
Source organism: Kiritimatiellia bacterium (assembly GCA_045535455.1). GTDB lineage: Bacteria > Verrucomicrobiota > Kiritimatiellia > RFP12 > UBA1067 > UBA1067. The sequence goes on along the minus strand of JAZSLQ010000089.1, from coordinate 26,836 downwards.
GCCGGCGGAGATGTTCTCCCCGATGCCCTCGAGGGCGTCCTTCATCTGCGCGTCCTTCATCTGGCGCTTCAGCACCTCGATGCCGCGCATTAGCGGAAGCCCGGCGTTCACGAGCGTCGCAAGCTGGCGCGTGAACTGGGTGAGGACCTTCGTCTTGATCTTGCCGCGCATCCAGTTCGGCAGCTTGATGTTGATTTCCTTGTGGAGACCACCTTTCTTTGCCGCTGGCGCGGGAGCGGGCCCGCCCCTCTTGGGCGCTTTCTTCGGAGCCGCCGCAGGCGTTGAAGCCGCGCGCTTTACCTCGCCAAGCGCCGTCGGGAAAAGACCCTGTGCGCGAACCGCCGCGATGGCGGAATTGCGGTCTCCGGCCTCGATCTGCCCGCGCGTCTCGTTGCCCGACGCATCCTTAGCTATATACTGAAATGTCGCCATGTTCGGAATAGACCTTCCTCAAGTTTGGGTAGATTATACCATCTATCGCGTCTTATGGCAAATGGCAAAATCACTTTCCTACGCAAAAACGGGAAAAGAGCGCATTAAGCATATCGGCCGAATAGGTCGCGCCTATCCCCTCGCCAAGCCGTTCTGCCGCTGCGCGAACGCGATTTGCAAGGAGAACGAGGTCGGGGAGCGTGGGAGTGGAGGAGTTGGGGAGTGGAGGAGTGGGGGAGTGGGGGAGTGGGGGAGTTGGGGTGAGGAGCGCCCTGGTCTCGCCGAGCGCCGCCGCGTCGCGAGCAAGGGCTGAATCGGCGTCACTTGGCTCTGCGGCCTTGCGCTCGAGCGCCGCGGCTATTGCGCCGCGGAGCGCATCAAGCCCCTCGCCTGTCTTGACGCTGATAGAAACTCCGATGGTTGTTGTTCCCGCTAACGCTCCACCGCTTCGCGCCACCAAACCATCACTATTGAGATTCTCGTGAACAGTGATTGTCGAGTGTGAAACTGCGGAGTGGTAACGAGAGCCATAATCTTCGGAGTTTGTTGCCAGATCGCATTTAGAAAAAACCTCGATAGTTTTTGTGGCGGGCGATTTGCGACTTACATCAGATAACGAGCAGCTTGAATCGGCAGGGGTCAGGTTCAGCACTATGTCGGCCTGTTCCATAAGATCGCGCGCGCGCGCGACACCCTCGCCTTCAATGGCGTCGGCGGTCTCACGAAGCCCCGCCGTGTCGACAAGCCGTACAGGCCAGCCGCCGACGTCAAGCCACTCCTCTATCGAGTCGCGCGTCGTCCCCGGCGTCGCCGAAACTATTGCGCGGCTCTCGCCGAGAAGCGCGTTTAGAAGCGAGCTCTTGCCGGCGTTAGGCGGCCCTGCGATCACGACAAGCGCACCCTCGCGCAGTATCTTTCCCTCTTTCGCGCGGCGGATTGCGTCATCGAGGCGAGCGGCAATCGCGTCGACAGACGAGGCGATGTTGGCGCAGAAGCCGTCTGGAAGTTCCTCTTCGCTCACGTCAAGCGCGTGTTCGATAGTCGACGAGAGGTCGACGAGCGCCTTGTAGATGCCTTGCGTCTCGCGGCGACTCTCACCTGTCAACCCGCGAAGCGCGGCGTCTGCGCCGCGCTCTGTCTTTGCGTCAACAAGATCGAGGACCGATTCCGCTTCCTCGTAGGAGAGTCGTCCGTTAAGGAACGCGCGCTCGGTGAATTCGCCGCGATGCGCAAGCCGAGCGCCAGAGGCGAGGCAAGCCTCGAGGACGCGGCGAGGAGTGACAGAACCGCCGTGGCACTGGAACTCTACGACATCCTCGCCGGTATAGGAATGCGGTCCCTTGAAGCCGAGGACAACTGCAGTGTCGATTAGGGTCGAGCCAGGGGTTTTAATAGACTCTAAACTGACCCTACGAGGTGTAGGGATGTGACCAGTAAGATGCTCGGCGACTTGAAACGCCTCGGGGCCGCTTACCCTGATTACCGCGACGCCCCCGCGCCCGGGGGCTGTCGCAACCGCCGCAATCGTATCCCCGAGACTCACTTTGCGTTTCTAAAGAAGCGACGCATCTCGTCAGGCGTCTTGCACGCGGCGAGCCGCTCATAGCCATTGTCGGCACGAAGCGCACGGGAGATGAAGCTCATAAGCTTGAGATACGGCGTCTGCGCCTCGTCGTTCGCAACCGTAAGAACGATAATCCTCAACGGCGAGTTGTCAATCGTCTCGTAATCGGGTATGCAGCCATTCGCGGTTCCTTCGTTGTCGACGATAGCGACGGCGCCCGCGATGCCGTGGACGCTCGGGCAGCGGCCATGGGGAACCGCGATGCCGTGGTCAAGACCCGTCGGCATCGACTCCTCGCGCTTAAGCACGGCATTGACCGCCTCGGCTGCGTTCTTGACATGGTTCGGGCAAGCCGCCGCGATTTCGGCGACCATCTTCTCGATCGCCTCCTTCTTGGACGACGCACGGAACTTCGGCAGCATGACGAAGCCCTGCAAATAGCGCCCGACGCCCTCGTGGCCGCGCTTCGCTGGCTCGCTTTTAGCGATCATCTTGCCAAGGTCTTCCTTGCGGATGGGCTTCGCGATCGCGCGGGCGAGGTCGTTCATCTGAGAAGCGACCTCCATCCACGCCGTCATTACCATCGTCTCCTCGGCCTTCGTGCAGGTGAAGCGAATCTTCTTGCCGATGCGGCGAACAGACATGTCGATGTCGTCCATCGCGATCTCCCAGATGTGGTCGGTCTGCGAGAGGAGCGTGACGAAGAAGCCCTCCTTGCGGAACTCCTCGACGAGACGATTGACGACGAGTTCGGCGACTTCGCGCGTCTCGAGCTCGAAGACTACTTCGCGCCCGCCGTCGGCGTCTGGCTTCGGATGGCGCACGCCCTTCGCCTTCGGGTGGAAGAGCCCGACGAGCGCAGGCGGCGCAACGACCGTCGTGACGAGGGTCATCAGAATGCCAATGCCAAACACCTCCTGGGTGAGATAGCCGTTCGAAAGGCCGATACCAGCAATGATGAGCGCGACTTCGCCACGCGGGATCATGCCCGCGCCGACGCGCAAGGAGCCGAGGACGTTAAAGCCGCAGAAAAGCGACGGAATCGCGCAGCCAACGATCTTCGCGAGGACGGCGAGCGCGGTGTAGATGCCGCCGAAGATGAGGACGGGCTTCGACCAAAGCGCCGTAACGTCGACCATCATGCCCATCACGCAGAAGAAGATCGGCACGAGGAACGTGTAGAGGTTCGCGAGGTTATCCTGGACGAGGTGCTTGATGTCGGTACGCGATAGCGCGAGACCCATCACGTATGCGCCGATGATGAGGGTGAGCCCCAGCGCCTCGAACATGCCCGCGATGACGAGCGCAAGGCCGAACGCAAGCGTCGCTATCGCGGCGTGCGCCTTGAAAAGTTTTAGGAGCCAGGAAATCTTCTTCGCGAACACCACGCCGACGATTGTGCCGACGAGCCATACGCCAAACGCCTTCAATGCCGTCGCGCCGATGGCACCCCAGTCGATGCCCTGCGCCGCCTCGCCGGCCGCCGCCGCCGCGCGCTGGGAACCGATGATGCCCATGCCGATCGCGAGGACGATAATGCCGAGGACATCATCGATCACAGCGCCCGCCATGATCGTTACGCCCTCCTCGGAGTCCATCTTCTTCTTTTCGGAGAGTATGCGCGCGGTGATACCGACCGAAGTCGCGGTGGACATGATGCCCATGAACATCGCCGCCGGCGAGAGCGCCGCCTGAACAACCTTGCCCTCCTTCACGAGCTCGCCGAGCTCCGCGAGGCACTCGATGCCGCCGAGGAGGTCGGGGAGATACGTCGTCGCGTAGACGGCGCAGAGGTCGCCGAGGAGGAACGAGAGCACCACGCCGCCGACGCCAACGAGAGAGCCGGCGAAAGCGTACTTGAGGAACATCTTGAGGTTCGTCTCAAGCCCTGAGAGAAAGAGCAAGACGACAGACGCGATGGTGCAGATACCGTAGAGTTCGGGCGTCGCGGCGAAGGGATTCCCGCCTGCGGCGGCCTGGACGCGCAGGGCCTTGCCATAGAAGATGCCGTACTGGAACATGCCGTCGAAGCCGGGGATCGGGAAGCCGCCGAGCGCCCACGGGCCAATCAGTATGCCGGCGCCAAGTTCGCCAAGGACGCTCGGGAGTTTAAGCACAGTCGCGATCGACCCGCCGATCTTCGCGGCGAAGATGATTATGCCGATCTGCAGAACGAGGAAGAGCATCTTCGGCGTCATACCGAGCTTTGCCGGCCAGTCGGCAGCGGACGAGGGAAGCGCCTCACCCGCGAACGCGGCCGCAGTCGCAAAGATGAATGCCAGCAAAAAGAGTGTCTTTCCGTGTTTCATATCTGTGTCCGAAGGTTCAGTATTTCCATGGCACGAGCCACTAACTCCTGAAATGCTTTACGAGAGGCGACCAACCCTTAGCCTCCTCTGGCGTCATCTGGGCGAAGCACATTACGATGAGCCGGTCGCCTATCTTGCCCTTGTGCGCCGCCGCGCCGTTGAGACAGCAGACGTGGCTGCCGCGCTTTCCGGCTATGGCGTAGGTCTCGAAGCGGTTTCCGTTCTCGACGTCGGCGACAAGAATCTTCTCGTAGGGGACGAGCCCGACCGCTTCCATGTCGTCGGGATCAAGCGTAAGCGAGCCCTCGTAATCGAGGCACGCCTCGGTTACGCGTATCCTGTGCAATTTTGCTTTTAGTATCTCAAGTAACATGGTGCCTGGTGCTTGGTGCCTTCGCGGCTAGCTCCTCTCCTCGACCATTTTCTTCGTCACTACGACCTTCTTCATCTTTGCGTTGCCCGGCGCCTCATACATTACGTCGGTCATGAGTCGCTCCATCTCGGCGCGGAGACCGCGCGCACCTGTCTTGCGCTCAAGCGCAGTCTTCGCGAGCGACTTGAGGGCGTCGGGCTCGAACGAGAGCGAGACGCCATCCATTGAGAGGAGTTTTTGGTACTGCTTGACGAGCGAGTTCTTTGGCTCAGTCAAGACGCGAACGAGATCGTCCTCGGAAAGCTCCTTCATTGTGGTGATGACGGGGAGACGGCCCGTGAACTCGGGGATTAACCCGAACTTTACGAGATCCTCGGGACGGACATCGCCGTTCCCCGTTCCTCGTTCCCCGTTCCCCGTCTTCTGCTCCGCCGCGCCAAAACCAATGGCGCGCTTGCCGGTGCGCTCGCCGACTATCTTGTCGAGACCGACGAAAGCTCCGCCGCAGATGAAGAGGATGTTAGAAGTGTCGACCTCGATATACTCCTGGTCGGGGTGCTTGCGGCCGCCCTTCGGCGGAATGCGGCAAATCGTGCCCTCGAGGATCTTGAGAAGCGCCTGCTGAACGCCTTCGCCAGAGACGTCGCGCGTGATTGACACGTTGTCTGTCTTTGACGCAATCTTGTCTATTTCGTCAACGTAGATTATGCCGCGCTTTGCGAGCTCGACATTGCCGTCGGCATTCTGGAGAAGGTAGCGGACGAGGTTCTCGACATCTTCACCAACATAGCCCGCCTGCGTGAGCACCGTCGCGTCACCGATGGCGAACGGAACACCAAGCATCTTCGCGAGCGTCCGCGCAAGAAGTGTCTTGCCTGTTCCAGTCGGCCCGATAAGGAGGATGTTGGACTTCTCGATTTCAACATCAGTAAACTTTTCCGCGGGCTGGGGTGCGGGGGTGCCCGAACCCCCGTCCATTCCATTACCCTTCTCCGCGGCCTCAAGGCGGCGATAGTGATTGTGAACGGCAACGGCGAGCACCTTCTTCACTTCGTCGTGCCCGATGACATACTGGTCGAGAAACGCCTTTATTTCTTTCGGGGTCGGCGTAGGCGGAAGAGGCGGAACGTCCTTTGCCTTCTTCTCGTGGCGCGTCACCATCTCGTTGGCGTGGCGAACGCAGTCGACGCAGATGTTCGCGTCGGGGCCAGGGATCATCCCGACCTCTTTCGAGCTTCTTCCGCAAAACGAACAGGTCAGTTCTTTCATTCCACGACCTTGTCGACAAGACCCCATTCAACGGCCTCGGCGGCCGACATGAAGTGGTCGCGATCCGTGTCCTTAACGACGTCAGCCAACTTCTTGCCGGAGTGCTTCGCGAGAATGCCGTTCAAGATTTCCTTGAGCCGAAGGATTTCCTTCGCCGTGATCTCGATGTCGGAGGCCTTGCCCTCGGCGCCGCCCCACGGCTGATGGATCATGATGCGCGAATTAGGGAGCGCATGGCGCTTGCCCTTCGCGCCCGCAGTCAGCAACACCGCGCCCATGGAAGCGGCCTGGCCGATGCAGTATGTCGCGACCGGGCACTTGACGAACTGCATCGTGTCGTAGATCGCGAGCCCCGCCGTGACGCTGCCGCCCGGCGAGTTGATGTAGACGTTGATGTCCTTCTTCGGGTCCTGCGACTGCAGGAAGAGAAGCTGGGCGCAGACGGCGTTCGCCATCTCGTCGTTCACCTCGCCCGAGATGAAGACGATCCTGTCGAGGAGGAGGCGCGAGTAGATGTCGTACGTACGCTCGCCCTTGCCGGTCTGCTCGACGACATACGGTATCATGTATGACTTCATTTAAAGTTGAAAAGTTGAAAAGTTGAAAGGTTGAAAATTTGAAAGGTTGAAAGGTTGCACCAATGCTACTTCTTCACGTTCGCGAGGACGAAGTCGATGACCTTCTTGCCACGCTCCTCGTCCTTGGCCTCGATGTTCTCGGCCTTGGCGATCGCTTCGAGGACGTACCAGAGCCGGACCTGCTTCGTGGCGGCCTCTTCGGCGTCCTTGAGGATCTTGTCGCGGTTCTTTTCGAAGTAGGAAGCGTCGAGCCCGGAATACTGCGCACGCTGCGCGAGCTCCTGGAGGTAGCCGTCCATTGCGCGGCGGACCTGGCTCTGCGGAACGTCGAAATCGGCCTTCTTGAGAAGCAACTCGACGGCCTCGTTCTCGCGGCGCATCGCCTCGGCCTCGACGGCCTGCTTCTCGAGCGACTCGCGAATCGTGGCGGAAAGCTTCTCGACAGACTCGGCCTTCGCCTTCTCGGCAAATTCGGCGTCATTGGGGAGAACGCGGCGGCGGAACGCCTTGAGCGTCACCGTGTAGACGGCCTTCTTGCCGCCGAGCCCTTCGGGGGCGCCTTCCTTCGCGAACTTCGCCTTGACGTCTTCCTTCGTCTCGCCGACCTTCATGCCCTTCACGGCGTCGAGGATCTCGGGGAGGAAGCGCCCTTCCTCGACCTGAGTCCAGAAGCCCGTGCCGGACGCGACGACCTTGGCCTCGGGCGCGATCTCGAGGATCGGCTTCTTGTCAACGGTGCCGGTGTAGTCGATCTGCACGAAATCGCCATCGGCAACGGTATCTCCCTCCTTGGCGTCCTCGTACTTCGCGTACGCGGCGCGCAGGCGCTCGAGCTGCTCCTTGACGGCCTCGTCGGAAACCGCAGTGTCCTTGTCGGCGATTTTGAGACCCTTGTAGGTCGGAACCTTGAACTTCGGCTTGATTTCGACAACGGCCGTGAACGTGCCGCCGTCGGTAGAGAACGAGATGTCCTTCACGTCGGCAAGCGTAATCTCGTCGAGCTTCTCGGCCTTTACCGCGTCCGCGTAGTGCTTGCGGATCATCGTGTGTTCGGTCTCCTGCTTGAGGCCGTCGGCAAACTGTCTGCGGATGATTTCAATCGGAACCTTGCCGGGGCGGAAGCCTGGGATCCGTGCTTCGCGGACGAACGCCTTTTCGACGTCCTTCACGATTCCCTTCATTTCCTCGGCGTTTAGCTCGACCTTAAGCTCAACTTGGCACTTGTACTCGTTCTTCGTGCTCGTCTTCATTATACGATCTATCTCCTATTAGTAAAAACAATTAGGTGGTATTTTATCATATTTTTCGCCTCAGATGTGGAAAAAACGCACAGGCGGGAAGCGCCGCGGCTGGAACAGATGAACCCGCCACGGGATAAACGTATTACAAACCAGTCGACGCGAACGACCAGTTGAGGTGTCCATCGACAACCGCCTTGACGTATGCGGCGCGCTGGTTCTGCCAGTCAAGGTAGTAGGCATGTTCCCAAACGTCGATCACGAGGAGCGGCTTGACGCCGGGCTTGCCACACGGCGTTTCGGCGTTGGACGTCGACTCGATGACGAGCTTGCCGTCCTTTACGAGAAGCCACGCCCAGCCACTTCCGAAGCGCTTAACCGCCGCGTCGGCAAGCTCCGTCTTGCAAGCGTCGAGCGAGCCGAAGGACGTGCTAATCGCCGCGAGAAGTTCCGCAGACGGCTCGCCGCCCTTGCCGGCTGGTGCGAGCGGCCGCCAGTAGAAGTCGTGGTTCCAGATCTGCGCCGCGTTGTTGAAGATTGCCGTATCGCCCGCGTCGCGAGATGCGGCGACGATCTCCCCGAGGGAAAGTCCCTCGTATTTTGTTCCTGCAATAAGGCCGTTCAGCGTCTTCACGTAGCCAGCGTGGTGCTTGCCGTAGTGGAACGAGATCGTCTTTGCGGAAACCGTCGGTGCAAGCGCGTCGTCGGCGTAGGGAAGAGGTGCAAGAGTAATTTCTTTCATGGCGGATTCTCCTTTCAGAATTCGACTGTGCAAAGCCATCGCGGCACATGCCGCCCCGGCAACGAACTGTCTTCTTGTATTCACAATATGTTATATCCTCTATGACGAAAGGCATTTTACCATACGCACAAAACCCAAGTCAATGTCGAATTCTCTCTCGTCATTTTGCCGTCTTCTGGCGTGGCAAGACTACGCGCCAACACCGCGATCGCGCATATCGGCACGTAAAGCAGACATGCAATAAACAACAATGAAGTCACGAATGAAATCACGTCACTCATTTTGAACTCCCCTTTGCCTCGGCAACGAGGTCGAGAGTTGTCTGCCACCAATTGCGAATGAGGCGGCGCAGATTGTCGAGTCGTGTCGGTTCGGGCAGCAGCTCTTTTCTTGCGAGACTGATTACGCCCACCGCGCGCTGGTAATCCCAAAGTTCGCGGATGTACTCAAGCCGCGCCTCGGACGGAACTACAATCGGCGGGAAGCCCGCGTAGAGAACCGGCAGATTTGCAAGAAGCCGCGCAAGCCTGCCGTTGCCGTCAAAGAACGGATGGATTCGCACAAACGAGACATGGGCGAACAAATACGCCTCAAGCGCAGCGTCTGCGCCCTTGATGCCGTCAAACAACAAGTTGAACGCCTTTATCCAGCCGCGCATCAGTTTCGGCGTTTCATCGGCAGAGGCGTAGGGCATGTAGACGCTTCTGCCACCCTCGGCGCCATAAGTGCCATTGTCCTCGCGCTTCCACGCTCCAATGGGCTTGTATATGTCTCGCGTTTCATTCGGCACGACGATGCGATGCAACTCCAAGACATCCGCTTCGGCAATACGCCCCTTGTCAAGAAGCGAACGCACAAAATCAACGCCGTTCGCGTGGGCGACAATATCCTGATGGTCCTTGAGCGGCTTCCCCTTCACCGTCAAGCCATACTCCAGCACCGCCATCGTATCGCCGAGCGAGAGTGTATTGCCCTCGATCGCCGTAGAGTCGTGCGTCCAAAGCGCCCTAATCGCCTTTAGCAGTTCCGTTCGCCTCGCCTCGCCGATTCCGTCAAGAAAGTTGCGACGCTTGGTACCATGCGTCCGCAAAAACGACGCGACGGCATTGTGCGACACTTGGATGCCATGCCGCGCAAACATCTCAGCCGCAATCGCCCTAACGCTTGCACTGGAAGCCTTAAGCTCTTTCACTTCGCTTTCGTATGGCGCAAGCTTGGAATGAAACGGCTTACCACCGATTGTAACAACTTTTCTGCCCATATCGACAGTATTGTAACAACTTTTCTGCGTCAATGCAATGGAGAAGTTGTTACAAATTTATTTTGAGAATTCTATGCGGAAATTCTTGGCAAGAAAAGTCCCATCTAGGATAAGAATTCCGCATTGAATTCTCATTTCTAGATAAGTTTCAATTACGCACGAAAAATCGCATTGTTTTGCAAGCAAATTTAGGGTCTCTCCCCAGATTTACCCAAATTTACACTTTCGCTACTTGTTTGTTCACTACAACCTGTGCAGACTATGGTGTAGGCATTTGGTGTTCAAGATACCACTGTGTAAGCAATTGGAGTTCTTCGTAAGAAAATGTCTGCTCCTTCGTCCATTTCGAAAGGAATGCGCCGAGCCACCACCCCTCGCCAGTGCTGCCACCCCACGAGTCGTCGCTTTCGATCCAGCTCTCAAACTTTCGCTTGAGACACTTCTGAACCTTCTTCCCCGACGAATACCAGCAGGCAATGAAGAGTCCGTCGCGGTTGTCTTCGCCCACTATGTCCAAAAGTCGGCAAATGAGCGGGTCACTCCCCTTCCTCGACGCGAGATACGAGAGCAAAAGTCCGTTAGAGCCATACGAACTCCAGTCGGTCTTTGCAAGAATGCGTCCCATCCGCGCCCTGACGAGCGCGCCTCGTCTTGCCAGCAGACGCGAAAGCTGAACCGCGAGATCGTATTGGTAAAGAGATCGAAAATCAATAAAACTCTCAAGCAGCAACTTTGCGTCGTCGTCGCTGCACTCGTCGAAGATAAAAGGCGCGGCAAACTCACCCCATCCATCAGTAAGTGCGTCAAGCAATATCGTCGTGCCATCGTTCTCTTCGCATCGCGCCCGTCCAAGGCCATGCAGCGCAGCGGCCCTGTTCACGGCTTGAATACACCGCCGAACGAACACTCCGTCGATTTCGTCCTTCCTGTCCTTCGGAGCAGAAAGACGAACATCGAAAAGATCCGATCCTTCGTGGGCAAGAAGCGATATCTTGTTGCCAAGACCGCCGCCGTAGCCAGTAAGGCCATTGTCCGCGCCGATTACGCGGTGGCACGGAATTATTATTCCAATCGGGTTCCACCCAACCGCACCGCCGACCGCGCGCGCCGAGACCTTTGCTCCGCCGTGCTTTTTTGAGATTGCCTTCGCTATGTCACCATACGACACCGTGGCGCCAAAGGGAATCCGCTTGAGTTCGTCGATCACTTCCGCGCGAAACTCGGTCAGGTCTTCTATGCGATAGTTGGGCGTAAAGCCGGGGTCGCGCCCGGCGAAATACTCGTCAAGCCAGCGGCAGGTTTCGCGGAATACCGGCGTCTCGCGCAATTCGACGGCTGCCCCGCGCCGCACGGCGTCACGCGAGCCCGCGAACCAGAGCCCTGTCAGCGCCTCGCCGTCCCCGCTCATCACGAGATCGTCAAACCCTTCCGGTGTCTTGTATTTCCAGATGTATTCCATACTCGGCTCTTTCAAATTTTGTTTTAGACAGGATTAACAGGATTTACAAGATTAAGAGAGATAGTTGGAGAAAATAGTTGGAGTTGGAGGGTGGAATTATTCCGACTTCCTTTCTCGAACTCCAACTCTCAACTCGAATTCTCATAATCCCGTCAATCTTGTTAATCCTGTCTAAAACTTTCTTGTCTCGTGCGGCGGAAGAAGTCCGCCGTCGTGCGAGCGACGACAGGCGAGAGGAGCAAGAGAGCTATGAGGTTCGGGAAAGCCATCAGGCCATTGAACACGTCCGCCATGCCCCACACCACCGACACGGTTAGATATGGTCCAACAAATACGACAGCGACATATAAGACGCGGAACGCCTTTACGCACCACTGCCGCTCCGTGCCGACGAGATACTCCAAGCACTTCTCGGAATAGTAGTTCCAGCCGAGGATCGTGGTGAACGCGAAGAAGGTAAGCGCAGTCATTAGGAAGAATGACGAGATTATGCCTGAATGGGGGCCGATGAAGGCAAGTCCGCGGTTGAACGCCTCTATCGTGATGTCGACGCCCTCGAGCCCGAGCGACGGCTCCCATGCGCCTGTCACAACGATCGCAAGACCAGTCATCGTGCAGATGACGATTGTGTCGATGAAGGTACCGGTCATGCATACGAGTCCCTGTCGCGCCGGTTCGTTCGTCCTCGCGGCGGCGGCGGCAATCGGCGCGGAGCCAAGGCCCGCCTCATTCGAGAAGATACCTCGCGCGACACCCTTCTGAATCGCGATAAACACTGTTCCCACGACGCCGCCAGTGACTGCCTCCGGATTAAAGGCGGCAAGCACGATCGTCTGGATCGCCGCCGTCACCTTCGTGAGATTGCCGAGAAGCAAAAGCACGATGACGGCTATGTAGAAAATCGCCATGAAAGGCACGACGACGGACGACACCTTGGCGATGCGTTTGATGCCGCCGATGACGACGAGCCCCACGCAGAGCGTCACCACGATGCCTGCAACCACCACCGGCACGGAATAAGTCGTGCCGAAAAGCCCGATGCCAGTCGCCATGTCCGCGGGGTTGAACTGCGGGTCTAAGAACCGCTGCACGGCAGACGTTATGCCGTGGATCTGCGTGATGGTGCCGATACCCATGACGCCTGCAAGCACGCCAAAGACTGCGAACGCCACGGCAAGCGGCTTCCACCGATGCCCAAGGCCCTTTTCAATATAGTAGAACGGGCCGCCAAGCACGCGACCGTCAGGCGTCACCTCGCGGTATTTCACAGCAAGCAGTCCTTCGGCATACTTCGTCGCCATGCCGAGGAACGCCGCGACTTCCATCCAGAAGAGCGCGCCGGGGCCGCCTGTGCCAATGGCCGTCGCGACGCCAACGATGTTGCCGGTGCCGATCGTCGCGGAAAGCGCAGTGCAAAGCGCGGCGAAAGAACTCACCTCGCCCGACACTTCGTCGCCCTCCTCGGTGTGGAACATGTAGACGAAGGCACGCTTCAAGTTGAAGATATGAGTGAAGCGCAGGCACAGCGTAAGGACAAGCCCAGTGACAAGAATCGCACCGACGAGGGGCAATCCCCATACCCACCCGCACACTACATCGACGAGCTTCGTAAACGACTCAAGCCATCCGCAATCAACAGGCATATCAAATTCCTCCATGTTCAGAAGTATTCCTTCATCGCGAACTCAACCTGCTCAAGGAACATCTTCTTGAACGCCGAGAGATTGTTCTGCTCGTAGAACAGGAGCAATGCCGCCCGATAGTCATTTGCCTCTACCGTGCGGAATGACAGAGGGCAAAGCGAACGCGAAATCAACACCGCATTCGCCATCAGACGGCTCGTACGCTTGTTGCCGTCCGTGAACGGCTGAATGTAGGCGATAAGCAACAGCGTCAAGAGCGCCTTTTCGTAAGGGTCGCTCTTGCCGTTCACGAGGGCACACATGTCCTCCACTGCCTCGCGTATCTGAGACTCAACTTCAAGCGGACGATACCTCGTCCCCGAAATGCCAACCCTTATGTGGCGCAGGTTGCGTTCGACGCCAAGTTCCTCGATCAGCACCGAATGCACGTCCTCCATCCGCGCAAGCGAAAGATCTCTGAAATACGCACTATGCTCGACAATGGCCTTAAGCGCCGCCTTGTGGTTCAAGAGCATTATCGCCTCTTCGCGTTTCTTGCCCTCGGCTTCGATCTTGTCCTTCAGGAGATTAACCGTTTCCAACAGCGTATAGGTGTTGCCCTCGATCTCCGACGACTTCCAGCTGAGGTCGATACCAAGCCGTTCCATCTCCTTCGCATAGAGTTCTTTCGGATAGTCCTTCATGCGCGCCAAAAATGCATTCTCCCGGTCGACAAGGAACTTGCACTCGTCCTTCGTGAATATCTCCACCTTCGGCAACACGTCACGGATCAACTCGAAATTATACGAGGTCTGCATCTCACGCTTGTCGGTCTCGACAGCATAATACGATCCAAGATCAATCGTCCTCAAGAGCTGCGCCTTGGGCGTTATGAAATAGCGTGTCGCCCGCGCCTTGCCCTCAACGCGGATGTCGCCGTTGGCTATACCATCACCCAAAAGCACTTTCATCTGGGTGTCCTTGATTCCCAGAACCAGTGCCTCCATCAATTCGCGGCGACTTGCGCCCGGATGATAGTGCAAATACTCAATCACCTTATCAAGATTCGTCATACTTTTACTCTAATCGGTCGGTCCGTCACATATTATACCACAAAATCGGTCGCCATGCCGACCGATTTTGCCCAAAATCCGCCATCTTTACGACCGATTCTCTTCCACGCCCCCCACGCATATGCCATTCGTGTATTTATGGAATTTGCCCCTATCGGTTTTGTTTAGACAGGATTTACAGGATTTACAAGATTAAGACATCCATTCATCCCCACAATCCTGTCAATCCTGTTAATCCTGTCTAAAAACATTCCCCTGAGAACCATCCGGCAGAAGTTCTCGGGGGCCGAGGAACTTAGGACCACGGCGAAGAATCACATCGAGAACCGCCGCGATCTTGGCAAGTTGCTCCCTAATTGTAGTCTTGATTGAATAGCGTCCGTTGACATCTGGCGCGGCATAGCCGTATGCGTTGCAGCCGAAGCCACGCGCCGTGAAGACCGCGCGGCGAACATGATCCTTCTGCGAAACGACAATGAACGAATCAAGCCCAAACACCTTCTTCGCCCGCACTACAGAATCAAGCGTGCGAAATCCCGCATAGTCGCAGACGACGCGATCCGCAGGAACGCCCGCCTCGGCAAGAGATTCCTTCATGTCCGACGCCTCGTCATACTCCTTGATATGGTTGTCGCCGCTGACAATGAGGCAATCCACCTTGCCCGCCTTGTAAAGATCGGCGGCAGCGGCGATGCGCCGCGTGAAATAAAGGTTCAAGAGTCCATTCGGCAGGGACTTGCGACAACCCAACACAACGGCGGCGCGGCAGTGCGGAACATCAGATGCCTTGTCGAACACGCGCCCAGCCGACACCCAATAGACGGCAATCGCCGACACGCCCCACGCGACAAGTGCGGCCACAATTCCCCAAGCCGCAAACTTAACAATCTTCTTTCTATTCATACTCCTACTTCTTTCTCAATCCTGTAAATCTTGTAAATCCTGTCTAGAAACCTCCCGCGACGGCCCGTGCGCTTATGGCGTAAGAAACACCCTGAACAACGTAGGATTATGGTTGACGGATGGGGCGGGCATGGCGAACGACATCGCCCCGTTCTCGAGCAACATGGCATCCGGGCGCACAGTCTCCAACACCGACGCCTCGCCGCCATCCAGCGAAAGATACTGCACGACCGGACGCGCAGCCGTAGATATTCCTACGTCGTCGTCGCCTGCATTCTCCACGACGAGCGAAACCGTCCCTCCGGCCGCAAGCTCGAACGCCGCGATTTGCAAGTGCGTATCCTCGTCCTGTGGCTCGTCCGTCAAGACATAGGCCGCCACGCCCTTTTCGCTGATGCCGCCCACGCCCGCCGACAACTTTGCGGCCCCCTTCGCCAGCACCACCGCACCCGGCGAAAGATTGGCGCCCGAGGGACTGTTCCACGAAGCCGCCCCGTAGGAGCGCTTCAGGCTGTCCGTCGCCGAAACATGGTTGTTCGCCACTGTCGCTCCGGCCGCCACGTAAGTCAAGTTGTCCCGTAAAACCGGATTGGCGTTGTTGACATGGCCCACCATGCCTCCCGCCGACGTGGTGGCGCCGGTCTCGGTGGCGATGCGTCCCGTAGTCTCGAGCACCACTACGTTGTTGGAAATCGCGACCAGGCCCGATCCCGGACAGCTTATCCACCCCGCCAGCCCACCCACGGTGACATTGGCTGGATAAATGTCGCCCTCGGCCGTGTTGCGGGCGAGCGCACGAATGGTGCCGCCCACCTGTACGCGGCAGTTGCGGACCTCGACATGATAACCAGCCGCACAGAACACACTGCCAAAAAGTCCCCCCACATAGGTCGGCCCCTGCACTTCCGAACCCTCGCGCAAAATCAGCTCAACGCCATCCACCATCGCCCCATTGCGCACGATGGCGGCCAAGACCGCAGTGTGGTGATCGTCAGACGAAAGCGTGTTCTCCGAAGTCTCGGCCGTCCTGTCATTCCAGCGCGACGCCCGGTTGACCGCGCGCCCTGCGAAGTCGATGCGGAGATCCTTCACCGTACCCGTCAAAACGCGGATAAGCGCCGGCATATCGTCGAACGTCAGCCACACGTCTGCCGGCACGATCAGCGCGTGACCGTCGCCGTCGAGCGTGCCGGAAAACTCCTCAATGGGCAGCGGGTCGTGCGCGAGCGTGATGTCGGTCGTCAGTCTTGCCGACACGTCGCCGTGCGTACGCAACCAGCGGAAATCGTCTTCACTGTCGAGCAGATACGTGCCCTCCGCGTCCTGAGGTGGATCGGGCGGCGACCATGCCGTTTCCGGCCAGATGGCGTTCGCCTGATGGCGGGCAAGTGACATCAGGTCCGGATCGTTCCACGCCACGTCGGTGTAGTAGCCCCAGCTCATCACGCCGCCGTAGTCGTTTGCGCGGCACCAGTTGCACTTGGCGTGGTAGCTCGACGGACCCTCGAACGTCTCCTTGGTGGTGCCGTTACGCATCACCAAATCCGCATCCCAGCGCCGCGAAACGTCGCCAGGATACGCCGCCTCCAGCCACCCCGCCACACTGGACCAGCCCGGATTCTGGTTCTCATAGGCGTACATGGCCTGACCCACCACTATGCGTCGCTTCGGAACGCCGCGCGACGTGCATACGGAGATTCCCGTCTTCATCACCTGCGGCGATGCGTTGAGCGGCGAACTGCCATAAGCCATCGAATTGATGAAGTCAGCCGCATGGAACGCACCCCATCTGGCATTGGGAGCCATCCTGTAGCCAAGGTTGGAGCAGAAGGAGAGCACATACCCACGGTCGAAAAACGCCGCAGCCAGGTCGCGCAGCAAAAGCCCGTAGCTGTTCCAGTCGCGATCCACTTGCCCAGTCCCGTCAACGTGGTCGCCGGGATATTCCCAGTCGATATCGAGCCCGTCCAAGCTATTTTCCTCGAGCAGCGAGAAAATCGACTCCACCAGCTGTTTCCGCCGAGCGGCCGACGCGGCCGCGCAGGCGATGGGATAGCCCGTCACGCCGTCCACTGTGATTACGTTGTCGCCCTTGGTAAGACAGGCGCGAACCATGCACTTGGGATTGTATAGGTTGCGCAGTGTCCGAACGCGCGCCGCCTGCGCCGTGTTGTCGCGCCCGCGACCATCCCAGGTTGTCGTGAACAAATCCCGCCCAGAGTCATACTTTACGCGCACGTCGTCGATCAAGATTATGTCGGTAAGCCCCGCAATGCGTTCGGCGCTCGCATCCTCCAACTTGCTCGCGGAAACAGCCGACATCAAGTTCTGCCGCATGTACGCCCCCACCTGGTAGACGAACGGAAGAATCCGATGCGGCGCGGTCTCTGCGCCGTTGACAACCACGTAGCGGCTATTCCCCAGCGTAATCTCAGCCGTCGGGATCGAGACCCATATCTCGGCGTCCGGCAAGATGCCAGGGTTTATCGTCGCAGTGACCCACAGATAGTCGCTCTCAGGGCGCGTACCGACACAGGGATAGATCTGAGTTGTACCGGGAGCGAACGAGGCGGTAAACTCCGTAGCCCCGGCGTCCGCATCCACGACGGCCTGCGCAAGTTGCTTGGCCTGGGCTTCGTAGAACGCATACGGCACGGGATCGAACGGCTGCCGCCAAAGCCGAATGTCGGAAATGTCCGCCTTGGTGCAGTTGACCAGCCGGAACTTAACCTCGAACGCACTGTAGGCCCCGCCCCAGTTGTTGTCGAACCGAAGACCGATGAGCGATTCGCGCGCGAGTCCGCGGGTGAGTCGCGGATGAGCCCGCACCACCGTTGCGACAGCGCTCGTTTCGCGCATGTCGCTCTGGACGACGTCAACAAGTGTCGCGCCCTCCGCATCGTCCGCCAGAAGCGCCGTGCCGGTGAAACCATCCACCGCCACCACCGTAAGGTTGCTTATCGTGCCGGTCACCCTTCCGCATAACGGCTCGTTGCCGCCAACAAGCACTATCGTATGGCCGTTGCCGTTGAGCGTTCCGCATATCTCGCCGGGGCGCAACGTCTCAGCATCGAGCGAAATGTCGGCAAGCAGCTCTATCGTGCCGTCTGTCGCCGCCGCTTCGACCCAGTCTTCAGGTCCGGCGACGGCGACTTCTCGCCCCCGCGTCATTGGTCCGATCTGCGAGGACAAGGCCCGCGTGGCCGACTTGGGATGCGCAATCGCAACGTCCGTTTCGTTCGCCCATATCATAACGCCCACTCCCCTTTCACGGCACCACGCCACCTTCTTGCGTATGGTCTTGAGCGAGTTGTACGTAACCGTCCTGCCGTCGTCCGCCTGGAACACGTCGGTGGAATCCACGTACTGCGGATAGTTGTTCACCACCCAGTTGAAGCCGTATTGCGTGTTCGGCGCGTCAGGATAGTAGTTCGTATAGAAAGCCTGGCCCGCCGCAATCTTGCAGTTCTTGAGTCCGCCGAAATCCTGGCACTTCTGCACGTCATTCTGCATGAGCCACTGCGGAGCATGGCCGTCGCTGCTGTTTGAATCGTAGCTCATCGTGCAGACAAAGTTGCACTGCTGGAACAGCCCCTTGAGCGCATTCCCGGCGCCAAGCGAATTCGCCGCCTGATTCATCCTGTAGCCGGTCACGGATATGGAAACCTGCTTGCCCCCGCCGAGCGCGAAAAGGCGCGGTTTGAGCTCTGCGACAGCCAGGCACCAGTTCTCCCAGTCGGCCTTGGACTCAGGATACTCCCAGTCAAAGTCGACCCCGTCGAATCCGAAGCGATCCACGAACGCCGCGAGGTTCTCGGCCATGCGGCTACGCAGAACAGGATCGGCCGTCACCGAATGCAGGGCATCCTTGCACCACGCGATGCTGACGAGAATCCGCACATCGCGGTTCCCGCGCAACTCCTTCATGCGGGCCACGGCCGCGGCAAGTTTTTCGTCGGTGAACTGCTCGCCGTTCCTGCCGTGCCCGATGGTGCCGTCGTTTTTGACTACGCAGTAGAACGCGATGATGTCGGTATAACAGGCCATGTGGCGGGCCGTCAACGCATTGAGCGTCCAGTCGTTCATCCGCCAATACGGAGTCACGTGCCAGTCGTAGGGGTATATCTCGCCAACGCCTGCCGGAGAGGGGTCCCATATCTGCGGCTTGGTTGTTGAAGTGGCGTCGCCAAGCGCGACTTCCGTTATCTCCGCGTCTATCTCGCCGCGCACCGGGGCGTTCGGGTTGATCAACACCGCCAGCCACAAATATGTATTCTTGGTTATGCTCGGCCCCTTGGACGCGGAAAAGGAAACCGAAATCGTGCGCGACCCCCCTGACGGGATAGTCTTCGAGATTCCGTCCCAGTAGTCGGTTGCGAGTCCCGGCGCAAAGTAGGGAACACTGGTGGCATAGAGCTTGACGTCGGTGATGGCTCCTATCGCAGTGGCGTCGCTTACACGCGCCTTGACGGACTTGAGCACCTGTCCGCCCTTCGTCGAGTCGACGCGCAAACCGATCAGCGGCTGGAAGAACGTGTTGTTGCGATAGTAGGAGCTCTCCGTCTGGATGGCCGTCATGCGGTCTGTCGCCGGCACGACCACGCCATCCTCGCCATAATCCACGTAATACACCTTGAACGCATTGCGTTCCTGCGAGAACCACACGTCGCCTATTGCTGACAGTGACGAACCTTTCGACTTCACGTTCGCCGCGACAGTGCCGCCAAGCGCGTCCGCGATGTTCACGCGGACAGAAGACGAGACGCTGAACGAAATGGAGCTGGACTCGTGGTAGGTGACAAGCGTCCTGGACTTTACGCATGTTGCTCCGCCCGCGACGTCCGGAGAGAGCGAAAGCGCGACTTCACGGAGCGTATGCGAACCGCCTGTCACCGCGCCCTTGTACGCGACCGAACCCTCCCCCTCGAAACAGTATGCAAACCGCAGGTCGCCTAACGCGACTGTCGAGGCAAACGTCACACCTTCACGCGCCGCCACATGCAGAACGGTCGTGTCGCCCTTGTATTTCGAGCCAAAGCCGCCAATCGTCAGCTTCGACGTGGCATCGACGTATATCCATCCATCCTTCTGAAGCTTTGCAAGACTTGAAATCGCAAGCGACACGTTGTTATAGACCCCGAGCCTGAATATATACCCCTCAAGCTCACTCGCCGCAGTGACATGCTTAAGCCCGTCGCCATCTGCATCCACGCCTGTCATCAAGGAGCCGTCCAGAAGCATCGGTGCCCAGTCTGGGTTCTGCCCGGAGGCGACAAATTGCGGAGTCTTGTCGGCGGCAATGGCAGCGTAGCCGCCGTTCCCGTTAGGCACAGCCCAGTTGCCCGGCGAAAGCCAATCGCCCTGCTCCGCAGCCCCGCCGCGAAACACATAGTCGTAATCACGAACCGCCTCTTCAGAATCTGCGACAGTCGGCTTCGCTTCAGTCGCGGCGACGGAATGCAGCGGCGCAAGACACATTGCACCAATGCAGGCGAAGGATAGCAATGCGCACGAACGTAGGAGGCCTACGCCACCGCGCCGTCCCGGCTCACCAGCCTTAAAATACTCTTCAAAATCGTTCATATTCGATTCCTTTCAAATTTCTTTTTAGACAGGATTTACAGGATTAACAGGATTAAAACGCCGACTACTCCACCTTGATCATATCGACAAGCGAATTGAAATACTCTTGACTCCAGATGTCGAGGCATGAAGTATCCTTTAGGAACGGACGGACATCGTCGCTCGCCGCCTTGAAGTCGATTGTCGCAATGCGCTTCCTAAACGCGGCGATGAGTGCTTCGCGCGAAGAAAGGTCGGTTTCGGGAGCGGACTCCTTGCACCGCTCCACAAGGTGTCCCAAATGGCACGCATAGCCATTCCTCACATACCACTCGAGATCGTACCAGTCTCGCCCCTTTGTACGCGTGCGCCAGGCGCGAAAGAGCGCTGCACTGACCTTCCCGGCAAACAGATCGCCTATCGAATAAACGCGAATCCAGCGTGACACCGGCTTGACCAGCAACTTCTGCTCTGTCGAAAAGCCCGGCGGCGGATCAATGTCTACCTCGATCTTGACCTTGATCTGCTTTTGCGTCGTGAAGCCGATCTTGAACACTTCTGCCGATTCCTTGAGAAACGCGCTCTCCACGGACGACGGCCGCCCCTTGTGCTTCAACTGGATCTCCACCTTCTTCCCCGCGAGGGCGAACTCCTCCTTTATCGCCGGAAAGTACGATTCGAAATCGAACGAAGTGTCTGGCTTAAGAAGGGAAAAGTCCATGTCCTCGGAAAACCGTTCCATTCCGTAGAAGAGGTGCAGGCACGTTCCGCCGTAGAACGCCGCCTTCTCGAAAAATCCGCCTCGCGCAAGTCCCGCAAGCGCAATAAGCTGCATAACCTCCTGCTGAACGGCAAGCCGCTCGGCAGCAGACTTCGGCGCATAGCTTTCAACCATGGAATCGTAGAGCGTCATGAGAACATCCTTTCCAATGCCTTCATCAAAAGCGGCTTGTGTCCACACGCCGCCATTTCCCTTAAGATTGTCTTGTCCGGACTTCCAAATACATCGAAATCAAAACGCATGTCGTCCTCCAGAAACGCCCTTAGCGAATCGGGCGACGAGATTCTCAGGTTGGATCTCGACAAGAGCAGATCACCAAGCGCCTTTTCCGGCGACGCGACGAGAAAGCCGCCTTCACCGTTATCCACCGTCCGAACGCCTATCGAGAACCAGTCACTAGGTACCGTGCGATACAAGAATTCTCCGATAGGCGTCGCAAACCGCTTTGCGCGCTTTACACAAGCAGACATCGTTGCAGTCACGCGCTCTGGAATGAGGCCATGCATCGAAAGCGCCGTTTCAAATGATACATACGACGGGCCATACAGAGCGTTCGCGACAACACGCGAATCAAGGTCACGTCCGCTGATTTTCGGGGAGAGACAGTAAAGTCCGCGCTTGATGCGGACAAGACTGCCCTCATCAACAAGCGCGGCAATTTTCGCAAGAACTGCCGAATAGTCGCCAAATTCGCCAGCAATCACATCGGTGGTGAACGGTATTGCGCCAAACTTCAACAGCCTTTCTCTTTGCAAAATATCCACAGATAATCAGCTCCTACTTGATTGACTGCGCATATTCTACCAAAAATAGCGCCTCCAAGTCAATCCCCTTCTCGCTGTTCTGCCAGTCCCGAGCAGACTTCGGCGGAGTCTGGATTGGTCCATTCAAACGGGAACGTTCGGCACTTCTCGGGTTTCACGGGATTGATGCGGCAGAGATTGTCGTCCGTCAAATAGGCGCATGCGCCGTCCGGGCGGCTCTTGAGAATCAGGCTTTTCCTGTCTGGCGCGACTTCGGTCTCACGCTTGATGAACTCGGCCTCATCCATTCCAAGAAACGCCGCGATGCGCGCAATCTCCGCGTCCGAGACGCGCACGATCCCGTCCTTTATGCGGCAGCACGCCCCGCACATCCGACACTTGAACTCCCTCTGCTCCATTTCCTTGCGTCCTTTGCGTTCTTTGCGGCAGAAACCATTGGACTTTCTTATTGGCCATTCGGCACTCGCTTCGCTCGGCGTGTTCGCGTCCCTATGGGTTGCGAACCCCCGCAAGGGGCGGTTACGGCAACACTACAACACCACCTTTTTCGCCTTCTCGTAGTCTTCCGGCGCGACGAGCACGCACATGCGCGTTCCAAGTCCACCGTTTCCGTAGCGGTGATAGGAACGATCTTCGCTGAGGATGTCGAGTCGGCATCTTATGTGAGCATCCTCAAGCGCTTGCGCCGCCGCCTTTGCCTCATGCACAGCGACATTGTCCATGAGAACCGCCCATCCGTCGCGGGTCTCCACTACGACGTCCTTCGCATCAGTCTCGCGCCAGTCGATTCCACCGTCGTCGTCGTCCAGATCGTCCAACGTCTTGAACTTTTCAGGCTTGGCCTTCACCCAGCGTAAAATGTGGAAGACGAGAAACACCAGAATGATCACAAATACCGGTAAAAGGCGCATGTTGCGCGGCAGCTTCCCGATATTGACGACGGCGGCAACAACGGCCGCAACTATGGCGACGAAGAGGACTGGTCCGGGAACGAACTTTCTGATGGAGCCGCATGCACCGCCAAACTCCTCCTCGACCTCCCATTCAAAGCGATGCTTCCATGTATCTATTCCGTCAAGGTAGTCGAGGAGCGCGTTCTCAGCCTCAAGTCTCAGAACCGGACGCTTGCAGTGGTACAGCGGCTTGTCCGCGCCTTCGCGGTATTCAAGGTCGATGCCGTCGGGATGATCGTCAAAGGCAATCTGCATGAACGCCGCATCGTCATCGTCGTGCATGAGAATCAGCCAGTTGCCGCGTCTCACGTCATCCGCCATCAATTCGCGGATGAGCTCCGCGCTCGCCTCGGTCTCCTTGACGTTCTCTGTTTCAAGTTTCATTGACATCCCATCCTTCTGTTTGCGCATGTTCCGCTCGCTCTTCACCGTCGCGGCAATGCCTGAAATAGCGTATTATAAAGGATCGTATCATATTCCCTCTGGCTCTTCTCGTCAGAAATACTCGTGAACGGCGAATTCCGCCTGTTCGACGAAAATGCGTTTGAACGCCGAGAGGTTGTTCTGCTCGTAAAAAAGCAGAAGCGCCGCGCGGTAGTCGTTCGCGTCAACCGAGCGGAACGTGAGCGGACAATGTCCGTAAGCGAGCAGCAGGGCATTCGACACAAGGCGGCTCGTCCGCTTGTTGCCATCCTCGAACGGCTGGATGTAGGAAATGAGAAGCAAAGCCAGCAGCGCCTTTTCATACGGATCGGCCTTGCCGTTGATCAGCGCGCACATGTCATCGACAGCTTCCCGTATCTGCGATTCTACATCGAGCGGCTGATACTTCGTGCCAGTGATCCTTACGCGACGATGGCGCAACGACGGTTCAACGCCCATGTCTTCGACCAGGACGGAATGTATGTCCTCAATCCGCGCAAGCGAAAGCCTCTCGAAATAACCGGGATTTGCAATGATGGCCTTCAGAGCGGATTTGTGGTTCAGGAGCATCTGGGCTTCCGCGTGTGTACGCCCCTTCGCTTCCTTGAGGTCCTTGAGCAGCGTCTCCGTCTCGATCAAGGTATAGGTGTTTCCTTCTATCTGCGATGACTTCCAGCTCAGATCGATTCCGAGACGCTCGAGTTCCCGGTTGTACGCAACTGATCCCGGCACCATTTCCATCATGTGCGACGTGAAGAGTTTCTGGCACTCGTCCAACCGCGCCTTTTCGTCAGCGGAGAAGATGTCGATCTTCGGCAGTTCCGTGCGAATCAAATCGAAGTTGTAGCCAGTCTGGACATCTCTTTTGTCGATGTCTATGGCATAGTAGGAGTCGAGGTTGACGGTCCGAAGGATATGGGCCTTCGGTGTTATGGCATAGACGGTTGATCGATTGTTGCCGTGCGAGACGACGAGTCCGTCTTCAATGCCTCTGGCAATCTGACGTTTCACCGTTGCCGAACTGACTTTGCTAGAAAGATGTCCTTCGACATCCTGACGGCTGGACATCGGATGGTACTGAAGATACTCAAGAATCTCATCGATCAACTGCATATCAACACTCCTTGCGGCTCAAAACGATTCTATTATACCAAATCTGCGGCTCATTGTGAGCCGCAGATTGGATATTTTAAAGGGAAAATGAGCCGCAAGCACCTCGTCAGCGACATCGCTCTCATGTTTCTTGCCGCACCCAGATGAGCTTGTCCGTATCATAGCCGCGCTCGAAGCTGTGGTCGAACCGCGCGATCTCGTACCTCTCGCCGAGATAGCGGCTCAGGTCAAGCGCCGCCACCGGCGCATTGTCAACTTTCAAAGTGCTCACGCACCCCGCCGCGAGCGCGAGGGATGTGACGAGGATCATTCGTGCTATTGGTTTCATGGGGTGCTCCTTCGGTTATTGTGCCGCATCAATCAGGTTTTTGATCGATTCTACCACCTGCAAATACGTTATGTCTTTGGCAAATGGAGCCTTACGGCAATACCGTTGCCATTGCTCCGCCAGCGGCTGCGACACTTTCAAGGATTCAACGATTTGCAAACGATTTGACCAATACTCTTCCGAGTGCCGGTTTGCAAACGTATTCCTTATGGCCTTGGCAAGAATCTCCGCCTTGAACTCGCGCCGTGCCCACAGCATGTGCAAGTCGTAGAAATCGCGCAGCCTCGTATTCGCCGCGCCCCTCGACAAAATGGTTTGCAGCTTCTCCGCAACAACCGTCTCGACCGTATACGCCAAAACTGTAATATGCGAACTTCCGTCCAGAATCTGCGTGAACTTCCTTTTCCTGGCCCTTGGCGTGATCTTGTCCCCGAACGTCACGTCAATCGCAATCGGCAACCGTATCGTGCCGACGGACGCCACTAGCCCAACTGTGTATCCGCCGTAATCATCGTCTTTGCGGATTGTGTCCGCACCTACCGGCTTTACCTTGAACACAATACCGTCGCCAACCTCAATCGCCGCGATTTCGGCTACCACTCTTTCAATCGTCGCCTCATCCGCCTTCATGCCAATGATCGTGGCGTCGATATCCATTGTCGTGCGGTGGGCAACGCCGAGAATCGCGCTCATCAGCGTACCGCCCTTTATGGCGAGATTGTTCGCGTACGGCGACGCGGCGATTCTCGCGAGAAATCTTTCCGTGAAGTACCTTTGGAGCGCATGCTGCGGCGCAATACCCAGTTCCTTCGCAAGATTGTTGATTCTTGCCCTGACACTCATCGACCTGGCCGTATCGCCGCTCACACAAGCACCTCCATGACCTTGAGGACCTTGCGCTCGATGCCCATAGCCTGCGCGTATGAGACCAATTGCGGAATATTTTTCTCCCTGCTCCCTGCATAGTTCCTTATCGCGTTCGCATACGTCTCCACATCCATGCGCGAGTACGAGCGGATTATGTCGCAAATCGTCCGTTCGCGGTCGTAGCAAGCCACCTCGTTCCCCATGAACGTCTCTTCCGTCCCTCTGCCTAGATCGTGCAACTCCGGCCTTATCCTGTAGGCGTTTACCGCGCTCGCGATGCTGTGCGGAACCGATCCGCCATAAGGAATCGTGATGGACGGCATTGCCGGAATCCGATTGGAAAGTCCAAGCAGATTCAGCGCGGTTTCGTGGGAAAAGACGATATTGTCCGACCGCATGCCGATCAGCGCAAGTTCGTCCGGCACCGCATCTGTCCTGGCGTACACGCCATGCGCAACACGCTGCAACTCCCCGCTCTTCGCCATCTGTGACAACACAGCACGGGAAATCCCCATCTTTTCTGCGTCCGCAACGCGCAGAAAGTCATTTCCCTTAAAATATTCGCCAATCTTGAACACTGCCCTTCCTCACTTTCGGGCAATATTATATCATACATATTACCCGTTTGTCATTGGATTCTTAAGCGTAAAGCGCCACTTGCGGTTTTGGTCGCGTTTGGATGCGTAGGCAATGCCGATGCGCGGGGCGGAGGTGAACTTGACGCGCGAGCCGTCATTCCCCTATCTCCACTTCCCCATGTACCACCTCAAACGTGCAGCCGACGGATTCACAGACATTTGTCAGGACATCCCACGCGGTCGTCATCGTGCCGCTGCCGGGACAGGGAATCATCGGCGCATCCTGTTTCGGCTTTTCCGGCCCAGTCTTCGCGGCAACAGAATCCGCGCAAACGAACGTTATTCCTCGGTTCTCAAGCGGAATGTCTGGGCTGTCGAAGTCCTTTGTTGCCTGGCTCATATACTCGGCAAAGTCCTTCATTGTGGAAGGAGCGCAAAACGACACTTCTGGCATCTTGATCGCCTTGAGCTGGCGAACCGTCTTCGCATCTCTCCAGTTCCACGGACGCGGCCATGCCCTCTGAAAGCATCCGTCATCACCTTCGTCACCTGTCTTGTCGAAGAGGCGGCCTTCAGGATCATACACGAGAACCGCACAACCTGAAGCGAGGAAGCGACACGGCTTGAGCACGACAAAGGTGTAA
>JAZSLQ010000098.1:0-19537 GCA_045535455.1 Kiritimatiellia bacterium | reverse complement strand
GAACTCGGGCACGAACTTCGTGCGCTTGAGCATCTTGCGGTAGTACTGCGCCGTCTTGTAGGTGAGCCATCCGCAGTTGCGCCCCATCACCTCGTGGATCGTGAGCGCGCGCGGGTTGGCGCTGCTCTCCTTGACGACGTTCGCGAAGTACCGCGCGCCCTCCTCCGCCGCCGTCCAGGCGCCGAGGGACTGCTTGATGGGATAGACGTCGTTGTCGATCGTCTTGGGAAGCCCGACGACGATAAGCGGATAGTTGTTGGTGGCGAGGTACGCCGCGAGATCAGCCGCAGTAGTGTTGGTGTCGTCGCCGCCGATGGTGTGAAGGACGTCGACGCCGTCCTTGACGAGCTGGTCAGCCGCGACCTTGAGAGGATCCTCGCCCTCCTTGACGAGGCCGCGCTTGACGCAGTCCTTGACGTTCGTAAGCTTCACGCGGCTGTTGCCAATCGGGGAGCCGCCGTGCTTCGTCAGCACAAGGGCGTTCTTGCGCACCTCGGGCGTAACAGCAATAGACTCGCCCTTGAGGAGCCCCATGTAGCCGTTGACGTAACCTATCATCTCGACGTTCGGCGCCTTCTTGCTGTATTCGTCGATCAGGAACCCAATCGATGAGCTGAGGCAGGGAGCAAGACCACCAGCCGTCAAAAACGCAACCTTCTTCACTTCTTTAGCCATGTTTTTCCTTCTTTCTTTGATTCGATCACAAATTACAGCTTTTTCGCGACGTTTGCCGTCTCGATGGCGGCCTGCATCGCCGAGAAACCCTTATTGCCCTGCTTCGTGCCGCAACGCTCGACCGCCTGCTCAAGACTTTCAGCAGAAACGACACCATCGATCACAGGAACGCCGGACGAGACGGAAATCTCAGTAAACGCCTTAGCGGTCGCCTGGTTAATGAGATCGGCATGGGCTGTCGCACCCTGCACAACGGCACCAAGGCACACAATAGCATCGGGCTTCGTAGCGGCAAGCTTCGCCGCCACAAAGGGAAGCTCATACGCGCCAGGAACCCTGACGAGAGTCAGATCCTTCTCTGAACCGCCCATGCGGATAAACGCATCTTCTGCGCCTTTGACGAGCTGTTCGACGAGAAAACTGTTGAAGCGGCTTGCGGCAATCGCGATTTTAAGCCCCTTGGCCGACAGCTCACCGTTGATTTCTTTCATTTCCAATACTCCCATTTGCAAAAAGCGCGGATATTGTATCAAAATCGGCGTATACTGTCAAAGCCGTGGACTTTGCGACATACAATCGGCACTCTCAGAGCCCCAATGCCTTTCGTACCGCCCCTCCAAATGCGCGAGCGAGAGACATCATGCCCCAGTCGTTTGGATGGCAACCATCTACGGTTCCTTCCAAATCGCCCGTGTACATGCCGTCTTTCGGCAGATATACGAGATTCTTCCAGCCCTCGGCGACAAGCTTGTCGTAAAGTTGCTTGATATACCTGTCCTTTTCGTTTGGCCCACCGCAGTAGACATCGCACGACTCTGCCATGACAATCGGTACATCTGGCCGCTTGGCGCGCAGGTTCCTTATGAACGGCTCGTAGTTCTCTTCGACATTGCGACCATTGCGCGGCCTAGACGCCAATGACCCCATGTTCCAGAGACAGTCAAGCACATAGCAACTCGCATCAATGCGGGCGAGGTGTTCGCTCATCTCAAACTCCATGGCACCCGAGCCAGAAAAGCCGAGGTTCACCACCGGGACGTCAAGGTCGCGCCCGACGATATTGACAAATGCCAACCCGGGACGGGAGCAGCATCCACCATGGGTTATTGAAGTGCCATAGAACACGACAGGCTTGTCGATGCCACTCTTACGGGGTCCAAGTGCCGAGACAGCCGCATTCGTCTCAACGCCGAGCGAAAACTCCCTCACGCCGTTGTAGAGCGGAAGGTTCACAAGGCACGGTGTGCCAGGCGTCCACGGGATCTGCAACTGCGCGCCATTTGCATTGGTTATGCGTCCAGTCTTGACATAAAGCCAGCGCCCGCTCTTGGCGTCAAACCGATACACGTCGATTCCGCTAACGCCAGTAGCCGGCATGTGATCCATCGAAAGGCTATGGCTGTACGGAACCCACTTGAACGAGAGTTTCTTCGAGTCGGTCGCAAACCTGAACTGCATGCTGGAAGTGTGGTGCTTCATGTTCCGCACTCCAGCATTCACGTTCGTCGTGACGCCAGCGGGCAAACGGTCGTAGTAGTGTTCGACGTCGTTGAACGCACGGCCCTCGATTGGCAGAAGCTTCCCGTCGATCCACTTGATCCCGTTGGTGACGACAATGCCTTCTACGGCCATGTTCTTGTCGTACTTGGCGATGTCATTTGCACGCGCCACGCTCGCCGCGAAGACTGCAACCGCGCACGCTACAAGCCCGACAGCCAACCTTTTCTCCTTTGCCATATTCAATTCCTTCCTGTTAACAAATGTCGTTTTTGATGTAACTATTGTATCACATCCCCCTCGACACTTCAACGCGCAAGGTTTTCATGCCGCTTTCCTCGCTGCCTTGGCCTTGGCGGGGTCGAGGGGCGTCGTCTTGACGAGCTCGACGATCTTTGCGGTCATGTCGGGATTCTCGCGCAAGTATGCAATCGCCGCGAGCGACCCCTGGGCAATCTGCTCGCCGCCGAAGCTGAGCCAGCTGCCCCGCCTCTCCACGACGCCGCGCGCGAGCGCCGCATCAAGGACGGAACCCTCCCACGAAATGCCGCATGAATAGAGGATGTCGAACTCGGCCTCGGTAAACGGCGAGGCGACTTTGTTCTTAACGACCTTTACGCGCGTGCGATTCCCTATGACCTCTCCCGCGACTGACTTTATCGCGCCGATGCGCTGCACCTGGAGTCGGCAGCTCGCGTAGAACTTGAGCGCCTTGCCGCCGGGCGTCGTCTCGGGATTCCCGAACATCACGCCGATCTTTTCGCGCACCTGGTTTGTGAAGATGCAAAGCGTCTTCGTCTGTGCAATCGCGGCAGTGAGCTTCCTCATCGCCTGCGACATCAGCCGTGCCTGCAGCCCGACGTGGCTGTCGCCCATCGCACCGTCAATCTCGGCCTGGGGCGTCAGCGCCGCGACCGAATCGACAACCACGATATCGACGGCTCCCGACTTAACGAGCTCCTCGCATATCGTGAGCGCCTCTTCGCCGCTCGACGGCTGGGACACGACGAGCCCCGCGAGATCAACGCCGATCTTTTTTGCATAGCCAGGATCAAGCGCATGCTCTGCGTCAATGAACGCCGCCGTTCCGCCCGCCTTCTGGATATTTGCGACGGCGTGCAGCGCAAGCGTAGTCTTACCAGAAGACTCGTGGCCGTAAAGCTCGACGATGCGCCCCTTCGGAAGGCCCCCTACCCCAAGCGCGAGATCAAGCCCGAGCGCCCCAGTCGAGACGGCCTCGACATCTCGCTTCGCCTCGTCGCCAAGCTTGAGAATCGACATCTCTCCGAACTGCTTCCTGATTTCCTTCATCACGTTTTCAAGTGTCATGGTTTTCTCCTTTCGTTTTCAGTCGCCCCAGCGCACATACCGCTCGGTCTTCTCGAACAGCTGAACGCCGGGGACATGGTCGATCTCGGCCCGCATGCGCGAGTTTGGCTCGCCATAGACCTCGATCACGTCGAATCTGTAGCCGCCCTTCCAATGCTCCTTGGCAAGCCAAGTGCGGCAGGCACGGCGCAAGAGATCCTTCTTGCGCCGCGTTATGCTCTGAAGCCGACGCGCATACGGGCTTCGCCTCGCATGCTGCTTAACCTCTACGAACGCCATAACGTCGTACATGCGGTCGTAGGCGATTACGTCGATCTCAAGCCGCTGGTCGCGGCGGCAGGGGCGGACGTTGCGGTCGACTATCTCGTAGCCGTGGACCCGCAAGTACTCAACCGCGACATCCTCGCCCCATGCGCCGTGCTCAACGCCGATGTTCGGCGCTTTAGGCCGCAGTGGCATTCCTCGCCTCCCGCGCCTCGCGACGATAGGCCGTCGTGTCGTGCTCGACAAGCATCGGGATGCCGAAGCTTATGACGCCAAACGAATTTTCTATCGCGAGCCCAAGCCCGAGCGCCTCGGCGTCGGAGAGGATTATCCTCGCGTTCGACTCGTCCTTCCCGTCGTTCGAGGTGCGATAGAGCTCGAGCGAATAACCGACCATCGGCTCAACCATGTGCCTGAGGACTATGCGCGTATAAAAGCGTGGCGCCCTGTGGTACAGGCCCTTGCCGTCCTCGATCGACTCGCACTCACCCCTGAGCACCTGGACGATGCGCGTCAGATCGGAAAAGTCGAGTTTCACCGTGAGCCGGCCGTCCCAGTCGAACTTCGGGAACACAGGATTCGGAGACATGCGGTCGCCGATTGTCAGCTGGTTCGCCATCGTCATCATTATGCATCCGTCCGTATCGTCGTGCGCAGGGTGAAGCGAAAGCTTCAGCGCACAGCCCGTGCCCTTGGCGTTCGCATGGTAGAACGCCAGGTTCGGGCGGTATTGGCCGACCTTTGCGGGAGCGGCGTCTTGAGTTGTATTCTCGTTCATGGTTTTTCTCCTTTCGTTTGTTTTTTCCTCGCCGGGCCGTCAGGCCCAGAAAGAATCAGATCCGTTGTCGAGCTGGCGATATTGGGCGGCACGGAAAATATCCTCCTCCGCCACGTCTGTGCGCCCCTTCAAGTCTGCACAGGTGCGCGCGACCCTGAGAACGCGGTCGTAGGCGCGCGCCGAGAACTGAAGCCGTTCAAGCTGCTCGCGGAACTTCCGCGCCGCCTTCTCGTCCAGGCGGCAGATGTCCTTAAGGTCGCGGCTCTTTGCGTCGGCGTTCGTGGTGATCCCCGACATGCCACGATAGCGCTCGCGCTGCAAAGCCCTCGCCGCGACTACGCGTGCGCGAATCGCCGCACTCGACTCGCCGGGCTTGAGGGAGTCGAGGTCGTCGGGCTTTACGGCTGCAACGCCGCACTGGATGTCGATGCGGTCGAGGAGCGGCCCTGACACGCGATGCTGGTACTTGAGTATCTGCCGCTGGTTGCAGCGGCATTCGTGCGTCGGGTCGTTGTAGTATCCGCAAGGGCAGGGATTCATCGCGGCGACGAGCATGAAGCGCGAAGGGAAGTCGAGCGCAGCCGCAGCGCGAGAGACGGAAACATGGCCGTCCTCGAGCGGCTGGCGAAGGACTTCGAGGGCGGGGCGCGGGAACTCCGCGAACTCGTCGAGAAATAGGACGCCGCGATGCGCGAGCGAGACTTCCCCGGGAAGCGGCTTGGTTCCGCCGCCGAGGAGCCCGATTGAACTCACGGTGTGGTGCGGCGCGCGGAAAGGCCGCGATGTGACAAACATCCCGCCGCCCTTCTCGCGCCCCGCAACGGAATGGATCTTGGAGACCTCAAGCGCCTCCTCTACGCTCATCGGCGGGAGAATCGACGGTATCCGCCGCGCGATCATCGTCTTGCCCGACCCAGGCGAGCCGATCATGAGGAGGTTGTGCCCGCCGGCAACTGCAACCTCGACCGCCGTGCGCAGACTCTCCTGCCCCTTTACGTCTGCGAAGTCGTCGCCATGCCCTTCATCAGCCGCGACGAGTAATGCGAGGTCAGTCGAGTGCGGTTCAATCTCTAGCTCACCGCTAAGGTATTTAACCGCCTCGCAAAGTGTCCTCACGGGAATGACGTCGATTCCTGGGACGACACTCGCTTCCTCGGCGTTCTCCTCGGGAACGAGCACCGCGCGGCGACCAATGCGCCGCATCTCGACGACGATGGGAATGATTCCCCTTACGCGCCTCACGCCGCCCGAGAGCGACAGTTCACCCACGAGCGCGTACTCCGAAAGCTCCTCGGTGCGGAGGCGCTGCGTCGCCTTGAGAAGCGCGACGGCAATCGGAAGGTCGTAGATCGGACCTTCCTTCCTCACGTCTGCGGGCGCGAGGTTCACCGTGACGGCGTATTCGTCCTTCGCCCTGAAACCGGAGTTCCTAAGCGCGGTCGAGACGCGGTCCTTCGCCTCCTTTACCGCCGTGTCGGGAAGCCCGACGATCGCGAACGAGCTCGTCCCCTTGGAGGAGCTCACTTCAATCTCGACAGCAGACGCGTCTACGCCGTTGATCGCACCCGAATAGCATCTTGCAACCATGTTCCCTTTTCCTTTCGCCTTGTTTTCCAAGGCGAGAACATTGTCGCAAATCTACAAATTTCCTGTGGGTCGCGAAAGGGTTTTTTATGGGTCTTTTTTGACCCACTTCGTCCCCCGCCCCGCGCAGTTCTACTGCGTCACAACTGGCTGACCTTGCTGAGACCCTTGGGTGTTATTTGTGCTGATCCGTGGTTGCTCAGTGCTGGCCTGCCTTCCAGTGGGCCGCAGCCGAGCGGAACCTTCGAGAGTGAGACGATTACGGCAGGACTCGCCCCCGACGGCGTATATGTATACGCCGAGTGGGGTGAAGGACGCCGGAATCGCCCGCTCTCGCAAGGCGAGCACGGTTGCCCCGACCGTGACCGCACACTGGAAGGCAAACCAGCACAGGAAGAGCGGTTCGCTCCTCCGTGTCCGAACCACCACTATACATCAAATGACGAGGCGATTTTCAGGCAAGCCGCTCAACGAGGAAGGGAATCGCGCGCTCGAAGCTGACGCCGTACCAATGGCCGTCGTCGGTCGCCTTGATCGCCTCGCAGACGACATCGGCCGCGAGCGCGGCGGCCTCAAGCGCCGTCTTGCCGCGCAACACCGCGCCTGCAAAGACAGACGCATAGACATCGCCCGTTCCGTGGCTCATCTTCTCAAGCTTCGGATTGAAATCGTACTGCACCGTCGAACCGTCGGAAACGGCACTCCCGAGCTCGTCCGGCGAGAAGCTTACGCCAGTGAGGACGACATTCTTCGCGCCGAGAGCGTGGAGCTTCGCGATCAGCGACTCAAGCTCGCCCTTCGTGTAGCCGGAGAGCTTCGGCTTTTCGCCGACGAGCAGCGCCGCCTCGGTGAGATTGGGGAGAATGTAGTCAGCACCGTCGACGAGCCGCGCCATCTTCGAGGGGAAGTCGGGCGCAAAGCCAGTGTAGAGAACGCCGTTGTCGGCCATCGCAGGATCGACGACGCGGATTGCGCCCTTCTCGGCGCACGTCTTGAAGATCGAGAGAATCGGGTCGATGTGGCTTTCGCAGACGTAGCCCGTGTAGAACGCGTCGAAGCGGATTCCCTGCTCAATCCACTTCGCCTCGACCTTTGGAAGTTCGCCCGTCAAGTCGGCGAAGGTCCACGACTTGAAGCCGCCGGTGTGGTTCGAGAGAATCGCGGGCGGCAGCACTGCGCACTCGACGCCGCATGCGGAGACGAGCGGAAGCGCGACTGTCGTCGAGCACTGCCCGACGCAAGAAATGTCCTGGATCGTAAGAAGCCTTTTCATGGCTGTTCCTTTCACTTGATGAGGGACAGAAATTCCTGGCGCACCTTCTCGTCGGTCCTGAACGTGCCGAGGACGGCGGATGTCGTCATCTCGCTGTTCTGCTTCTCGACGCCGCGCATCATCATGCAGAGGTGCTTCGCGCGGATCACGACGCCGACGCCTTCCGCGCCCGTCTCGGCCATCACCGCGTCCGCGATCTCCTCGGTCATGCGCTCCTGTATCTGAAGCCGCCGCGCGTACATGTCGACGATGCGCGCGAGCTTCGAGACGCCGAGCACCTTGCCGCGCGAGATGTAGCCGATCGCGCACTTGCCGTAGAATGGCAGCATGTGGTGCTCGCAGAGCGAGTAGAGCTCGATGTCCTTCAGGATCACCATGTGGTTGGTGCCCGACTTGAAACGCGCGCCGTTCACGACCTTGGCGATGTCCTGCCTGTAGCCGCGCGTCAGGAACGAAAGCGACTTCGCGACGCGCAAAGGCGTCTTCTTGAGTCCGTCGCGCTCGGGGTTTTCGCCAAGCTCGACGAGGAGCTCCCTCACGAGTTTCGCGATCTTCGCCTCGCTAGGCACTTTCGCTGCTTTCTTCTTCATGGTTGCGATATTATACCATATCGTGACCGGCGGCAGGAGTCAGCAACCAGCAATCACCGCCAAATGCCGTGGTTTTTGCTATACTGTGCGCATGGAACCTCGACTCGCCCTCTTCTCGATTGCCGCGTCTGCGGCGCTTGCCGCCTTGCCACTCCGCGGAGAAACCGCCGCGACAAACACAGTAGCAGAACTCGAGCCCGTCGTCGTGACGGCCTCGCCAATCGCAAGGGAAGAGCGCTTCACGCCGGACGGCGCGGAAGTGACGCTCGTCGGCTCCGACCAGACGGCTCGCCTCACCGCGCAAGACCTCCCGACGGCGCTTCGCCACGTGCCGGGCATCTCGATCTCGCGCTACGCGCCGATCGGCTCGTACGGCGGCGCTCAGGGCGGCAGCGTCTACGTGCGCGGCACAGGCGAAAGCCGCCCGGGATCGTCGCTCACCGTCTTTCAAGACGGCGTTCCCGCTGTCGGAAGTTTCTTCAGCCACCCGCTACTTGACCTGAACCCGATAGACTTCGCAGAATCAATTGAGATCACGAAGTCGCCCCGCCCGCGCACTACGCCGAATTCGTTCACCGCGATAGACATGACGACATGGCGGCAGCGCGAAGAGGGTTTCTCGGGCGAGACTGATCTTGCCTACGGCCGCTTCTCGACACTCGTCGCGAGCGCGAAGGCCGGCGTTAAGGAAGGCCCCTTCGACTTCGCCGCAGGCGCGGCATACCGCTACAGCGAAGGAAAGCGCGACCACAACATGGCTGAGCTCAGGAACGCGTTCGCGCGCGGCGGCATAGAACTTACCGATGCGGACTATCTCACGTTCATCTACCGCCGCGCCGAATCGAAGGTGCAGGATCCCGGCGCAAAGGGCGAGCCGACGCCAATCCGCGACCAGTTCGACACAGACATGGACTCCTACGCACTCCGCCTCGACTCCGACCGCGAATGGATGAAGGGACACTCACTCGTCTATGTGACCGACGGACGCATCCGCTGGCACAAGGACCACATCTCCGACACGAACCCCAACTCTCCATACGGCTGGTCAAAGACGGACTGGCAGACCTGGGGCTATCGCGGACTCTATGATTTTATCGTCGGCGACGCGACTTTCACACTCGGCCTCGACGAGATGGTTGAGCGCGGCCGCACGAGGACGATAAACGAGCAGACTGGCGCGCGCACATGGGCGCCCGGCGAGAAGTACCAGTTCCTCACCTCCCCCTATGTAGCGGCGCGGTACGACTTCGCGCTCGGCGATGGCTGGACGCTCACGCCTTCCGCTGGCACGCGCTATCACTTCATGAGCGACCTCCACGGCGAATGGGCGCCGTCCGCGGCAATTACGATCGGCACCGACGCGTTCGGCGTGTTCGCTTCATACGCGCGGGCAGTCCACTACCCGGGGCTCGTCTTCCGCGCCAACACGACCGCGTGGGAACATATCGACGCGGAGACGATGGACACCTTCACCGTAGGCGTTCGCGCCGCGCCGACGGAATGGCTAACAATCCACGCCTCGGCGTACAGGAACGAGATCGACGACCGCTTCGACCTCGACGCGGCAGGTCAGTACCACAACGCGAGCGATCTCAAGGCGACAGGCTTCGAGCTGACCGCGCGCGCGACGCCGACCGACGACCTCGCTCTCTTCGCGGGCGCGACATACACGATAGCGGAGACGCATCCCGTTTCGCGTCTTCCCGAGGCGACTGGAGTAGTCGGCGCGAGCTGGCGGTTCCTCACCTATCTTCACCTTGACGCGGATGTCGAATACTCCTCGTCGATGTACGCCTACACGGTGCGCTCGGCCGATCCCGCCGACATTGCGAAAGTGCCGTGCTTCTGGACTGCGAACATTCGCCTCGCCTGCGACCTCAAGGCATTCTCGCCGCTCGACGGCGAAGTCTATTTCACAGCCGAAAACGCCTTCAACCGCCACTACGAATATTTCCCTGGCTACGAAATGCCGGGAACGATGGTCTACATCGGCTGCAAGCTGAAGTTCTAGCGGCGGCGGACGACGATCGTCGAGTTCGCCTTGGAGCCGGCGAGGCGGTTCCACTCCTTCAGCATGGCGAGGTACTCGGCGGGCAGCATCGTCTCGCGGCGGATGTTGCGCGTGACGACGATGTCGACCGAAAGAACGTCGTCCTTGACCTCCGAAGTGACCACGGTGCCGCTCCAGAGTTCGCCGGGGTTCGCGGGGTTGCGGATCTCAAGCGACTCGGGCAGGCTCTCCACCTCGGTGTAGCCCTTGGGGAACACGACCCTGTAGCGGCTCGTCTCGAACGTCTCCTCGCCGTCGACTCCGACGGGAAGCTCGCGCACAGTTCCCGTTATTCCAAAGGGATGCGCCGCGAGCTGCGGAACCTCAAACGAGATCGCATCGCCGGAGACTACGGCCATGTCAGGGATGAACGCCGAGAACGAAAGCGAGAACGGATACCCCTCGGTGTCCGTCACGAGCTCGCGTGTCGCGCTCGCGGACTGCGCGATTTTCCCGAGCATCTGCTGGAAGTGGCGCGAGCGAATCTCTGGCAGCATCTCCGCGTAGCGCTTGCGTGCCGAGCCGACGGCCGCGCCGTACTGCTCGAGAGAGTAGTCGAGATCGACCGCACCGTTCTCGCGAATCGAAAACGACAGCGTCTCGACCTCGCAGTCGGAGAGGTCGCCGTCCGAGGCGGTGACTGTCGCAAAGCCGCCTGTCTTCGGATCGAGGAAGAGCGAGTTGTTGAAGCCAGTCGCGCCGAGCGGCGTGTATTCGTTCTCCGTTCCGAGGAAGTACGTAGTCGTCTCGCCGCCCCACCAGAGGAATCCGCCCTTTTTCACCTTGACGCGGCAGAGCGCGTAGAAGAAGCGCGAGACATTGGGGAATTCGTACATGTCGCGCATGAGGACGGCCATGGACGAATCCGCAGTGTCGCCCGCGAACACGATGTCCGCGTCGTAGCCAGCGCCTTTCAAAAGCGCGCAAAGCGTACGGATGTACCCAATGCGCGTCGCGTATCGCTCCTTGAGGACAACCTCGGGCGCAACGACATGGTCCTCGAGCCGGATCTCGCCGAAGCTTGGCCCGACGCGGCGGATGTGCCGCGCCATCCAGTCGCGAATTTCGACGATACCAGTCGGTATGTCATAGTCCTTGGGATCGACTGGCTCTGGATCGAGTGCGCGGTACTTCGCGGCGGCTGCGGAGAAGTCACAGAGCGACACGCTGTCATGATCGCGCCACAAAACGCCGGGAGGCAGCATCTTCTCGTCAGGAAGTAGCCGCAGGTTCTTCACCTCGCGCTTCCAGTCGCCTACGCGCACCGATAGGAAATCGGTCGGCGTGAACGTGTCGAAGTAGAAGTTCGCGTAGAACGGAAGAGGCGCGTCCTTCACGGTCGTGACTACCGTGTAGGAGATGACGCTGCCGATCTCGACGGACGGAAGGTTGACAACAAGTTCCTTCGACGCGGGATAGCGCGGCGCGGACGAGACCCAGTCGGCGTCGAGGACGCTCGTCTCCTTCGGCCCGGCGAACACGACCTGCCCGTTCCTGTTCGATACGCTCGCCGAGACGAGCTCGACGGTCTTCCACGACGGGTTGTACGAGAACTTTAGCTCCGCCGCGTTCTTCTTCCCCTTGTAGGTGAGAATCTCCTTTACGACCGTGTTCGTGGAAACCCATGACGAGGCGCCGAAGAAGTCGTAGGTCCTGACGGTAGAGATTATGCGCTCGTTCGCGTTGGCAAAGCGGTCTTTCGCGAACGTCGGATTCTTGCGCTCGGACGCCTCGACGCGCTTGATATTCTCACGCAAATTCAGGTACTCGTCAGGCGAGAACTCGACAGTGTCAATCGAAAGCCGACGCGCGAAGACGAGCTTGTCGCCGTCGCGCCTGAAAGTGCGGGTGAATTCATAGCCGCCCTTTATAGTCTCGTCGTCAGGCATCGACGCCGTCGCGCCCACAGCGCCCGCGAGATCGATCTCAATCTTTTCGTCGGCAAGGGCGGTCGACGAGACCCTGAGCGGATACTTGCGGCTCTCGAGCGCGGTGCGACCGGAAAGAAGCCAGTTTGCCGCGCCGAGCGCGGAGGAGAGCGAGGGAACGGAAAGCTCGTCGCGCGTCTCGCCGCGAAGCAGGACTTCTGGATACTTGACGAGAAGCTTTACGCCAAGCTCCTTCGTCGTGTCCTGGAGGTTCTTTGGCTCTATGTCGCACCGCATCAACTCGGCGCCTGCCGAAACGCCATCGACCGCCTTCTCGAAAAGCTCGCGGCGCTGCTCTGGCTTGAGCGACAGGAGATGGCGGCGGAAGGAGTTGTCGTTGATGCCGCGAAGCGTAATCGCATAGTCGGCGAGAAGCGAGCCATCCTTGCCGAGGCGTCCGCTGCCGACAACGGTAACGGCGTTGTTCGCCGGAGGCATGACGGAAGCCGTGCGAAGCGACTCGCCTTCGGGGTGTGCCACGAGATACGAGCAGTCGCCCAAGTACGCAGGGCAGAGATCGCGACTCGACTCGTCGGTCGGGTCCATGAGGATGTAGTCGCCGTCCATCTTCACGGCAACAACCGCGTGGTTGAAAAACGGCGTCGGGACCTCGTTGTCCATCTTCGCGGCGCTGACGCTGATGAGGACAGGGTAGGACTCGAAACCCGCAATCCTGAACATGGCGACGAGCAGCGCGGCCTTGTCGCGGCACACACCGTAGCGGTTGTCGAAGGTGAGGTCAACGTCGTGCGGCGCGTAGCCAGGAGACGTGTCCTCCATCGTGAGGCCCATGTAGCGGATCTCCTGCGAGACGAACTTGTACATCGCGCGCACCTTTTCAATTGCCGTGGCATTTGCACCGGCGCTCGCCATGATCTCCTCGACCTTGTTCGTCATTGCGGCATTCGTCTTCTCGAGGTGGGGAACCGAGACATCCCAGTACCACTTCGAGAGCTCCTGCCAGTTGGCCGCCGTGGAGACGCGGAGGTTCTGACCTTGCGTCCAGTAGGGCGGCATCGCCGGTTCGGGGAACATCTGCGGCGAATTCTCGACCGTCCAGTTGTAAACAATGCGATCACCATTTGTGACGACGGAAGAGACGACATTGCCTAGCGGATTGCGAACGGCGATGTTCTTGAGCGGACGCGAAAGAGGACCGTCGATTCTGACGGACGTACGGACTATCGGCATCGTCGATTCGAATATCTCCATGTCGGCCCACTGGTCCTTGACGCGGCTTTTAGTCACCGTGCGGCGCGTCTTCACGTGGAGCGTCTCGCCAATCTTGATTCCGGGGATGGAGCAAGAGAGAACCTTGTCGAGAGGATCGTAGATGTTCGCGGAAGTCGAGGAGTTGTCGGTCGCCTCCTTCAGCGTAGAGGCGAAGTCGACGGCGCGAACCTTGCCCTCGGCGTCGATGATCTCAACGAGTAGTATCTCGCCCTTTCCATAGCGAAGCGAATAGCCGATCGACAGCGAAGAAAGCGAGCGGCGGCCGCGTTCGGTAAGCGCCTTCTTCCAATCCTCTTCCGTAGTGACGTAGGTTCCGTCGGCCTGATAGACTGTATCGACGCGTTCGTCGACAAGCACAACGTCGGCATCGGGATACTTCTCCACCGTTATGTCGTCAGCAAACGCCGAAAACGCGCACAATGCAAAAACGAGTCCTGCAACCTTGATTTTTTTCATTCCGAATTCTCCTAAAATGACGTGAAAATTACTTGCTGGGTGCACTTTCTACTTGACCAACTGTGTCGGCGAGAAGGGCTTTCGCTTTCGCGGCAATGTCTGGACCGAACTTCGTGACGATTCCCTGGAGCTTAGCCTTGCGAATTTTCGGCTTAAGCGCCTCGTTGGACGCCACCTTCTCCGTCTCCGCATCTGCAAGGTCCACGAGCTCGCTCCACTTCTCGTCGACAGCGTCGCATGTGCCGCGGAACGGGGCGATTTTCTTCGCGGCCTCCGCGTAGCGTTTCCCCTTTATGGCCTTATCGGCAAGTGCGATGGCCGCATACGCATCGGAGTGGAGCGAGCGGTCAAGGAAGGCGAAGGCCTTTTCTATGTCTTCGGCAGGCGGCGTAGTGTGCCCGAGTTCAGGCGTTTCGTTGTAGAAGCAGTTCTTGAAGCCCTCCTTGCAGTACCCGTAGTACGTCTTAACCGTGCCGTCGCGGTTGAAGTCCTTGGAGCCCGTCAGGAACACATAGTAATGCCCCTTGGCCATATCCATCAATTTCTTGTCGCGCTTCGGGAGAAAACCCGGGTAGGTATAGCCCTTCTTCTCGGCCGGGAGCCGATCCCAGAAATCGCAGCCGATGACGTAGAAGCCGCCGCCCGTGAAGATCTCGGGATACGTGATCGAGACCTGGGACGCACAGCGGCCACCGCCTGAGTTGCCGGCTATGTAGATTTGCTTTGGGTCGATGTTATAGAGCTTTTTCAGGTTGAGCACAGCATCTATCGCGGCACGAAAGCGTATTGGCGGCCATATCTCGTTGCCAGTCCCGTTTGCGCCCGCATAGATGAAGCCACGCTTCGTAAGCGATTCGCGCAGCTGGTTCTGCCTCTTTCCGTCGTTCGTCGCGCTGATCCACACGAAGAGCGGGGCGGGCTTCTTTTCGTCATAGCCGTCGGGCACCACGACCACATACGTGCGCTCCGCAACATTGTAAGGGTCGTTCTTCCCGGCGTCGTCCTTGTCGTCGAAGCACGTTGGATTGCGGCGCTTCATCTCGACATAGTCGCCAAGCGGATCGCTCTCGGTAAAGGTGAGAGTGAGATTGCCCTTCGCGTGAGGTTCATTCGCAAAGGCAAGGCCAGCGGCCATTGCCGCCACGATGATAAATATGTGTTTCATAGTTGAGTATTATACCAAAACACTCGCCCACGGCAACCCACGCCAAGTGCAGATTTCCCCTCGCTTCGGACATTCCTATTTTGATATAATCTACACATATGAAATGCTCAAAGCCAAAAGATGCGAAGCCAGTCGCAGAAAAGCGGCTGAAATACGCCATGGTGGGCGGGGGAAAGGGCTCGTTCATCGGCCCGATTCACCGCATGGCGATAAGGATGGACGACCTCGCGGACCTCGTCGACGGGTGCTACTCGCACACCGACGACTGGCGCACCCTTATTGAGCGGTGCAAGGGAAAGATAGACTTCCTCGCCGTATGCACGCCAAATAGCTCGCACTACGAAATCACCAAAGCCGCGCTCGAGGCGGGGATGGACGTCCTCTGCGAAAAGCCCCTCTCGCTCACGCTCGACGAGGCGACGGAGCTTGAGCGCCTCGCGCGGCGGAAGCGCCGCATCCTCGGAATCCCCTTCACCTACTCGGGCTTCCCGATGGTAAAGCTCGCGCGCGACTTGATCAAGAGGGGCGAACTTGGGAAAATCGACAAGGTCGTCCTGGAATATAGCCAGGGCTCGTTCAGGAAAATTGACTTCTCGAAGCCGCTCGACAAGCGCAACGCCTGGAAGATGGATCCGAAGAAGGCGGGGCCGAGCTGCGTCGTAGCGGATATCGGCGTTCACGGCTTCCACTTGATCGAGCACGTGACGGGGCTCGAGGTCAAGGAGGTTCTCGCAGATCTCTCGTCCTTCGCGCCCGGGAACCGCCTCGACGACGACGCCTCGATGCTTCTGCGGCTTGGTGCGCCCGCCGGCGTTCGTTCCGCTTCGCTCACTCGCTCGGGCGCACGCTCAAAGTCTTCTCAGCCAAAGGCAATGTTCACCGTCTCGAAGGTCGCGACTGGCGAGGAGAACGGCGTGCGGCTCAGGGTCTACGGCGACAAGGCGTCGCTCTACTGGAACCAGGAGGAGAACAACTACCTCTCGGTGAAGTATCCCTTCGCGCCAGAGCGCATCTACAAGAGAAATGCGCCGTACATCGGCGAGCTTTCTGCGGCGAGCAAGAATCTCTCGCGCATCCCAGCAGGCCACCACGAGGGATTCATCGAAGGGTTCGCAAACATCTACCGCGAGTTCTGCGCGGCAGTGCGCGACCGGAAGCCCCACGACTTCCCGGGCGCGCACGAAGGAGTGCGGACTATGCGCTTCGTCGAGGCGGCTCTCCGCTCCAACAAAAACGGCAACCGCTGGGAGAAGGTCTGATACACTTTCTTCGTCACGCTTCGCGTTGAATTTGGCTGCTCGTGGCTACTACTATGCTGGTTTGCCTTCCAGCGTGCGGCTTGCTTCGCCGCAACGGTGCTCGCCCAGCGAGAAATGGCCGATTCGCGCGTCCTTGCGACCGCTCGCCATATACATATATGTCTTCGGGTCGCAGTCCTGCGCGACTCGTCTCATTTTCGCGGGTTCCGCTCCGCTGGCGGCGGCGAAGCAAGCCGCGCATAGCACCCTCGGGAGCTGGGCTAACGGCGCATGCGTTCGTCTCTCCCTTCGGGGAAAAGCACGACTCCTCCCG
This sequence comes from Kiritimatiellia bacterium, assembly GCA_045535455.1. Taxonomy (GTDB): domain Bacteria; phylum Verrucomicrobiota; class Kiritimatiellia; order RFP12; family UBA1067; genus UBA1067. Next base: position 3,143 of record JAZSLQ010000098.1, on the reverse strand, counting down.
CGCGCTGCATCCACCGTCCGCAGCGCGATACTTCGTCGGCGTGATACCGCCTCCTTGTCTCGCTTGCGTCCGTTGGCGCATCACGCGAACTGTCGTCGCGCCGTTCCCCTGCGCTCGTTCCTCACACATGCGCCGTTAGCCCGACCTTCCGCTATGGCGCGTTTTTCTTCGCAGCATCTGCGCTCGCCGACGCATCGTCGGCTCGCTTAGCTTCTTGTGTGCATAACCGCGCTTACACTAATTGGGAAAGCACAACGCTCGCTTATGAAGCTATGCCCAACGCTAGCACTTGCCAACGAATCCCTCATACTATTCTGCTGATATACAAAGGCGAAAACCGAAACTATTGCTTTCTGCAGTTGGAACATTCCACCCACGATTAAAGGACTTGCTGCTATCTGCATGATAAGACCAACTACCACCTCGCAATACCCTAAGCGAACCTGATGTAGGACCTTGTGGGTCTGTGCCAAATGCTAATGGCCCATACCAATCATTACACCACTCCCACACGTTGCCATGCATATCATAAAGCCCCCATGAGTTTGAAGCCAGCCGCCCTACATCGTGAGTTGTTTGTCCACTGTTTCTATCGTACCACCCCATACCATCAAGCTGCCCAGTGCCGCCATAATCCCATGTTGTTCCTGCGCGACAAGCATATTCCCACTCTGCGTCTGTCGGTAGCCGAGCCTCGCATCCAAGACTAGTTTTGATCTTCCCTATAAATTGCTGACAGTCAACCCATGAAACCGAGTCAACCGGCTTATTATTCCCCTTAAAATGAGAAGGGTTATTACCCATCACACTTTTCCATTGTGCTTGCGTAACCTCATATTTGCCCAGCCAAAAGCCTTTAGAAATTGTGACTTGTTGTCCTCCTTTTCTTGGATTCCCCATGCGAAACAGTCCTGGCGCACAGTATATCATTTCCATTTTTTGGCCTCCTGGGAGCACAATTGTCTTGTTGTCGCCTGTTTTGTAAGATCCAATTGGTTTTGCTTCGGCAGCTTTTTTGGTGGCAACGCCTCTCACACTATCGGGAACGATTTTCTCGCCAAAGGACTCTGCTTCTTTTATGCGCTTGAGTGCCATTTCGCGACGAAGCCCCGTCGCAATGTTCTTGTCTAATGCCGCATGGTAGAGCGTCGCCGCATGAGCTTTGAACGGCGCATCGTCGTTTGCCTTGTAATTCCACCAGAAATCCGCTGCGTTTAGTAAGTCATAGCCCTCCACGGATTGCGGATCGAGCTCGTACCGTGCAGCCTTCGATCCTATATTTGCGTAGATTTCAAGCGCTCTCGTCCAGTTCCCCAACGCAGCGAGAATCTCTGCTTGCTGACGCAACAACGCTTTATCATCTGGTTCCTTCCTCAATCTTGAAACAATGGTAGCCAAGCGTCTTCGAAGGTCAACCGTGCGCTTTGCTTCGCTGTAAATGGCAAAAACCTTTGGCGACTTTACCGCCGAGATGTTCCGTATTTCTTTGCTCACCAGATCGACGATATATTCTGCAGAGACATCAGCGATTTCGTTGCGTATGCGATTGAGAACATGTGCGGCATAATCGTCAATATTGCCACGGGCACTCACACAAAAAGCTTTGTGCAAAAGCAGGAATTTCCCAGCCTCTGATTCCGCCTTGTCTGCAAATGCCACCAACGCAACTGCGACATCCTTTTGAGACTTTTTCTTTGCTTTCATTGCCTGCATGTCATCTGCTATTAGCGAATCCACTAATGGCTTAACCTCTTTAAGTTTTTGCTCTGATGGAAAGCCGTACGCCAAAGGCGATAAAACAAACGCCACTGTCACCACAATAATCTTACTCTTCATCTTACATCTCCTCGCTTGCTCAATTGTTCGGCACAACAACACGAGCACATTCCCATGAAGTAATAGATTGATCCACGCTCCTGTTTGCACCCGAAACAGCCGGACAGCCGCTTGTTCCAGAGACGGTGAGAAATGCGACACTTCCGCTTTTATCCACAGTTAGCGTAGACACGCTGATTGTGACATCAGCTATCACCAACAGGCCAGCGAAGAGTGCTACTATCATTGTCATGATTATTGTATTCATTTGTTTCTCCTTTTCGTTCAACATTTTGACGTATTAGTAAGCTCGTTTACCAACCTGAAAAGCTCAGAGTATATATCTCTCTGCGCTTTAACAAAGTCAAGTATCTGACCTCTCGATAAGAAATGCCCGATACTCTCTTTGACACAAGTAATGACCTTGGCAGGAAGCGCCTTATCATATATCAATGCACACACCATATTCAAATCTTGAAAGGCCTTATTCACAACAGAATATTTACCTTGATTGTTTAAATACAACATAAAGGCAACATTGTCATGTCCATTTGGCATCTTTCTAGCTTTCGCTATTATGTTAGCCACTTGTTCCAATAATATTGGATTCAAGATTTCTTTGACTATTTGCACATTCCCTGCTACATAGCGCTTTTGCGTTTTATACGACATGACTATTGCAAGTGCAGATACAATGATACTTACTATTGCAATCCCGCAAGATATCCATTCATGACATGAACACATCCTCAACCCCTTTGCCAATTGACGGCATTCCTCCGCATCTTGTCTTGTTAAGGTTTGCCGCTCCAAGATGCAGGAGGGCGCGACACACCTCTATTGGCCCGCCACTCGGCAATCTGATACAAAAAAGAAATCCTCTCTTTCGTATTCCTCTGGAGGCCGTGAGATTGCCTTGATGGAAATACGAAGAGAGGAAGCGCTGATGCGCTTTCTCTGCAAGGTATCGTCCATCTTGAAATTTCTCACGTTTCCAGAGACGACCGCTTTGCAGCGCAAATTGATTATCGGCGCATTGGATTTCTCCCCTCTGCGCAACAGCCCCGCTTTCACGAGACCCAAACATTATACCAAAAACCGCTTATGATGGAGCAGTGAAATTTTGGCGAAATTTGGATCGCGGCGAAACTACCGCAATCAAGTGGCAGCTAAGCATTTAGGGATGGATTAGTGACAGCTAGCGTCAATTATGGCCAGATAGTGTTAAAGCGCGGACGCGGTGGGGGTGTTTCGGCGGCATGCGAAGCGACGGCAAAAAAGACGGAAGCGACCCGATTTCGACGCACCGCCATTTTGCCAAAAGGCTC
>JAZSLQ010000164.1:0-3836 GCA_045535455.1 Kiritimatiellia bacterium | reverse complement strand
GTACACTGTGACGGTCAAGGCGACGAACACGTCCGTCACGAAGGCGGTGGAGTCGGCGTTCGCGCTCACTGTGCCGAACAAGACCAGCGCGGCGTTTCCGCACCTCAAGCCCGAAACCGATGCCTACGGCACGAACTTCGCGGGCGTCGCCTTCGACCCTGCGCTTGTGGACTGCACGCCTGCTGAAGGATGGACAGTGAGGGTGGCGGGACTGCCGACGGGACTCAAGTATGATGCCAAGACAGGCAAGATCACGGGCGTCTCAGCGGCGAAGGCCGGCGCCTACACGGTGACGTTCACGGCGACCCAGGGCACGGCAAAGGAAGAGGCGACCATCACACTCAACGTGGAGGCCCTGCCCGACTGGGCGGTCGGAAGCTTCGACGGAGCGACCGACGGCGGTGACGGTCTTGTCTCGGTTACGGTTGCGGCGAATGGCAAGGTGGCGGTCAAGATCCTAGAGGGCGGATCGACGCTGTCGCTCTCAGCCGCTTCGTTTGACACGGCCGTTGCCGGGGAGTTCCGAGCCGCCGCCATCGGCAAGAACGACAATGATGTTGTCACGAACGAAGTTAGGGTGGCATCCATTGATATTGACGGAGTTGATGTCGGCAATGCATCCGGTGACGATTGGACGGCTTGGCAGAACCTCTGGAAGCGCGCGGACACGAAGGGCGACATGCCGGTCTTCAAGGCGAGCTTTGACAGGCCTGTCGAGCTCGGCGAGAAGGGCGATACGGCCAACGCGGTCAAGCTCACCTTCAAGAAAGATGGCGTGGTTTCGTTCGCGGGCAAGGTCGGCGGGACGACGGTCAGCGGCTCGTCGCAGCTTATCAACGACGGCACGGGGTGGCTGGTCACGCTCTACGCGCCGCCGAAGGCATTGTTCGACGGCTGGAGCAAGACGTTCGACGTCACGCTGACGACCGACGAGAATAACGTCGTCACGGACGTGACGGTGGCATCTGGCGCGGAGCCCGAGCCGCCTGCCTGGGGCGTCGGGCACTACGTCGGCTACGGACAGGTGGAGTATCCGCCGGCAACGCTGGGTGGAGTTTCGGAGTATCTGTGGGGAATGGTCTATGTGGACATAGCCGAGGACTTCTCGTTCACAGGCAGTTTCGCTCCGCTTTTGGGTTCGCCAGCTCCGTTCTCGGGCAAGATGTACCGCATATCTCTCAACGAAGAAATATACGGCTATCTTGCTGATGATGTGGCGATAAACGTCAACGGGGATGACGCGCTACTGCACTTCCAGTTTATAACGATGGGATTCGGCAAGATGGGCGTTGGCTCGACTCAATGTTCGCCCAATGTTACGGGAATCTCTTTCTTCGACATATTGCACAACCCCTGGGGCAACGCTACGGTGGCTGCGGAGATATCCACGTTCGCCCCGGGTGCGTCCAAGACCATCGACCTCAAGGACTATAGTTTCTATGAATATACCTCTGCGGGCGACTACGTTGCGGGCGACTCGCTGACGTTCCAGTTCGCCGGGGACGGTACGGTGACCATCACCGGCCAGATATTCGGCACTGGGGTGAACAGCACAACGACCATCGGCGTGAACAGCAAGATCGAAGACGGAGCCAAGTTCGACTGCCATATCACCTTCGAGGCCAATGGCCGCATCTACCAGCTGATGGTCGAGGTTCCGTCGAGTGGTACGGTGACAAGTGACGACATCGACCTCTACTACGACCCCAATTCCCCGACCGATCCCAACTGCCACTTCGGGCTGATCAACGGCTGGTAAGTTTCAACAAGGTCTTTTGACACAGAGGGTGCGGAGTTGCCGTGGAGTCACCTGTCTTCGGCGATAGACTCGTTTTTTAGCCCCCGGAGAGGGCGAAAAAATGGTATAATATTCCCATCCAAAAAGGATGCGAAAAATGGCTGAAGAACAGGGCAATTACAACGCCGAAAACATACAGGTTCTCGAGGGCATGGAGGCCGTCCGCAAACGCCCCGCAATGTACATTGGAGACACGGGCGAACGCGGCTACCACCACCTGGTTTACGAAGTAGTAGACAACTCCATCGACGAAGCTCTCGCGGGCTACTGCTCGATGATCGACGTCATCATCAACCCAGACGGCTCTCTCACTGTCCAGGACAACGGCCGCGGTATCCCGGTCGACATGCACCCGACCCAGCACAAGCCCGCAATCGAGGTCGTGCTCACGATCCTCCACGCCGGCGGCAAGTTCGACGGCTCCAACTACAAGGTCTCCGGCGGTCTTCACGGCGTCGGCGTCTCGTGCGTCAACGCGCTTTCCGACTGGATGAAGGTCGACGTCAAGCGCGACGGAAAGATCCACCACATCGAGTTCTCGCGCGGCCATGTCACGAAGCCGCTCGAGGTCGTCGGCGAGTGCGGCGACGAGACCGGCACAAAAGTTACGTTCTTCCCCGACCATACCATCTTCTCCTGCCGCGCTTTCAAGTGGGAGATTCTCTGTGCACGTCTCCGCGAGCTCGCCTTCCTCAACAAGGGGGTGACGATACACTTCCGCGACGACGAAGGCGAGGCGCATCATGAAGAGACTTTCCACTACGACGGCGGCATAGACGAGTTCGTCGAGTATCTCAACCAGAACAAGAAGCCGCTCTCGCCCGTAATCCACTTCGAGGGCGCGAAGGAGGGGACGACCGGCATGGTTCAGGCCGAAATCTCCCTTCAGTACACCGACAGCTACTCAACTCTTGAGCAGACATACTGCAACAACATCCACACCATAGAGGGCGGTACGCACCTCTCCGGCTTCCGCCGCGCGCTCACTTCGACGATCAACAAATACGGCGCGGACAACAAGCTCATCAAGGAGAAGGACAACCTGACGGGCGACGACATGCGCGAAGGGCTCACGGTCGTCGTCAGCGTCAAGGTTCCGCAGCCGCAGTTCGAGGGCCAGACAAAGACGAAGCTCGGCAACGGCGAAGTAGATGGCATCGTCGGCTCGATCGTGGCTGACAAACTGATGACTTTCTTTGAGGAGAATCCCTCGATTGCAAAGATCGTCATCGAAAAGACTCTTCTCGCTGCTCGCGCTCGCGAGGCCGCGCGTGCCGCCCGCGAGTCGACAAGGCGCAAGGGCGTGATGGACGGACTCTCGCTTCCCGGCAAGCTTCGCGACTGCTCTGAGCGCGATCCCGCGAAGACGGAGCTCTTCCTCGTCGAGGGTGACTCTGCAGGCGGCTCGGCGCAGACGGGGCGCGACCGCGCGACGCAGGCGATTCTCCCCTTGCGCGGCAAGGTGCTCAACGTCGAGAAGGCGCGTATCGACCGCATGCTCGCGAACAACGAGATAAGGACTCTCATTACCGCGATTGGCTGCGGCTTCGGCGAGGAATGGGATGTCTCCAAGGCGCGCTACCACAAGATCGTCATCATGACCGATGCCGATGTCGACTGTGCGCACATCAGGACTCTTCTTCTCACGTTCTTCTACCGCAAGATGCCCGAGCTCATCGAGAAGGGCTATGTCTATCTCGCGCAGCCGCCGCTCTACAAGGTCGAGCGCAAGAAGAAAATTGAGTACGTCCTTACCGACGGCGAGCTTACGCAAAAGCTTCTCACGCTCGGCCTCGACGACTTCGAGGTGAAGGGCAAGGACGGCGCAGTGCTTGACGCCGAGAAGGCGAAGGAGTTGATGATGCTTCTTGCCGAGATCGAGGCGACATGCAAGATGGTCGAGGAGCGCGGCTTCAGGCCCGAAGAACTCGTGCCCGACGAGACGGCGACGGGCTCTGGCGCGTCGCTGCTCAAGAAGGAGTTTTCGTCGCTCTCCGCATACGTCTATGGGGCAGACGACTTCTTCGGCCCGCCGTCG
>JAZSLQ010000194.1:0-22701 GCA_045535455.1 Kiritimatiellia bacterium | reverse complement strand
AAAACAAAAAGCTGACGAAGAAATACGGCATAGAGGGCTATCCCACGGCGCTCATCCTCGACGGCGACGGCAAAAAGGTCGGCAAGACCGGCTACCGCGAGGGCGGAGCGGCGGAATACGTGAAGTATCTCAAGTCCATCAAGAAAGACCACCAATAAAAATTGTGTAAAACCATGAAACAATCTATCGCTGTTTCGGTGATTGCAGCCTGCTTCTGCGCGGCGGGGATGACGGCGCTGGCCGTTGATTTCAACATGCTCTCGTGCTGTCCGGGCGAGAACACGGCGACGCAGGCGCGGTTTGTCTGGCACTCCGGCAGCAGCTCGTGCCTGCTTTTCTGCGCCAAGGCGTCCAGCCCGGAGAACGTGTACACCATACTCCCCTACGCCAGGCAGAACAAGCCGGTGGCTTTTCGTTCCGCCGATGTCGCATACTACAAATACGAGGCGCAGATATCCGACCTCGAGCCGGACACGGAATACCTCTACTGGGTTGAGGCGGGCAGCGATGCGTCCGCCCGCCAGAAGTTCAAGACGGCCGGAACGAGCGGCAGCTTCAATTTCCTCTGGATGAGCGACGTCCATGCGCATCCCGACAATCCCGGCAAGATGACGACGGTCGAGCTGCTTCGTCAGGATGCGGAGGCGCAAACGGCATCGTCCGGCGGAATCGACCTTGTCCTCTTTTCCGGCGATGCGGTGAAGTACGGCTCGCGCTACGACAACTGGCAGCAGTGGAACGGTGCGCCGACGGTGACGAACTACATGTTCGCCATGATTCCCGGAAATAAGGAATACTACTACACCGGCTCCAGCACGTTCTACGACTACTACTGGTATCTCGCCGTCAAGAACAATCCGCCGAACGGCCCGGATGCAACGGAGCAGGAAGGGTGCTACTGGTTCCTGCGCGACGGCGTGATGTTCGTCGGCATCGACTCGCTGATTCACAAGGGGTCAAGGATGACGATGTACAACAAGAAGAGCGAGGTCCTCGCGGCGCAGACAAACTGGTTCGACAAAGTCGTCACATCGCAGCGCGGCAAGTTCCGCTACCTCGTCGTCTTTCAGCACGATCCGTGGTTCGTGTATGCGGCGACAAAGAATTCGTTCGACAAGTCGCGCGGCAACTACGATACGTGGCGGCACGTGTTCGACAAGCACAAAGTGGACCTTGCGCTCTCCGGCGACGAGCACAACTACATCCGCACTAAGCCTTTGCGCGGGGATTCCGCAAATTCCGACGGCACGATCTACATGGTGGCCGGGCAGATAGAGGAGAGCAACTACTCCGCCACGATAACGACGGACATCGCAAGCTACGGCAACTCGAACGCGACAAAGTACTTCGACTGCATGGGCGCTACGGATGCTTCCTGCGGAGCGGCATGGATCGAGGTGCGGCCTGATTCGCTGAAGGTGACGGAGTTCTGGGACAAGTGGCAGAGTCCGAACTACAAGGTCCACGACACCGTGACGATAACGCCCAAGGCGAGAGGCTGGGCGTTCGAGGATATCGGCGAGCGGGCGCACAGGCGCTACCGCTTCGCCGTGGACGCGCCGAGGAGCGATTCGGGGAAAATGCAGTTGTCCGAAATCGAGCTTCTGGATGCGAACGGGAATGTGATTCCGCCAAGTGATTTTACGCTGGCGTGGGATTCGACGACGACGAACTCGGTAGGGCAGAAATACCCGTCGGGCGAAAATCCAGGCCTTGCCGCAGATGGAAAGCTCAATACAAAGTGGCTGGACTACCGCGCGGGTCTCGACAATCCTGCGGACGTGCGCGCCGCCGCGTGGCTCGACTTCTGCTTTTCAAGCCCCGTGAAGATATCCGGCTACCGCTGGTACACGGCAGGCGACAACAGCTTGTACCCGAGCCGCACGCCGGTTTCGTGGACGCTCTCGGCCTACGACGACAATGACGACACGTGCTACATCCTGGACAGGGTGTCGGGATACGACTCTCCCAAGGATAACAAAGTCCTCGCGTACCCGCTGCCGCCTTCGCCCGACGAGCCCGACGAACCGGCCGGGCCGGGGGAATCGGCCGTCACAACCGCAGGCGGGGTCTACTACGCATTGAGCGTGGGAGTAAACAACTACAAGAACGACAGGCAGAACAAGCTCAACGGCTGCGTTGCCGACGCGGAGGACGTGCTGAGCGCGTGCACGAACGGCGTCAAGGGATTGTGGAAGCCGATGAACTGCCGCTGCCTCTGCGATTCAGCGGCGACGCGCTCCGCCGTGCGGGCGCAGTTCCAGGCATTGGCAGACGAGGCGAGAAAAGGCGACACTGTTCTCTACTACCATTCGAGCCATGGCGGCGACGACTGTCTTTGCCTCTACGACGCAGAATACTACGCCGATCAGTTGGCGGAGGACCTTATGCGGTTCGCGGCGGGCGTCCGTGTTGTCGTCGTTCTTGACACGTGCCATTCGGCAAGCATGTTCAAGGGGGCGGACGAAGACTCCGAGTCTGGTCCGTGGGATTTCGCCGCGAGCGTCCAGGCGTACATGGACGAGATGCAGACGGTGCTGACGAAAGGCGCCAAGTCCGCCGCCGCGAGCGGTCCGTCCGTCGGATGGGTCACGGCCTGCGACGACGACCAGCTTTCCGTCGAAGTCGGCAAGCGCGGCTGGTTCACGAAACCGTTTGTGGAGGCGTGGAAGGCGGACGGCACGGACGCGAACGGCGATGGGTACAACGACTTCAAGGAGATGTTCAACATTGCAGCGCCGAAGGCCGTCGACAGCGAGCGTGCGCCGCAGACGTTAAATGAAAGCCTTCTCAGGAATGTCGCCGCATGGGAGGTGTTCTACCATCCGCCGACCTCCGACAAGTGGATAGAGGAAAAGATGGAGACGCGGCTGTCGACTGGAACATGGTCCGAGCCAGTTTTATACGACTCTGACGGCAGGGCGTATCTCGGCGGCGAAGTCGTCTTTACGCCATTCCACGCCTCCACGGGGAATGTCGTGACGGTAGAGACAAAGGCGCAGTTCTGTGAATGCACAAGTGACGATGTACCTGACATGACCGCCCAGGCCGCCGTCAGGCTCTCCACCAACGGATGTTTCCAGGTGTGGGCGAAGACGGGGTGGGTGGATGTCGCGGCTGAGGGCATTACACCGGTGAGCGGCGAGGAATATACGCTTCGCACGACCTTTGACTACACGGCGAATATCTATTCTGTTGAAGTTAAGACAGGATTAACAGAATTTACAAGATTAGTAGAAAAGGAAAATCCTGTCAATCCTGTAAATCCTGTCAGAACCTCATTCCAGCTCGCCGCTGTCACCAACTGCATCTCCTCCATCGGCTTCGTCGGCGACACATATTTCACGTCGCTGGATGGTGACTGCCGATACGAGATAATCGGCTTCGTGGCGGATGAGGCGCTTGTCCTGTCGAACAACGTCCAGGTCGTTCTCAGCGCGGCGAAGGCCGCATGGCTCAACAGCTGCGCGGGCGGGAAGACAACGGTCGCAGACGCGGTCGCCGGACTTTCGGACAAGGAGTTCTCCGACGCCTATCTCCTCAACCTCGACATCACAGACAGCGGTCGTTCGTACGCCTTTGAGATTACGAGCGTAGACGTCGGCGACACGAGCGTGTCTGTCGCTGTCACGCTCACGCGAAGCGGCAGCATAGCGCAGTCCATAAACGGCGTCCTTAAGTTCTACGGCGCGGCGACCTTGGCGGCGTTCAAGGATGGCGCGACCGAGCTCGGCGCGGCGGAACTCACGAACGAAACCTTCGCCGGCGGCGAAACCGCCACGGCGACGATTCCGCTTTCAGGCGAAACCCCGCCCGCCTTCTTCAACGCAAAGATCGAAGAACAGTGAGAGCAAGGTGTATTTTACGGTTTCTTGGATTTCGCATAAAGTGTAGTGGATGCATAATGTAGCTCCTTAAAAAAGTGCAGCCAACATTGAATGGCGGGGAGGGCCCCCGCAAGGGTGCTGGAAGGTGAGGGTATGTGGATTTGCTATAATAAACAATCTTGTTTTAAACAAGCTCGTTAAATTTGCTGTTGACTGGAATATGAAAAGTTTGGTAAAATGGCCGCAATAAGGAGAAAATGGCAATGAAACCTTTTGAGTATGGGTGTGTTGTAAAGGGAGAGGTGTTTTGCCCAAGGCCGGAAATTGAGTCAATTCTGGCATCCAATATGGAGTCGGGGCAGAACACTGTCGTAGTTGGCGAGCGTCGAATGGGAAAGACATCTCTCATTATGTCGGCGTTTTCAAAGACCCGCAACTGTAGATTGTTGTATGTCGACCTTCTAAACATCCGTACGATTGCCGACTTTTGCGACCGCGTGGCGTCTGCCGCCTCGCGCATGGGCAGAGGGCAGACATTTCTTCAGAAGACGCTTTCTTTCCTTGCTCGTCTTCGTCCGACTTTGTCCGTTGATCCGCACAACGGCATGCCAGTCGTTTCTGTAGATTCCAGGCTTGCGGAACATGTGTCCTCGTTCGAGGACATTGTCGCGATGATAGGGAAGTTCTCCGAGAAGGAGCGGGTTGTCGTTGTGTTCGACGAGTTTCAGGAGATTCTCAAGCTTGACGATTCAGAGCAGGCCCTTGCCACGCTGAGGTCAAAGATTCAGTTTTTGTCGGAGACGTGTTTTGTGTTTTCCGGCAGTGTGCGCCGCGACATGGTTCGCATATTCATCGACTACAAGAGCCCGTTCTACAAATCAGCCGCGACGCTGAATGTCGGGGCGATAGACGACGACTGTTTCATTGACTTTCTCCAGCGGAGGTTCGCCGTAGGCGGGCGCAAGGCGAGCAGGGATTTCCTGCTGAAAGTCCTTGAGACGGCCAATCGCGTAAGTGGCGATGTCCAGCAGCTGTGCGACGCCATATTGACCGAGACCGGCGGCAAGGAGGAGCTGTCGTGCGATGACATCGGCAGGGGGATAGAGCGGATTCTCAAGCAGGAGTCCTCGGCGTTTGAGATGCAGACGGAAAATCTGACACGATATCAGATGAAGGCGTTGCTTGGTGTGGCGAGGATTGGCGGGAAACTTGTAACTTCTGCTGATTTCATCGAGCGAGCAGGTCTGTCTTCCGCGCCTACGGCAAAACGGGCATTGGGGGCGCTGGTCGAGCGGGGAATCCTTTATCGCCACGAAAAGGAATACAAGATATTCAATCCGTTCCTTCGAGAGTGGCTTGCCAGGATTTCATAGAATTGAGATAGTCTCTTCGCGCGACCACGAACGCGCGGCACATCTGCCGCGCGGGCGGCTTTGCCGCGAACCACGAACCTGACGGGGCTGCAATCGCGCGTCGCGCGCCCGCGAAAATCGCGATGGCGAGCCCCCAAAAAAACTGGTAAAAGAACTGGTAAAAGGTATCTTCAAAACGCGGCAATTTTTTGGTATAATGCTGGCAGAAAGCGCATGAGTGTATCATCCAACGAGGATTGACTTGATGCAGAAATACGCAGACATAGCCATGCAGAATGGCGTCGCCACAGAGGCCGCAGGGCGGCCCTCTGGCGGCTTTTGCTTTGCCTGCGCTACCCCCCCCCCCCAATAGCCGAGAAAGCGGCAGAACGCGATACGTCGGCCTTGTCGCGCATCCCGCGCGGCGTGGCGCGGAGACGCGTTTTCTCCAGCCGCGTCTCATGTCTCGTGTCTCGCGTCGAGAGATTCGGCTTTGGGCGAGAGACGCGAGACTGGAGACGAGAGAAGGACTTCGGACTTCAGACTTTGGACTTCTATGACTAACGACGAACGATTAACGACTATCAAGGAGAACCAACCGATGAAAACACCAACAAAACAGACGTCGCACCGCCTCGCTGCGGTGCTTGCAATCGCCACCGCCTTCGCCACCACCGGCGTATGTGCGGCGACAACCACATACTATCAGATCGCCGGGACGAGCGACGAGACCTGCCTCATCGCGAACGACGGCCTTTCGTTCGACGAGGAGATAACCCATACTTCCAAACTCGCCTTCCCTGGCATAACGCTCGACGACATTCCCGTGGGCGCGTCGTTCTTCTCCAGGATGTGGGGTGATTGGTCGCAATTGCCAAGTACCAAAGACGCTGCAAAGACCGCCGTTGGATTCTGCGAGCAGCGGTGCGACAGCAACAACGACGGCAAAATCGACAAGATTGCGCTTCAGGTCTGTACCCATAGCGGCGGCAATCTCACAGGAGTGGTGATCGTCCTGACCAATGGAGCTGACGGAGACGGTGTGTATGTTCAAAGATATGGGCGGACTGGCAAGTCAGGCTCCGAGTACACTACCCCATATTTCACCCTTGCGTCAAACGGAGACATATCCTGGACGAGTTCTGCACGAAGCACCTCCACCGATGATGCTCATTATCGGCTGCAAGGTCTTAGTATTCACGGCATGAGCCCCGTGAACACGGAACCATGGCTTGCGTTTCGCGGAGTGACGTTGGAGGAAATCAAGGACAGTCAATTCATGTCGGGCTTCCAGTTCGGAACATGGATGACAGCCGCCACAGTCAGCAACGTGGCCGCATTCGTCTCGACTTGGTCTGACGGCAACGGCGAACTCAAGAAAATTGTCATGCAGTTCAGAGCCCCAGGCGATGCGACGGCGGTAATCGAACTCACCGACGGCACGGGCGGCGTCTATGCCCAGCAGGTGCTTGGTGTCAGCGACGTCAGCAGTGCCAATACGCAGGTGTTCGCCATCAACGCCGAAACGGGAGCAATCACAAAAGCAGCAGGTACTGATAGGGGCGCAGACAAATACGGCATTCACGACTTCGTCATCCAATATCCGCCATGCGTGAAGAAGACGCCGAACAAGATCAAGGTATGGTCTAGTGGCGATTCCGAGAATCCGCTAACGCTCGACGACATCGCGGAGGGCACGTTCACAGCCCGGTTTAGCGGCGCTACGGGCAAGGATCTAGGCTTTCTTGACGTGCCTAACTCCGCGACAGGCTACTTCAAGAAAATTCGCACTGACGACATCGTTGTGGAGTTCCAGGTCCAGAATGGCGACTATGACTGCTGTGTCGTCGTGTCGTTCACAAATGGCGTGGACGGCATATATGCAGAAGTCATAGATGCTAAAAACAAGAAAGATGAGACTGCAGGCAATTACGAGTTCTATAAGGCCGACGGCACCTTCAACAGCTGCAACAATTCAACGGTTGCCGAAACATGGAATGCAAATTACTACGGCGTTTGCGACCTGCGCGTGACGGTGCCGACGGTGCACAATTGGACGCTTGACGCGGACACGACATGGGGCGCGCTTCGCGGCGGCGAGACTGTCGAAGCAGACGAGGTCGTGAAGATTACCGTGGCAGACCCGACAGCCGTGCTGACGGTGAATGAAAACGTCACCGCCGCGAAGATTGAGTTTGTCGGCGTCAACTGCGCCAAGCTGGCAATCAACAGCGGCTATACCGTCACCGCCGAGAATATCAGCGGTGTCACCGACATTCTCAACAATGGCTCGCTCGTCAAGGCAGGAGACGGTACGGTGTCCTGGCCGTTCGACAACGCCTCGACAGGCACGACGACCGTTAGCAACGGAACACTCAGGGTTGCAAGCCAGACCGGGTCTGGAACTTCGCATACCGTCCGCGTGAAGGACGGCGCGACGTTCGACCTGAACTGCGTCTGGCAGACCGCCGTGGCCGTGGTGCTTGAAGGGGGCGCGAATTTCGCCAACACAGGCAGCAGCGATGCCGCGTGGAGTTCGTCCATCAATATCCGCAGCCTCACTCTTGAAGGCGACGCCACCGTGACCGCGACGCGCACATTCGGACTGCGCACGACCAGCCACGGCGCGAACACGCTCAACCTCGGGACATACACCCTTACGATAAATGCGGCGTCCGGCAAGTCCTTCTTCGTGGACAACACGACCATCAACGGCACGGGCAAGATTCTCGTCGCGAGCGGAACGCTGTTTTCGTACAATGATTCGCACGGCGACGCCTACACGCTGGAAGTGGGCGCAGGCGGAACACTTGCCGGCGGCGGCAACAACGGCATCACCTGCGGCGACTTCGTGAACCACGGTTCGATCAACAGCTCAAACAACAAGCTCATCGTCAAAGGCACGCTCACGCCGGGCAACTCGCTTATATTCCTGACGCTCGCCAATGGTGCGACAATCAAGGCGTCCGCCACGCAAGCGCAGACTGTCTCGACGGCGTTCTCCGTCTCCGGCACCGGCGACAAGACCATCACGGTCGACGCGTCGGATATTACGAAGGATAAGTTGGGCGCGGGCAATGTCGCGGTCCTGACCGTCCCGTCCTCGTTCAACACATCAAGCGTGACGTGGGCCGTCAGCGGCGAGCAGATCGCCGGCACTCGCGCGAAGTGGAGAACCGATGGCACGACCCAGACGCTCTATCTCTGCAAGCCCATTGGCCTGATGGTGATCTTCAGGTAAGTTGGGAATGTGAAAATGTGGAAGTGTTGCCAATACCAATGTTGCCAATTTCCAATCATTGGACATTGGTATTGGTTATTGGCAACACTTCCACATCCTGACCTCCGAAGCCTTGGCGAAGGTGGTTGGCAACATTAAACAACCGAATTGCGGAAATGCGGAATATCGCGACAAAGGGCTTGTCGTCACGTCCAAGCTGGCGGGCGGTGAATCGTGCGGCCATTGGGCAGCGCGATTTCGTCGGGCAATTGGCAGCGGATCGGCAAATCACGGGGAATGTGTGCGTAGTAGGTCGCTGCGCGCTTAAGTCGTTCAGAGACAGATGCGTGTGGATTGAAGACGAGAACGGTTTTCCCAAAGTCATGCCTGAGGGCGTAAATCGTTCCCGCCTGGTCGGAATCACCCGTCACCAAGGCAAAGCAGTCGGCATCAGAGTGCGTGGCATCGACAAGAGCCGTAACTGCGAGATTGACATCGGAACGTTTTTCTTCGAGTTTCACGACATGAGCCATTCCGGCATGGGATTCAGCGCAAACCTTGCATTTATCGTTGACATGAGGAAGCCATATCTTCTTCTTGCTGTAAAATCCTTCGATTGTTTCTATTCCTCCAAAAGCGGAGAGCGCCTGGAGGTATATCTTTTGCCGTTCCTCGGCGGCAATGTCGTGCGGATATGTGCGGACACGCGCAGTAAAGAACTTTACGGCAAGAACTTCGTGTTCTTCCTTGAACATCGCGGTGGCAAGCGCACGCGGATTGAGCCACTTGCTACCAGCGCATCCTTTCAGCAGTCCGTAGTAGAGGTTGTAGCCGTCGATGTAAACAATTGTCTTCTTCATCGCAGTTCTAAAATATTGCAAGGGGCTCCGACCTCTCGGTCGAAGCCCCCGCGCCGCATCGGCAGAGCCTCACGGGTGGAATACAACCCATCAAGGGGTTCGGCGCATATTGTAGCAAATTTCCGTTTGCCGCGCAACGGGGCAAGTTTGGAAATTTTATCGCGGGAGACGGCGTTATGAATCCGACGCGGCGGGAGTTTGTGCGAGAGTCGCTGGCGACGCTCGGGTTTCTTGCGTTGCCGGGCGGGCTTTTCGTACCCCTGCTCCGCTTCGCGGACAGCCTTCGGCTGGGGGATATTCTCACGCCAGCGACGACGTGGAGGGTGTGATGATGGCAATGGCGGGGGCAGGCCCCGCAAGACCCTTGATTTTCAGCATTTCATGGGGTCCCCAAATTTCACAACCGCCATGCGGCGTCCGGAAGCGGCGTGTTTGGAACAAGTTCCTTCAGGAAACGCTCCACTGGCGCAACGAGTATTCCGTCGATGAGCGTCTGTTGCCTTCCTCGGTAGAGAAGAAGTGTTCGGCATTCAGGATAGTCGTCATGGAACGCCTTGAGCCCTGCGAGATCCTTGACGTTGATTTTGACCGTATTCTTTATCTCGATGGCGACGAATTCTTTCGATGTATAGACGATAAAATCGACTTCGTTCCCTGCCCGTGTCCGCCAAAAGTAGAGTGCGTTGCGTTCTCCGGAATAGTCGAGCCATGCGCGGAGATGCTGATGCACAAGGCCTTCGAGCGCCATGCCGTTTATTTCCTCCGGCCTGTCCAGCGGCCCCTTGGGGCGAAGAGCGCGGAACACGCCAGTATCGAAGAAGTAGAACTTGGAATGTGCGATTGTTTCCCTTTTCGCCCGTTTGGTGAAGACCGGCAGGCGCGAGGTGACGAGCATTTCGTCGAGTATCTCGAAATAGGAATCGACCGTGGAGCGCTTGACTCCGGCCTCGCGCGCAATGGCGCTTGCGGAAAGAACGCTGCCGTGGGAGAAGGTTGCGGTTTCGAGGAAGCGCGAGAAAACTTCGAGGTTGCGAATGATTCCTTCGGAGATGACTTCTTCCTGAAGGTAAAGGTCGAGATATGTCCTAAGGACGGCCTGCGGTTCCTGGGCGTTAGGGTAGCGCACAAGCGGAATCATGCCGAGTTCGAGCGCGTCTGCGAGCCGGAAATCACTCCCCATCTCGGAAGCGAGGAACGGGTGGCACTGGCACTTTACGGCCCGTCCGCCGAGGAGATCGGCATTCGGTGCGTGCTTGAGTTTGCGCGCGCTGGAACCAGTGAGGATGAACCGAAGGTCGCGCCGTTTTTCGATGAGATCGTGGATGGTGTCGAGCAGGGCCGGAACGCGCTGTATTTCGTCGATGACGAATATCGTTTTGTCGGCGTTTGCATCGATAATGTCTTTCAGGCTTTCAGGGTGCGCGGTCAGGCTGCGGCGCGTGTCCGCTTCAAGAAGGTTGACCGTGTATGCCTCCGGGAACTGCTGCGCAAGCCATACTGTCTTGCCGGTGCCGCGAGGCCCAAAAAGGAAGAAACTGCCCGCCGGGAAGCCTATTGTTCGAAGTTTCATGCCGGGTATCTTACCAAATACGGCGGTGTGAGTCAATGGCGATTTTATGTCGCCGATGGAAAAAACGCACTCAATTTTCCAATGGCGATGGAAAATCTCAAGGAGGCCGCATAAATCTGGCCAGGCGAAAGTTTGTTAAAGATTCGCTGGCGGCGCTCGGGGGAGACGCCAGCTTACATGTCGGCGAGAGAAAGCCCGCGACAGTCGCTTGCAAGGTTTCGAAGTTCGGGGTTCTTCGCGTAGAACGCCTCCGTCTTGGTTCTGAGCGCGACGAGGTTGATGCGTCTCAAATCCCGCTTCACTTCATAGAAGTCAAGCCGTCCGTTGATGGAATCCTCGCAGACGAGGTCGATTTCATTCTCTCCCTTCCGGTCCCACCACCCGCCGATGTTGGTGTAGGACGTGTCCTCGCAGAACTTCCAGAAGAAGTAGCGCTCGAGCGCGTAGCCGGAAAAGGCATCGAGGTCGCGTGTCGTGAGAGCTTGGAGTTCCTTGAAGCGACCGAGTTCGATCATGGACTGGTTGCGGTAGATGAAGCGGAACCAAAAGCGGAAGAAGCAGTCGTCTATCCGGTAGTGGCAGTTCTTGTTCCGGGTTTTCTCGAAGATGGGGCGTGTCTGGGACACGATGGTGTAGTCGCGTTCAAGTTTAGTGAGGTAGCCGCCGACGTCGATGCCAAGGAGTGTGCTGAGCTCGGCGAATGTCGTTTTCCCGCTTGCGATTCCTGCGAGGATCGCGAAATAGGTGCCGTAGTCCCGTCCAAATTCCTCTATTAGCACAGCCTTCCCCTCGTCAATGAATGTCGTGACCGGGCCAAACACGGTTTTGAGCATGGCGGCCCGGTTGAAGGCGCGGGCGTCCATGAAAAGCTCAACGTACCGGGCGACTCCGCCCGTCAGCGTCCAGAGGTCGAGGAAGTCGGAGGTTTTTCGCTTTGCGGGGGCGCACTCGGCGAAAATCTCCTTGAGCGTCGAGACGGGAAACGGCTTGAGATCGAGCCTGCCTGTGTTGCGTCCATAGAGAGGCTCGGCATAGCTGAAGAACACCTTGTGCATAAGACGGTTCACGCTGCCGCAGAACACGAGGTTGATGCGCGAGGTCTTGTGAAGCTGGTCCCAGATGCCGGCGACTTCCCCGTAAACTTCCGGCGCGGTGCGGTCGAATTCCTGGAACTCGTCCACAACAAGAGTGAGAGGGGTGGTTTCGGCCTTTTCCATCACGAACCGAAAGATGTCGACAAAGCGTTCTATGCGTCCTGGCATTGGGCGAGCGAAGACGCGGGCGATTTCCGTCTGAAGGTTTTCGCAGACGACCGTCTGTGGCGCGCGGGTAATGAGGAAATAGATGAACGGAGTCTTCCCGTCGCTGAGCGCATGGGTGATGAGTTCCGTTTTTCCTACACGTCGGCGTCCCGTGACTACAGTCATGCGGGCTGCGGTCTTGGAGTATTCGCGGATCTTGTGAAGCTCCGCGATCTCGGTTTCCCTGCCGAAGAATTTCATTTGAAGAGTCCTTTCGTCACTGTTGGCAAATGTGCAGTTAGCAAACGGCTGTTTGTCAAGTTGGGGTGTATTGTAGCAAATTTCCGCCTGCCGCGCAACGGGGCAAGTGTGGAAATTTCGTTTCGGAGGGCGGTGTAATGGAGCTGACGAGGCGCGAGTTTCTGAAAGAGTCTCTGGCGACGCTGTGGTTTCTGGCGCTGCCGGGCGGGCTTTTCGCGGCGCCGTTCCTCGACGAACACTCCGGCGAGCTGTGGATGGCGCCTGGCGCGAAGCCGTTCTTCGTCGTGCGGCACGTCGCGCCGCAGAGGGTGCTGTGCGCGGCACTCGTAAAACATCCAAACGCTATCACCTTGTACGGGCACGCCCACGGCTCCGCGGCGAGATGGAACATGGTGAGGCTGCACGGCGGGAACGCCGTCATCGAAATGTCGGCGTGCGATGCGCGCGGCGACAATCTGGGGCTGGCCGGGACTCTGCCGATTGCCAAGGCGAAGCCTGAGGGCGAGACGGCGGCGGGCTATCCGCGCAGCGCCTACCTTCTGCGGGTCTATGACGATATGCTCGTGGTGGAGCGGCGCGAGGGAGAATCTGACGCCCTTGAGAGTGTCGTGCGCGGAGACGAACGTTCTGAGCGATTTGGAGTTGAGGTTCTCGGCGGCCTTGACCTCTACTGGGACGATTTCCGTTCCACGCTGCACAAGGAAGTCGATTTCAACCGTCGAATGGCATCATGCTATTTGCGGGAGAGCCAGTCCTTTATGAGGAATGCACAGAAATGCGGCACGGTGTAGATGTTGTTTGCGAATCCGAGATTGCCGTCGACGACTTTTACGCCGAAGGCGATGTCGGGATAATGGCCGGAATCAATCAGCGTTCTGAGTGACTTGGAGCGCCCGGTCGTCGCTTTTACTTCGATTGGCACGATGTTGGAGCGCGAGCGCAGGAAGAAGTCCTCCTCCAGCCTGGAATCCTCCCGCCTGTAGTAGTAGAGTTCGCCGCCGGACTTCTTGATGGCTTCCGCGACAATGTTCTCGAAAAGCCCTCCGCCGTAGGTGTTGAGGTTTTTCCGTCCGCGCAGGTCTTCTTGCACCTCGTCGTCGAGCTGTGCGACGAGCAGTCCGGAATCTGCGAGATACAGTTTATACCTGGAGGCGTCGTAATTGCCCTTGAGCGGCAGTTCCGGGAAATTGAGGCAGTGGCAGACGTTGACGATGCCGGCGTCGCGCAGCCATTCCACGCATCCCCAGTAGTCCTTGAACCGTGCGCCGCGTTCGATCTTGGAGAGTATGAACTTCTTGTTCTCCTTGGCGAGTTGCGCCGGTATGTGCTCGAGCACGTTGATAATGCGCGTCTGCTCTATGCCACTTGCGTATTTGCGGACATCGTCGCGGTAGGCGGCTTTCTGCCGTTCTGCACCTTCCAGTTTTCAAGAAAAACATCTATTTTTCGCTTGAGATACATGCTTCCTCCATGATTTGGCGCATATATGTCAACACTTTTCGTAGCGAGTTGTTGCCGATTTACCACACTTTTCGTAGCGAATCAGATGGAGGTTCTTACACTTTTCGTAGTGAATGCGGAAAGGAGGCCGCATGAATAATATGAGATAAGATTTCGCAGGGTGCCTCCCCGAAGGGTGGGTTCAGGGCAGTTTTCAGGGCCGGTTAAACTTTGTAACCGTTGAATCAGAAGATGCGGCCAGACCAGAGCTGGTCGATAAATACACGCCAAGGAAGTATGACGATTTCGTCCGTTTCCCTTTCCGTGGGTTCGTCGCACACAAGCAGCCGCCGGGCAAATCGCCCCTCGTCGGCGATTGCGCGAAGGCCCTTCAAATCCTCCTTGTCCGCATTGCGCGTCGTCTTGACTTCGATTGCCGTTTCGCCGTTGATGACAAAATCGACTTCAATCTTGGTGCGTGTGCGCCAGTAGGCGATTTCGGCGTCGCGCCTGCAGGCGTCAGCGTAGGCGCTGATTTCGTGGAGAATCCAGCTCTCGAATGCATCGCCGTATTCGGGTGTGCCGCGAACGAGCTCTTTGCGCCGCTGGAGCCGTCTGGTGACGCCCGTGTCGAAGAGATAGAACTTGGACGTTTCGACAGTCTTTCTGGATTGCCCCTTGCGCCATACGGGGACTTCCCGGGCAAGAAGGGTGTCGTTGAGTATCTTGAAATACTCCTGGACGGTGCTTTTGGGAATCTGCGCGTCGGAGGAGATGGACTGGTAGTTGATCTGGTCTCCGCTGGAGAGGGCGGCTATTTCGAGGAAGCGGCTGAACGCCGGCAGATTCCTCGTCGCCCCCTCCTGCATGATTTCCTGCTGAAGATAGAGCGAGACATATCCGGCGAGGTCTTCTTCCGGTTCGTCAGAAAACCATATCCCCGGAAGAAGTCCATAGTTCATGGCGCGGTCGAGGTCGAATCTATCGCCCAGCTCCGATGCGGAGAAAGGATGTATGTTCCTAACCCTCGCCCTGCCGCCCAAGAGGTTGACTCCGCCTCTGCGGAGCTTTCTGGCGCTGGAGCCCGTGAGAAGAAACTTGAATCCGCGCGATTCTATGAGGCGGTGCACTTCGTCGAGCAGCGACGGCATCTTTTGGATCTCGTCGATGACTATCGGCCGGTTTTCGCGGCAGACCTCCTCGATGTATCCAGCATTGCGGGCAAGGCGGGAGAATGTATCGGAGTTGAGCAGATCAAAAATGTATGCGTCGGGAATCGTTTCGCGTATGAGCGACGACTTGCCGCATTGGCGAGGTCCGAAAAGAAAGCAGGACTTGTGCTCAAGTACGCTGGAAACGTCGAGTTTTCGCTGAATATACATCAGATTTCCTCCTGTCTGACGTTCAAACGAGCATATTCTATCATTTATGGCGGGCAGAAGTCAATGGCAAATCGCCAACTCTGTCGGCAGATTTGCAGTAAAGTCGCCAACTCTGTCGGCGGTTTGCTAACTATCTTTGGTTATCTTTTCATGTGCTCTCATGTCTTTGCGCTGCGGAGTTTCAAAAACCAGTTGAAAAAAAACTGGTTAAAACCAGTTCGCTATCACTGGAGAGTTCATGTTATAATATTGTTGCAAATGAATATAGCAAAGGAGGGACATCAGATATGACCCGCTTTATGAAAACAACTGTTGCTGTCGCCGTCGCGGCAATCGCGGCAATTGCCGCAAACGCGGCGGATGCGAACGGCGTCAAGCTCAAGGTCACCGGCGTCGCCGTGGTGGACGACACGTACGACGGCAAGAGAGGGGCAAAGTTCTTGCCGCCGGAGACGCGCGTCGTTGTCCCGTCGGACAAGCGGCTTGCGCTGTTCCGCGTTGAGTATGACGTGCCGACGAACAGGAACGTATGCATCTACCTTGATGCGAACGGCCACGAGGACAAATTCGGCTTGGGTTGCAATTTCGGCACCAGCGGATCAGGTCTATACAGCGGAGCAGGCGTCTGCGCAAGGATTCTCCATCTGGATGGAAAGAACTACTGTGAGGGCGGCGACTTGTACGACGACGGTGTGTTGGTGAAGTCTGTCAGGCTGTTCTGCTACGAAGAAGACGATGAATGCGGTTTCTATGTCTGCGATGCGCCGGTCAACGTCCTGTTCGCGAAGGACGGCGGGAAGAAGACTGGCGGCTTCAAGGTGCTGGAGCCCCTGCCGCCGCCGCCCGCCAAGTCGCTTTCGCTCCTGCCGGGCTGGACGGAGGACTTCAAGGCGGCGTGTGCCCAGGCGAAGAAGGATGGCAAGCTCGTCCTCGCGTACTTCCTCAACTCTCGCCCGGGCGATGACGGCAGGGCAACGAGGATTCTGGACCACGAGGTGCTTGGCTCCGAGGAGTTCCTGAAAAAGGCCGGCGAGTCGTATGTCCTATACATGGCGGAGCTTTACAAGCCCTGCCAATCATGGATTGCGCACAACAATGTCATGCCGGCATGCAAATATGCCGCGCGGAAGGGGACGTTCTCTCCCCCGGAAATGGCGATCGTCCATCCCGACGGTTCGCGCGTTGCGCTTCTGGACAAGGGCGGCTGGGAAGGGGGCGTCGACGGCTATATCGCGAAGATGGAAAAGGGGCGCAAGGCCGGTCTTGCAAAGCAAGAGGCGGCGAAAAAGGCGCGCGAAAAGGCGGCTAAGAAAATCCCGCCGAAGACAGACAAAACATCTACGCCCGCAGGCTTCACCGACAATCTCGACGAGGCGCTCGCCAAGGCGAAGGCCGAGGGCAAGCTCGTCTATGCCTGCTTTTCCGGCAGCGACTGGTGCTACTGGTGCAAGAAGCTGGAAGAGGAGGTGCTGTCCGATCCTTTGTTCGTGGCGGGCGTGATGGACGACTACGTCCTCGTGTTCATCGATTCGCCTCAGAACAAGGCGCGGCTCTCGGATCACGCGAAAGCCGAAAACAAAAAGCTGACGAAGAAATACGGCATAGAGGGCTATCCCACGGCGCTCATCCTCGACGGCGACGGCAAAAAGGTCGGCAAGACCGGCTACCGCGAGGGCGGAGCGGCGGAATACGTGAAGCATCTCATGGACTTCAGGAAAGATCCCCAATAAAAACTGGTTAAAACCAGGCCGGCCAAAGGATATTTCGACACGCCGGACACGGTGCGATAGAAAGAACAAGGAACGCACAAATGAAAAGTTCAGATTCCATCTGTCACAATCGCAAAGGCGGTAATGTCTTAACGGTCTTCACGGCCATGGTGTTTAGCGCCTTGCCGTTCGCGCAGTCATACGGCGCGCTCCAGATCAAGTACATGGCGGGGACGAGCCCGGAAAACATGGCGGAGGTGGATGCATACCATCTTCGCGAGGAGATGGAGGGCTGGGCTGCGGAGATATGCCGATCCTACACCGCCACTGCGGAGAATCCGCACGGCAGCACCTCCGCCGTAGATGACGAGGTCATGTACTTCAGCTTCGACTACGACGGCGTTGCGGCGACGGGCGGCAATACCATCTGGCTGAATCTTCCTTTTTTCAGGGGAAACCCGTACGACGCCCGCGGCGCGCTGGTCCATGAAATGGGCCACGTCGTGCAGGGCTGCCTTTCGCGCTACCTTACGAAACAGGCAGGCGAGGACAGGGCAATCAATCTCGACAATACGATCAGGTTCGACAACGGCAAGGTGGAGCACCTGACGGAGAGCCTTGCCGAATGGGTGCGCCGCTACTGCTTCGCGCCCGCCGAGG
The DNA here is from genome assembly GCA_045535455.1 of Kiritimatiellia bacterium. Lineage (GTDB taxonomy): Bacteria > Verrucomicrobiota > Kiritimatiellia > RFP12 > UBA1067 > UBA1067. The sequence goes on along the minus strand of JAZSLQ010000194.1, from coordinate 5,179 downwards.
AAGTCCAGAGCCGGGAATACGAACTGGTGAGGGACGGCTACGCGTTCAACGACGTCGGCGACGGCGGGGGCCTGATCGCGTACATCCGCCGAACATACGGCGCGCCGATACTGAACGATCTGCTAATCTACTGCAGCACGAACAGGGGCGACAAGATCGACACTATGTGGCCCGCCCTCACCGGCCGCACATATGATGAACTGCTCGGCGACTGGAGGCACGAGGAGCGCATAACAGACGCGATAGTCCAGTGGACGGCAAACGGAACCAATGACGGCATCAGGCGCATCAACTACAACAAGTGCACCAGCTTCAATTTCAGTTCTCGCACGGGAAGTGTGAAGTCCGGAATCGAGGACGGTAACTGGACCGTCGCCATGCGCGGCAAGTTCGAGCCGCAGCCATCCGGCGCGGGGGACGCGGTGTTCGCGCTGGGTTCCGATTTCCGGATCGCGGCATCTGCGTCGCAGAGCAGCCACACGATGGTGGCGGTAAAGGAAGGTACTTCGGTCAAGGTCTACCTCGACGGCGCCGCAAGCATCTCTTTGCAGATGACAGCCGACGCGGATCTTTCTCGTAACGTCTCTATTGGCAGCGGCTTTGAATGCCAGGACTACAGGATGTTCGACCGCGCGTTGAACGCAAACGAGTTGCGGCAGTATTTCGACGCGTTTCCGTCGTCCTACGATCCGCTGGCGCCGACTGTCGCACGCTGGCTGGGTCAGGCTGACGGCAACCTGTCCAACGAGGCGAACTGGGAGTGCGTAAACTCCAACGGAGACAATATCTCGTCCTTGCCGACGGCGGCAACTGCCGTTGTCGCGTGGGGCGAGAAAATGCCGAACGTCCCGCAAGGAACCGCGCTCCCCTGCGCGTCGTTCACGGTTAAGCGCTGGGCGACGCTCGACAAGGATACGGATTTGCGCGGACTTGCCGTCCCCGTCACGATAGATGCCGACGCGACTATCCGCACCGACGGGTACAAGCTGACGGCGAACGTCGTGACAGGCGAGACGCTGCGCCTCTACGGACACCTCGCGTACAACAGCCTCGACCTGTCGGGCGACCTGATCCTCTGCGGCGGCAGCATTCTCGAAATGCCGTCCATAGCGTCTGGCGAGACGCACATCGGCGGCTCGCTCGAAATCCAGGACAGGCAGCCGATATTCATCAAACTCGCCGGCGGGGAACTGCCGGCTGGCGAGCACACGATACTTACGGCGGGCGGCGGGTTTCCTGACGACCTCTCCCTGCTGCGCGTGACCGGGTTGACGGGCCGCAAGACATGTACGTTCACTGCGGACGGCAACACGCTGAAGGCGGTTGTCGCGGAAGGGGAGATATGCATGTGGACGGGAGCGGCGGGCGACGGGAAGTTCTCCACAGTCGGCAACTGGGCGGACGGAGCAAAGCCGACCGTTGGCGGCGGCGAGCCTATCGTCTTTGCGGCGGCTTCCGCTGCGACGGCCACCAACGACATAGGCAGTCTTTCCCCGGCCTACATTGAGTTCGCGCAGGGGTGTGCGCCAATCACTGTCGCGGGTGAAAAGTTCTCGCTTCCCGCCGGCTCCGCGATTACGCTCATATCCCCGGTTGCGGTGGTGTTCACCGCGCCGGTCGAGTTTGCCGGCGACATCCACACGATCGGCGACGTGCGCTTCAATGGCGGAGTCACCGCGCCGGACATCCACGCCGACCAGACGGACATCTACGGGAACTACACGCTTACATATTCCGGCGAATGGTCGCCGAAAGGGAGGTACGCGATTCAGTCCGGCTCGTCGCTGACGGTGGATAGCTGCCTTTCTTCCTACAAGGACGACAACCGGCGCGGCATAGCGATACTTGAAGGCGGCGCATTCACCGCGCGGGTTTTTCGAGTGGCGAACTATGCACATCTGGTCGAGGTTAATCATGGTGTGTTCACTGTGACGGAAGAATGCAAGTGCGACTACTATACGAAGATGTCGTATGTCGACAGCTGCACGGGAGAGTTTCGCATCAACCGCCTGAAAACCAACACCAAATGGGACTATGTATATTTCGAGTTCAATGCAAGACACGCCGACTGGGATGACGTGAACGCGGCGACATCGAAGGTTAACGTCGTGATGGGGCCCGGCGGCATGGGTTTCAACAAGCAGAAGCTCATCGTCTGGAAGAACCGCGCCCTCGCGCTTGGATGCACAGCAGACTGGACATTGGAAAGAGGGACGAGCGATGACGCGATTGTATTCTCCTCCAATGAGGATGCGGCAGATCCGATGCGCCTCCTGTTCAACACCGCCGACCACGACGATCCGTCCGTAAAGCATACCGTGACGATAGCAGGGCGGATAGCGTACCAGAATGTAGGCGTCGCGGCATACGGCGGCGGAACGCTGAAGTTCTCCAACACATCCGGCGGGCAGTTCGGTTCGGGTCTTGCCGTTCTCGACGCCTCCACGCTCGAATACGCATCGCCCGATGCAAAGGCGGGCGGCGGCGATGTTTATCTCGCACCTGGCTCGACGCTCGCCTTGCCATCCGCCGGCTCGGGCGCGGTGTCGGTCACCGGAAAGCTCGCGTTTACGAACGGCGTGGGCACGGTGCATGTGCGGCTCGGCGACGGAAACGCCGCAATCAAGCCTGGAACGTACAGCCTGCTTACCGCTGGCGGCGGCGTGGCGGAAGACCTTGTGCAGCGTCTGAGGCTTGTAAACAAATATCGCGCAGCGACATTCCGAATGGACGGAAACACGTTGTACATTGATGTCGCCCCGGACGGCACATACCCGCACTGGATCGACGAGGCCGCCGGAACGACAGGTCTTACGGGCAGTTGGTCCGGTGATGTCAATTACAACGACGACGGTGTTGCGCTTCTTGAAGGCGAGATTACCTTCACGCCATACACTGCTTCGACCGGCAATGTCGTGACGGTCGAGACGACGGCGCGGTTCTGCGAATACAACAGGGACGATGCGCCTGACGCGACCGCACAGGCCGCCGTTAGGCTTGGGACGAACGGCTGCTTCCAGGTGTGGACGGGGGAAAAGTTGGGAGTTGGGAGTGGAGGAGTGGGTGAGTTAGGTTGGGTGGATGTCGAGGCCGAGGGCGTTACTCCCGTCAGCGGAGAGGAATACACGCTGCGCACGACCTTTGACTACACTGCTGGGACGTATTCGGTGGAAGTCAAGACAGGATTAACAGAATTTACAAGATTAGTAGAAAAGGAAGATCCTGTCAATCCTGTAAATCCTGTCAAAACAAACTTCCCGCTCGCCGTCGTCACCAACTGCGTTTCCTCAATCGTCTTCGTCGGCGAGACGTATTTCACGTCGCTCCTTGGCGACTGCCGATACGAGATAATCGGTTTCGTGGCGAATGAAGCGCTTGCTCTGTCGAACAACGTCCAGATCGTCCTCAGCGCGGCAAAGGCAGCGTGGCTCAACAACTGCGCAGGCGGCAAGGCGACGGTCGCAGGCGCAGCAGCCGGACTTTCGGGAAAGGATTTCACTGACGCCTACCTTCTCAACCTCGACATCACCGACGGCGATCGCTCGTACACCTTTGAGATTACTGACATCGACGTTGGCGACACGAACGTGTCTGTCGCCGTCACGCTCACGCGAAGCGGCAGCATAGCGCAGCCCATCAACGGCGTCCTGAAGTTCTACGGCGCGGCGACCTTGGCGGCGTTCAAGGATGGCGCGACCGAGCTCGGCGCGGCGGAACTCACGAACGAAACCTTCGCCGGCGGCGACCCCGCCACGGCGACGATTCCGCTTGATGGCGAGACCCTGCCCGCCTTCTTCAAGGCGAAGATAGAGGAGTAGACAGCTTGGAACACTTTGGGGATGAATGAAAACCACTAAAATGTCTATGAATAGAACGGTTGTGAAATGTGCGGTCCTCGCTGGCTTGGCGATTGTGGCCATTTTGCCTACGAGACTTTGCGCGGCACCGGCGAAGATGCGCGTTGGCACGTACAACATCAGGTGCATAAGCAAGAGTGACCAGGGCGAGAGGTCTTGGAACGACCGCCGAAAGGATTTCTTCGCGCATCTCCGCAAGCTCGACATGGATGTCTTCGGACTCCAGGAAGTGACGGCCGGTCAGTACAAGGAGATAGAGAAGGAGTTCTCGGACTACGCCATGGTCGGGCGGTTCCGCGAGGCGAAGGACTTTACGGGAGAGGCCGTTCCGGTCTGCTACAGGAAGAGTCGCTTCGACCTCGAGAAGTCTGGCACGTTCTGGCTTTCCGAAACGCCCGAGAAGCCCGGCAGCAAGTCGTGGGGAACGGCGCTCCCGCGCGTCTGCACATACGTTATCCTCAAGGACAAGAAGAGCGGCAAGCGGCTTTGCTTCGCCAACGCCCATACCGACCACGTGAGCGCGGCGGCGCGCGAGAAGGGGATGCTTCTCGTCGTCAAAAGGATGAAGGAGTTCGGCAAGGGTGCGCCAATCGTCTTTGTTGGCGACCACAACTGCCGCGAGACGGACGCGCCAGCCAAGTCGGTGTCGAAACTGCTAAAGGACGCGATCTACGTAACGAAGAAGCCGCCGAAGGGTCCGTGGCGCACATTCACCGGCTGGGGCTGGCGCGACAGGGAGGTTTCGGCAGTTGACGCGCTAAAGCTCCCCATGAGCGTGAGGAACGCAAACAAGGGGTCGCCCAATGCCGACAAGTCCAGCAACGGCGGCTACGACTGGATCGATTGCGGCGCGAAGATAGACTTCCTCTACGTCTCGCCCGACATTACGGTGGAGACCTACGAGACCTTCGCCAACCCTCGTCCCGGGAAGAAGTGCTACCACAGCGACCACTTCCCGATTGTGTCCAACATCGCGCTGTAGGGTTAGAACACTTGAGGACAGACCCCGCAAGCCCCTTGATTTTTCAGCGTTTCATGGGGTCTGTCCCCAAATTTTCCTTTTTCCCCACTCTAAGCTTTTAACTTTAAACCATGTGCCCACCCTCAAAGAAAGCCCGACAAAAAACTGGTAAAAGAACTGGTAAAAGGCATCTTCCAGTCGCACGATTTTTTTTGTATAATGTAGGCAAAAGCGCATGAGTGTATCATCCAACGAGAATTGACTTGATGCAGAAATACGCAGACATAGCCATGCAAAATGGCGTCGCCACAGAGGCCGCAGAGCGGCCCTCTGGCGGCTTCTGCTTCGCCCGCGCTACCCC
>JAZSLQ010000274.1:0-29734 GCA_045535455.1 Kiritimatiellia bacterium | reverse complement strand
GTGGCAGTGCGGGACGATCCAGCTCGACTACCAGCTGCCGAGCCCCGAGAGGCTGAACGCCGAGTACGTAGGTGCGGACGGGAAGAAGCACAACCCCGTGATGCTCCACCGCGCGGTGCTCGGCTCGCTCGAGCGCTTCATCGGAATCCTCATCGAGCACTACGCGGGCGCGTTCCCCGTCTGGCTCGCGCCAGAGCAGGTTCGCATACTCCCGATCTCCGACAAGGCGCTCGCATACGCGGAGAAGGTGCGCGGCGCACTTGCCGCGGAGGGCGTGCGCGTCGAAGTCGACGATTCCGCCGAGAAGCTTGGCGCGAAGATCCGCGAGGCGTCTGCGTGGAAGGTTCCCTACAAGCTCGTCGTGGGACCGCGCGACGAGGCGGCGGGAACGGTTTCCGTCCGCAAGAGCGGAGAGGGCGATCTTGGTGCGATGTCGCTCGCAGATTTTGTCGAGAAGATACGCGGCGAACTTGCGCCGTGAGTTTAGTGGAGGACATGGCATGCTGACATGGATGGACAGCCTCAGGGGGCGCTCGATGATGCGTCTCGCTTCGTTCACCGACGAGGAGATGCTGAACTTGATAGACCTCGCCGCCCAGCTCAAGGCGCGGCGCGCGGCCGGAGTGCGCGGCAACCTGCTCCACAGGAAGAACATCGCGCTCATCTTCGAGAAGAGCTCGACGAGAACCCGTAACTCGACGCTCGTTGCCGTGCGCGACGAAGGCGGCAACGGCGAGTATCTGACCCGTCCCGACATCCACTTCGGCAAGAAGGAGTCCGTGAAGGACACGGCGCGTGTACTTGGGCGCATCTACGACGGCATCCTCTTCCGCGGCTTCAAGCAGGCCGACTGCGAGGACCTCGCGAAGTACTCGGGAGTTCCAGTGTGGAACGGGCTTACCGACGACTACCATCCGACGCAGATATTCGCCGACCTCTTGACCGTCCGCGAGACATTTGGCTCGCTTGACTCCAACACCTGCATCGCATACGTAGGCGACGGCCGCAACAATGTCGCGAACTCCCTCATGATGGGCTGCGCGAAGTGCGGCGTCAGGTACGTCTGCTGCTGCCCAGACGAGCTTAGGCCCGACGAGAAGGTGCTTGCCGAGGCCGAGGCGGTCGCGAAGCGCAACGGCGTCGACATTCGCGTGTTCAACGACCCTAAGGCGGGCGTGAAGGGCGCGAACGTCCTCTATACCGACGTGTGGGTTTCGATGGGCGAGGAGGCGAAGACGGCCGAGCGCATCAAGATGCTCCGCCCCTACCAGATCAACATGGATCTCATGAAGGCGACTGGCAACCTCGAAGGGCAGCTCATGTTCCTTCACTGCCTCCCCGCGTTCCACGACTTCAACACCGAGGTCACGAAGGAGTGCGGCGCCCTTGAAGTCACCGACGAGGTCTTCGAGTCAAAGTACTCCAAGGTCTTCGACGAGTCCGAGAACCGCATGCACACGATCAAGGCGCTTCTCGTCTCGGCTCTCTGCGACCGCGCCGCGCTCTGACGCTACTTCGTCGGCTTTAGGAATTCGGTGAAGGTCTTGCCGTTGCGGGAGCCGGAGTAGATCTTCACCCAGTCGACGTGCATGGCCGTCGGAAGCGTCGATTCGTCCACCGCGCCTACCCATTTGCCGCCGAGCTGCATGTCGATCATGAGGTAGAAGGGCTCCGTCCACGGGTAGCGCTTCGGATCGTCGCCTACCTTGGCGTAGGAGTGTGTCGCCTTTCCGTTCACCGTCCACGTGATCTTCTCTGGCGTCCACTCGATCGCGTATACGTTCCAGTCGTTCGGCTTTATGTCGCCCTTGCCGCCGTTGGGCGGGTCGTTCTTGTGCTCGGCAGTCCAGCCAGAGTGGACGGTGTGGTAGACGAAACCGTCGGAATTAAGCCGCTCGATGATGTCGATCTCTCCGCAGTCAGGCCATTTCGCCTTGGGCTTCTCGGGCATCATCCAGATCGCCGGCCACGCGCCTTTCTGCGCCTCGAGCTTGCAGCGTATCTCGACTTTCCCGTACTTCACGGCGAGATGGCCGTGGGTTGAGACTCCGCCGGTGAGGACGCTGCGCTTGTCCGCGGCGAGATCGTCGTTCTTCACGCCGTAGGCATGGAGCTGGCCGTCCTTGACCGCAACGAGATCGGGCCTCTCGGACATGTTCCTGTTCCAGTCGGAGGTCCCCGGCCCTATGCGCGTCCAGAGCTTGCCGTTCAGCTTCGTGCCTTTGAAGTCCTCGGTGAACTTGAGCTTCCACACGACGGGCGAGGTCGCCGCTCCGCCGGACTTCCGAGGCGCATCCTTTGCCGCGAAACACGCCGAAGCGCATGCCAGTGCTGTGATTGCAGCACACATTGTGAGTGTCTTTCTCATGAGGAAGATTATATCATAAACAATACCCCCTTGCGCACGTATCTGACATTTGGTATACTACCCACCCGTTAGCACCTGTGGTGAAATTGGCACACACGCTAGATTCAGGTTCTAGTGCCGCAAGGCTTGTGGGTTCAAGTCCCACCAGGTGCACCAAGAAGCTGGCCCCTTCGTCTATCGGCTAGGACATCTGGTTCTCATCCAGGTAAGAGGAGTTCGACTCTCCTAGGGGCTGCCAAATGGAAAACTGCGTAACACTATCCAGGACCTGCGGCGACTGTGAAGAAAGCGGTGAAATTCCTGATAAAGACGGTGAAGTGGTGCTTCATCGTTTTTTGTATCTTTCTGGGAAGCTTGTTCTTCCGTGAGCAGCGGATATCCGCCGACTGGATCGCCTCTGCCGTTAGCTCGCACGTGCCGTCGAACATCGTGTTCAAGTGCGATTCCGCATCGTTTGGCTTCCGCCGTGGCGCAAGGATGCGCGGCATCCGGCTCTACGACCGCGAGAGGATGGACCCCGTCAAGCCAGTCGTCAGCGCCGATAGCGCTTCGGTTGACTTCTTCCTCCGTCGCGTCCGCATAGTCGGTCTCAAGGTCCCGCGTCTGCATGACGGCTACTATTTGCCAGGGAACATCGAACGCAATGGCCGCTTGGACGTGGAGATCCCCGACGTGCCGTCGTTTTCGCTCACGCTCGTCAGGCCCGACATACTCGGCATCGCGCCAGAGAGGGTCGTCGCGGCGGTGAGGACGAGTCCAAGGCGTGTTGACGTTGATGACATTTGCGTCTCTTGGCCTGACATAGACCGCGCCATGTCGGTAAACGGCTCTGTGTACATCGATTTTGATGAGCAGCGCTTTCACGCCGTTGCGCGCGGCGAAGCCCGACAGTCGCACATAAGGCCGCTCTTAGTCACGCTCGACGTGTCGGCTGCGGTTAGTTACATGGACGCGTTCACGGGCGTGACTGAGCCGGTGCCGGTGTCGGCGTCGTGGGATGTCAATCTCATCAACAACGATTTTCGCATGCATCTCGACTTGCATCCGATGCTCGGCCGCTACAACGGCGTTCCGATGCGCAGAGTTGACGGGGAGCTTGGCCTTTCGGTCTACACTCGCGGCACGAATCTCAATTGCGTGACAACGGTCGGCCCGCTTTCGGCGCTTGACCCCAAGGGGCGCGTTCTCGACGGCCGGCTCGCCGTAGTGGTGACTAACGACGCGACGCGGCTCGTGTTCGACGCGAAGTCCGGGCTTGAGCTCAAGGATATTCTGTCCATTGCCGACTGCCTTAACGACGGAACGCTTGACTGCGTATCCTGCGAGACACCGCCGGAGATCACCGTTGCGGGAACACTCATGCCCGACCCAGAGAGTCAGAAGGGGAACGATCTCCACGGCACCGTCTTGTTCGCGCGAGGCATGTTCTTCGACTCCCCTGTCGAGGACGTGGCTTTTTCCTATTCCTACGTTGGCGACACGATATCGTTCGACAACATTGCCATGCGCGGCAAGGAGGGTGGCCATTACACTGGCAAGGCGAAGATCCGTATTCCTGCATCCGATAAGGACTCCGCATCGTTTTCGATGGCGGTTTCTTGTCGCGACGGATCGCTTGGAGAGATTGCCGAGGCCCTCGGCGGCGACTTTGGCGGCAGGCATGGCATTGTCAACAGCGAAGCGGAAGTGTCAGGCCCCATATCTACCAATATGTATCAGCATCTCAACGGTCATGGCAGGGTCCGTGTTACGGAAGGGCGGATTGCGCAGATGAAGCTTTTCATGGGGCTAACCGACTACCTTGCGGAGAACGTGCCCGGTGTCGCGTCGCTTGTCAACCAGTCACAGGCGTCTCTCGACTATACGATCACGAACGGCGTCTTTGCTTCCAAGAACATCTTCATCGAAGGCGGCGTGTTCTCAATCAGGGCCTCTGGCACCTACGACATTCCCGCGGACAAGCTTGATTTCACCGTGCGCTTGCAGCTCCTTAAGAACGAAACGTTCCTCGGGAAACTCGTCCACCCAGTGATGTTTCCGTTCACGAAGCTCCTGTTGGAGTTCAAGGTTACTGGATCTGCCGACAATCCGAAGTGGAACTACATAAGCGTTTTGGACAGAATCCTATGAACCTTACGAGTCCGAGCCAGGTAAAGGCGTGGTGCATCGAGAACGGCTTCCACCCGAATAAGGTGCTGGGACAGAACTTCCTCATCGACCGCAACGCGCTTGAAGCCATCGTTGACGCTGGGCTTGCCGGCGTTGCGAAGGACAGTGCCGCGGCAATCCTCGAGATAGGCCCTGGGCTTGGCGTTCTGACCGAGGAACTGCTGAGGCGCGGCTGTTCTGTGACTGCGGTGGAAAAGGATCCGATTCTTGCGGCACGTCTTGCGGAATCGCTCGGCAACCCGCCGAACCTTAGCGTAGTTGAAGCCGACGCCCTTGACTGGATTGCCGATGCGGCGCACGTTGGTTTTGCCGCGATGGTGTCGAACCTGCCCTATCAGGCGGGGACGCGCATCTTGCTCGAACTCGTGCAGCGGCGGGAAATTCCGTCGATGACGGTGCTCGTGCAAACTGAGGTTGCTGAACGCCTTGCAGCGAAGGAAGGATCAAAGACGCGTGGGCTTGCGGGTGTCTGGGCGCAACTCGACTATGATGTAAAAATCGTGCGGAAAGTCGCGGCGAGCTGTTTCTGGCCGCGCCCCGAAATCGGATCGACCGTTGTTACGCTTACGCGGCATGATAGAAATGTTACGCTTTCTGCGAAGGAACGCGATATTTTTCACCGTTTGACTAAAAAAGCATTCGAACATCGCCGCAAACAGCTTGGCAGCATATTCAAGGATTTGATACAATCATCCGCACGAGCTGAAGAGCTCTCAAACGAAGACTGGATAAACCTATCGAAAGGAATAGCAGAAAATGAAGACTCCAGAACAGTTTCTTGAGGAGAATGGATTTGTCGCCGCGGCAGACCTTGACCGCGCCGCGCTTCTCTCCGCGTTCATTTCGGAGATGGAGAAGGGACTGAAGGGCGAACCCTCGTCTCTTATGATGATTCCGACGTTTGTCGGCGTGAACGGCAAGATCCCCGAGGGTTCTTCCGCCGCAGTCCTCGACGCGGGCGGCACGAACTTCCGCGGCGCAATCGTCTCGATTCCTCCGAAAATTTCCGACAAGCAGAACCAGCCGATGCCCGGCACGAAGGGCGAGGTTGACGAGGAGACGTTCTACAACGCGTTCGCGGCCGAAGTGAAGCGTCTCGAGGGTAAGCCCAGCTGCAAGAAGCTCGGCTGGTGCTTCTCCTATCCTGCGGAGGCGACGAAGGACCTCGATGCGAAACTCGTCCGCTGGACGAAGAACATCAAGGCGCCCGCGATCGTCGGCCAGTTCGTCGGCAAGGAGCTTCTGAAGCGCACCGGGGGTGAGGGAATCGCAGTCGTTAACGACACTGTCGCGACTCTTCTCGCGGCGAAGGCGACCGAGGGCGACAAGACTTATTCCTCCTACATTGGCTTCATTCTCGGCACCGGCACGAACACGGCATACGTCGAAAAGAACAAGAACATCCTCAAGATGTCCGGCCTCGACCCCGAGGGCTCGATGATTATCAACGCCGAGTCGGGTGCGTTTGACAAGGCGCCGCGCAGCAAGTTCGATGAGGCGGCTGACGCGAAGACCGGCAACCCCGGAATCGGTCTCCTTGAGAAGATGATCGCTGGTGCGTACCTCGGCGGCGTCGGTCTCGAGATCTACAAGGCCGCAGCGAAGGAAGGGCTTTTCTCGAAGGAGGCGGCCGCTGCGATTTGCGGGCTTGGCTCCCTCGAGACGATGGACTTCGACAACTTCTGCGCCGGTTTCAAGAAAGAGGGCCGCGACAACGTGCTCGACACGGTTTTCGCGAATCCCGACGACGCGAAGATGGCGAAGCGCCTCGGCCTTCCCGTCTTCGAGCGTGCGGCCGTCCTCACGGCGGTGCAGCTCGCCGCGTTTGTCATCAAGTCGGGCGAGGGTGCCGATGCCTCTGCGCCTGTCGCGATCAACGCCGACGGCTCGACCTACTACAAGACCCGCGCGATTCCTTTCGACGCGACTGTGCGCCGCGAGCTCGACGAGATGCTCGTCCAGCGCCGCAACGTCCACTACGCAATCACGCCCCAGGTCGACGACGCCCCGATGGTGGGCGCGGCGATCGCGGCGATGCTCTAAGGAGAAGACGTGAAGAAGACAAGTTCGGTTGCGGTGGCGCTCTTTGTCGCGTTTTCCGCTTTCGCCGTCGAGGTTGACGGCATAGCGGCGCGAGTCGGCTCGTCCGTCATCCTCAAGAGCGACGTCATCGGCGAGATGCGCCGGGCGGGCGTAGGTCCTGACAGGTATGCCATGGTTCGCGGCGAGATGATCGAGCGCGAGCTCATGCTCAAGGCCGCGGCGACGGCGAAGCTCCAGATGCAGGACTGGGTCGTCGAGAACCGCGTTCGCGAAATCGTCACGACTGTCTTCGGCGGCGACATGAACAGGTTCAAGGCCACGCTTGCGAAGGATCGCGTCACGTTCCCCGAGTGGCGGCAGCGCCTCAAGGACGACATGGTTGTCGCGGCAATCCGCTGGCAGATGGTCGACAAGACGGTCTCCGCGAGCCCTGCCGACATGCGCAAGGAGTACGAAGCGCATCCCGAGCGCTACGCGAGCGACAGCCGCGTCACCGTCTCGGCCATTCTCTTGGGGCCTGGCGACGTTGAGAAGAAGCCGGAGATCGAGGAAGCGCTGAAGACCGAGCCATTCGGAGAGGTCGCGAAGAAGTATTCTTCCGACGCTCGCGCGAAGGACGGCGGCCAGTGGAAGGACGTGAAGCCCGAAGACGTGTTCAGGCCCGAGATATGCGACGAGATCGCGAAGATGAAGAAGGGCGAGACTTCGAGGTGGATAGAGCTGGACGGATGGAGCTTCCTTATCCGAAAGGACGACGAGACGACTGGCGCGAAGATGTCCTTCGAGGAGGCATACGACGCAGTCGCGCAGAACGTTCGCAAGGAGCTCGCCGACAAGCGCTACCGCGAGTGGATTGAGCGCCTCAAGGCCGAGACATACATCAAGGTGTATTGATTCTGAACTTTCGTTTTTGAAAGTCGCCGCGCTGCCCGATGAAGAGCGGTGGCGCGGACGCGGTGTGGCGAGTTTCGGCTTAGGGCTTGCTAGCATTGCCGCGAATACGCGGCAATGCTCCGGCGAAAAAGCCAGTGGCGACATCGATTTCGCGACCTTTTACATTTTGCCAGTGCCGTCGAGCCTTTTGGCAAAATGGCGGTGCGTCGAAATCGGGTCGCTTCCGTCTTTTTTGCCGTCGCTTCGCATGCCGCCGAAACACCCCCACCGCGTCCGCGCAAATTGCCGCGCTTGATTTGAGCGCGGCGTTTTCGCTATAATACTCACATCCCGCGAGGCGGAGGGGCGAGTGTAAAGTGTAAAAAGTAAAGTGTAAAGTTGCGGAGGTCGCGGCAAAGCCGCTCCATAACTTTCAACTTTTCACTTTCGACTTTAAACTCTCCCACGCGGCGCGGGGTCATAGTCCGGAAAACGGAAAAGGGCAAGTAGATGAGTTGAGAGTTGTGAGTGGGTGAGTTAACTCCTCCACTCCCTCACTCCTCCACTCCACCACTTCTCCCCGCTCCCACCTGGCGTCTGTCAATTGCAGGGAACTGCAACAAATCGTTTGACTGAAACCTGAGAAATTTCAACAAAAGACGATTCGTTGTGAGGTTCACGCACAAGCGTGGCCTCTCTTCGGTGTCTTTTGTGGGCTTCTCAGGGCCTCAGTCAAGCATCGAAGGGAGGTCCTTTTCATGGCGAACGGGAACAAGCAGCTTGGCGAAGCGAAGAAGGCAAAGAAAGACGAGTTCTATACGCAACTCTGCGACATTGAGCGCGAATTGCGGCATTATGAGCATCATTTCAAAGGTAAGACTGTCCTTTGCAATTGCGACGATCCTCGTGTCAGCAACTTTTTCCACTACTTCTCGTGCAAGTTCGAGGACTTGGGGCTAAAACGGCTTATCGCAACATGTTATAAGAATCAAGAATGCGATCTGTTCAGCCAGAACAATTCCGAGCGTGCTATTTGGCTTGAATATCTTGGTGATAAGAACGGCAATCGTGTGCCTGATCCAGAAGAAATTGGAATCAGGTATTTCAATGGCGATGGTGATTTTAGAAGTGACGAGTGCATTGAGTTGTTGAAGCAAGCTGATATTGTTGTCACCAATCCACCGTTCTCGCTTTTCATAGAGTATATCAGGCAGTTAGTCAGATATGACAAGAAGTTTCTTGTGATTGGACCTCAGAATGCCATCCATTACAAAGATACATTTGAGTTGATCAAGGCGAATAAGATATGGCTTGGGTATGGATTCACTGCTGGGAATGCTTTCTTCTCAATTCCTAAAGAGAATATACGCGAATTTGCAAATGGAGTTTATGACCCAGATAAAGGGCTTGTCAAGTTCAGGAATTGCACCTGGTTTACAAACTTGGATCATGAAAAGCGTCATGAAGAGTATGTGTTTATACGCAAATACAGGCCAGACGATTACCCAAAATACACAAACTTTGATGCAATTGATGTTGGCAAGTCAGCTGACATTCCGGAAGATTGGCACGGACTAATGGGCGTGCCAGATACCTTTTTGGAGAAATACAATCCTGACCAATTTGAGATCGTCGGTTTGGGTTCTGGTGACCTTGCGAAGCAGATAGGCGTAAAGAAAAACTATCGTGGCAGAACGGATGTTGCCTATAGGATCGATGGCAAGGACAAATGTCCGTATTCCCGTATCATTATCCGAAGGAGAGCGAAATGAGATTTCGTCCGCACCATAATCTCATAATTTCGGCGCGGCGCACTTGCCGCGTCGGCGGAGAGGAAAGGTTGATCGTGTCATGAATATAGAACTTCACAAGATAGCCGTCCGCGAGCTTGTCGCGGGATACGTCAACAGCGAGGACGAGGGCGTTGTCGCATACGGCGGCAAGCTGGATGTCCGGCCAAAGTATCAGCGCGAGTTCATCTACAAGCCAGACCAGCAGGTTGCCGTAATCGACACCGTGACAAAGGGATATCCGCTGAACGTCATGTACTGGGCCGTGCGCGGCGACGGGACTTACGAGGTCATCGACGGACAGCAGAGGACGCTTTCGGTGTGCGAGTATGTCGCGGGGAAATTCGCCTACATGTTCCGCTATTTCGGCAACCTCACGAAAGGGGAGCAGGACGCGATCCTCGACTATCCGCTGATGGTCTATTTCTGCGAGGGGTCGGACGCGGAGAAGTTGGAGTGGTTCAAGACAATCAACATCGCTGGCGAGGAGTTGACAGAACAGGAGCTTTTGAACGCGGTATATGCGGGGCCGTGGACTGCCGACCTCAAGCGTTACTTCTCCCGTCCGTCCGGACCTGCATACGGGCTTGGCAGCTGCTACCTGCGAGGCGAGCCAATCCGCCAGGACTATCTTGCGACGGTGTTGAAGTGGAAAAGTAGCGGAGCGGTTAAGGACTACATGGCGCTTCGCCAGCATGAGACGTCGGCGATGGAGGAGTGGCTGTACTTCAAGGGCATCATCGACTGGATAGAAACTTTGTTCACGAAATACCGAAAGGAAATGAAAGGGCTGGAGTGGGGGCCTCTCTTCGCCAAGTACGGCGGAAAGCGCTATGACCCGGAGGAGGTCGAGGAGCGGGTAAGGTCGCTGATGGCCGATGCTGAAGTCGGCCGTAAGAGCGGCGTGTACGAATTCGTACTTGGTGGCGAGCGCGATTTCAGTCTCCTGAACCTTCGCAAGTTCGATGATGCAGACAAGCGGACTATATACGAGCGTCAGGGCCACAAATGCGCGATTTGCGGCGAGAAATTCGCCTACGAGGACATGGATGGCGACCATATCACGCCGTGGTGGAAGGGCGGGCGCACTAAGATCGAGAACCTTCAGATGCTCTGCCGCTCATGCAATCTCAAGAAGGGCGGGAAATAAAAATATGGTAAAATATCCGCAGATGAAGTTGGTTACATCATTGTTGCTCTTGATAATGGCATACTCTATTGCTTTCGCTGGGGCGCGGATTGTCGTGTCGGTGTTGCCGGAGACGGTGAGGCCGCTTGCCGAGGTTGAGACGAATGTGGTGTTCTCGACAGGGGCGGCGACAGACAACAAATGGACGCTGACGATTGAGCGCGACACGGCGGCAAGCAATAGCGTTGAGGTCGTGTTCGGATGTGACACGAACGAGGACGGCGTACTTGGAATTGAAGAAGGGGAGTTGTCGATTGGTTGGGATTGCTGCGAGTGGTTCTGGCGCGACAGGCGCGCAAACGCGGCATGCCGCGTCGAGGGAACAGCACAGCGTCTTGACATGACGCTCTATCTCAACCGAGACCGCGAGGCGAAGTCGCTGGCGTCTTCGGTGTTTCCGCCTGTCGTGTCTACCACGTGCTTCAACCCCGACTGGAATCTTGCCCGCGTTGTCTCTCGCGGCGCTGAGACCGTTCGTGTTGAGAGCAAGATTTCGATTGACGCGTTAAAGTTGAGGATCAGGTAACATGATGGTGCTCTTCCAGACTATGTTGATGCGTCTTGCCTTGTGCGGGCTTGCGGCTTCGTCGCTCGTGCTTGGGCTTCGCTCGCGCATAGCCCGCGACACTTTCGCGCGGATGCTTTCCATCTGGCGTTCGCTTACTGCGTTTGGTCGCGTCGCTGTCTGCTCGTTCCTCCTAATTGGCGTCCTCGTCGGCGGTGACAAGACTAACAACGTGCCACCGAATATGAATTCTCCACTTCCGCAAATGCAACATGGGGGAGTTTCCTTGACAGGATTGGGAGAAGTTGGAGAGATTAGTTCGAGTTGGAGAAATGAAAATTCCATTCTCCAACTCCAACTCATAACTCCAACTCTTAATCCTGTCCAAAATAGCTTTGCCGCGAAAAAGGCCGCGAACTGGAACGTGCGCGGCGCGTGGAAGGACTCGTTCTGGCTTGACTTCGAGAATGATTGGGTGTTCCCCTGGGGCACGAACCACCTGTCCGGCGTCGAGGTTGTTTCTTACGGCCAGGTCTGGGCTTCGCCATTTGACACAAACGCCATTGCCTCTGCTGGCGCACCGTTTGAGATCGTGCGTGGGCTCACGACATTCGGCTATGAGTTCACGCCGTCCAATTCCTACCGCTTTGTCTGGACTGATGCCGCCATCAACCGCGACACCAACAATCTCGTCTCTGCCGCGCTTGAACTTTTCCGCAATGGTGATGTGTCGGTCACGACAAACGGCGTCGCGGCATTTCTGCCGCGTCCATTGCCTTTTCCCCACAGCGGCTTCGGGCAAGATGACGAATGGGTAACTGCGAACTTCACGAACGCGACCGAGATCCTTGCCATCGGCTACCCGCAGTGGGTCGACGCGCAGGTGGGCGAAGGGCTCACGAACGGGCTCTACAAATTCACGGTAGCGATACCTGGCGATCCCCCAGAGACGGTTCAGCTCGTTGTTGGCGACTTGTCGGTTGCCGTCACAAACGCGGGTGAATATGTCTTTCTTTTGGAGAAAGGAATCGAATATTCGTTTGGAACAGGCTTCCCTGTTCCGGGCATCGAGTACGACATAGCTGACGATGTTCCGTCAGAGCCGTTGAGAATGCTTCGGTCTAACGGCGGTTCTGCCGCGCCTTGGACATGGACCGTGGACGGCGGGTGGAACATCCTTCAAGGACCGACAGGGCTCTTCAACGGCGTCGTTCTGATGATGCCTGTCCTGCATGGAACCCCTGATGTCGCGCATCTCTGGCCCGAGGACTTCCCCGCGACATTCACTGCGGTCCTGTCCGATTGCGCCAGCCCCGAGTCGGTCGCGTATGAGTGGACGTCCGATGGCGATGTCTGGGATATTGCGACGCCGCATCAGGCTACGACGGTGGTGAGCCCTAGGTCAATGCCAAACTATGCGACGGGTGGGCTTTCCGTGTCTGCGACGATAAGGAATCGGACTTTGACATCCAGTCTGCTTGGCGTGTCGTATGGGACGAACAGTTTTCCGTCGGTCGGACTTTCAGTCAGTTACCCCTCGGTAACTTTTCTCAACGACGACTACAGAGCAGACAGGGTTTATCCGCTTGATGTCGTAGTTACTTCAGACGTGCCTACGAGCGGTGTCGTAACCGTCATCCATACAGGCGACGACGACCACCTGATTTACACGAACGCGGCTTTGACGGGGTCCCTCAAGAACTTCACCATGACTTTCGGTGCCTACGGGTTGACCAAGTGCGCGTCAAATCGGTTCTACGTGATCTCGCGGCATATCGGCGGAGGTTGCTTTTCCGCGAATTGTCGGTTGTCCGACGGCGGCACGTTGTCCACGAATGTGTCCTACAACGTGATAGAGCCGCTGTGCAGGCTTGTGACGAATGAAGAGGGGCCAGACGGAAGGTATGTCAATCCGTCGCGGCTCGTGTACGGGACGAATGCATGGCTTTCGGTGTCCGTCAACGGAAACTTTTCCCCGAACGACGTCCAGTGGGCGATAACGCCGCAGATGGGTCGGATAACCGAGCGGCGAGGCTACAAGGTGAAGGTCGAGCCCATTGCGTCGAGCGGGACGGTAGTAGTCGAGGCCAGGTTCAACTCCGATCCCCACCAGCCGAGGTTCGAGATGCCGATTGTGCAGCAGAGAACGATACCCGTCCGTGCGTTCGTGGTCAAGGCACCGAATGCCAAGGATAAGATACAGAACTCGAGAGTTGTCGGCATGGTCGAATATGCAAACAGAATCTACGAGCAGGTTGGAATACGCTTCAACCTTCTCTCGATAACAAGAAATGTGGGAACGACCAACGACTGGGTCCTTGCCGAATACGACGTTGACCCGATGACTGGCGCGACGAATCGGAACCAGATATCCGCTCAGGCCGCTACGCTGATGAACTCCTATACAAACCAAGACTGCGTTGAATTGTATTTTGTTGGTGTGATTACAAATAACAAGGCGGCGGCTTTTATGTCGAGGCGGGGCATAGCCATATCGCAGCGGGCGACCTTGCATGTAGTCGCTCATGAAATAGGACATGCGCTTGGACTGTTCGATTGCTATGACTATTCTGAAGCCGATTCTAACACGACGAAGGATTTCTCGAAGATCGACATTGCAGGGGCTTGCTTTGCATCGCGAATGCGCGATTGGGGAAACGCGCTTGGAAGAGGTTTCTACGCAAAGTCGGACAAGTATGCCTTGGTGCAACAATCATTTCTCATGTATGGAAGGGATGGTAAGACCTCTGTTGACATTCCAGACGGAGCCGTCTTGAGCATTTCAAACAAGGCAACGTCGGTTAGCTCTGCATACCATGTTCCTGTGGGTGCTTCGGCAATAAAGCAAAACAACAACGAGGTGTACAGTCAATGAAATCACACTTGATATTTCCCGCAATCGTAATAGTTGCAACAACATCAGCTTGCGCGGATGTTCTCAATGTGGTCGATCTCGACCTTGACGCTCCGCGCGAAGAGCCGCCTACTGTCGTGCCCACGCGTCCACCGGATGACCCCGAGCCTGTGGACGAACCGTATGAACGGCCATCGTTGCCGGGGTCGGAAGAGGTCACAAACCGCGTTGCTGAGGCGTTGCTTTTCAGGGCGTGGGGGGCTGGTGTGGATTACTTTGAATCTGTGGACGAGAATGGCGTAGAATATACGACACAGTTGGTCATTCCGACATGGACATGGGAGGGTTTTCTCGGAGAAGACGAGACGAATGGTGTCACGCGTGTTGCCAAGAAGGCGTCTTTCGACTGGTATCTTGGCTATCTTGTGACAAACTGCTGTGCGAATTTCTCGAACGATCAAACAAATTATGTGCGGGTCGCGATAGAACAATGCGAGGATTTGAAATACACGAATGTATGGCAGTCATTGAAAGGCATAGCGCTGAATGCGAGTGCTCCGTATCGCGGCTATGCCGGCGAGCTTTATGAACAATACGGACCACTTGATGACTCAATGACGGATTTTTGCCTTGACGTAGAGACGAATGCCGTGCAGATGACGTTTGAGGAGCGTGGTGATATCGTCGGAGAATATGCGTCACGCCTCCATTCCTTGCCGCCTGGGAGCAATGTCCGGCAACGTGGAGTCGCTGGACTCTACACAAACCGACTTTCAGACTGCTCGCGGGCGGTTCCAGTAGACGAGATATTGGTCGCCTCCCTGCCGGGCTATGAGTTCAGCACGAATCGCCTTGCTGCCGCGCTATATGTTTTGTCGTGTACCAACTCCTGGACGGAGCAGAACGCCTATTTTATTGGTGTGACAAATGCTATCGAGAACGCGCAAGGCAACCAATGAGAAAGGAACAGGCATGAGATTGATACAGTCGATGTTGTCCGCACTCGTCGCTGTCGTTGTGGCCATACCGCTGCAAGGCGATGGTGATCTCACTGATGACGAAGAGAAAGTGTATACCGATGATGAAGTAAAGGCCCAGATTGTAAAGGCAGGGATGTTTTGCCATGCCGATTTCATCAGGGGAGGATACCGGCTTGCCTTTGAGATGGCGGACGGCGACACCAACCGCTATGCGAGGATACTACGCGAGCTTGCCGGATTGAGAATTGTGAGTGAAGTCGTGATCTGGATAGGTGTATATTAGGAACGTTGCAGAAAACCATGGACATTGAAAGTGAATTTGCTGAGCTTGCGGAGGTAAAGCCGCTGAAGATTGCGACAAGCCGCGAAATCACCGTCGCGGTGATGGGCGCGGGGTCGCGCGGGAACGAGTATCCCGCCTACGGGAAGCTGTTCCCGGGGACGATGAGGGTCGTCGCGGTTTCGGACATCGACGCTTCGCGCCGCGAACGCATGGGCGACGAATGGGGCGTTCCGCGAGAGCGCCGTTTCGGCGACTACCACGAAATGCTTGAAGCGGGGAAGTCTGGAAAGCTCGCAGACGTAATGCTCGTGGCGCTTCCCGACGCCCTGCACTTCGAACCCGCGATGGAAGTGATGCGCCAGGGATACGACGTCCTTCTCGAAAAGCCGATGGCGCAGACCGAGCGCGAGTGCCTCGACCTGCTCGCTCGCCAGCGCGAGACCGGTGTCATGGTTGCGGTTGGGCATGTGCTTCGCTACTCCCCCTATTTCCGTGCGCTCAAGAAGGCGATTGACTTGGGACTCGTCGGCGAACTTGTGAACATCCAGCACCAGGAGCCGGTGATGTACGCGCACATGGCGCATTCGTTCGTGCGCGGCAACTGGCACGACAGCAAGGCGACCACGCCGATGATCGTCGCAAAGTGCTGCCACGACCTCGACATCCTGAAGTGGCTCGTCGGCAAGCGGTGCGTGCGCGTGAGCGCCGAGGGCGGCATTGCGCTCTTCCGCGCGGACAAGGCGCCGGCAGGTGCGACGGCTCGCTGCACGGACGGTTGCCCGCACGAGAAAACCTGCCCCTACTCCGCGATCGACATCTACGACAGGAAGCGCTTCTTTCTCTATGTGTTCGACTTGAAGAAGGACTGTCCTTCTGAGGCGATCCTCGAGAAACTGCGGACTACCGACTACGGACGCTGCGTATATCGCATGGACAACGACCAGCCCGACCACATCGTCGCCACGCTTCTTTTCGAGGGCGGGGTGACGGCGAGCTTCACGATGGACGCGTTCACGCCCTGGGGCGGGCGGCGCACGCGCATCATGGGGACGCTCGGGTACATCGAGGGCGACGGCAAGACCTTTACGCTCCATCGCTTCGACACGGGGAAGTCCTACCCGTGGTCGTTCGTCCCGCCGGAAGGGGAGTCCTACAAGGAAAGCGGCCATGCGGGCGGCGACCTTGCGCTTATACGCGACTTCCTCCAGGCCGTTGACACGCGCGATTTCTCGCTTCTTTCGTCCAGTTTGGAGGCGAGCGTCGAAAGCCATGTCATGGGCTTTGCCTGCGAACGCAGTCGCCAAGGGCAAGAAGAGCGACCGCGTTTTATGGTATAATATTCGACCACTTATGAAAGTTCGGGGGCTCCATGTGAGAATAGCGCTCATGGCGGGTGTTTTCGCTGCCATGCTATGGGGTTTTCAGGCGATGATCCTGCACCATGCGCCCGACATGTTCCGCGCTCCGCAGGAGGACATGTCGTTCGGGTGGTACGTGCCGCTTTTCTCGCTCTACGTTGTCTGGACGGAGAGGCGGAAGATTCTTGATTCCATCGGCGCTCCCTCATGGATCGGGCTTTTGGCGGCGTTGCCGTTTCTCGCGCTCGGTTTTCTCGGCGTCAGGGGTGTGCAGCTTCGTTTCGAGATCGTCGCTTTTGTCGGGCTCTTGATAACCGTTCCGTGGGCATTCTTCGGCAAGGAGACGGCGAAGGCCGTCCTTTTCCCGGCGCTCTTCCTTCTTTTCTGCATTCCGCTTGCGACGTTTCTTGACGTCGTGACGGTGCACCTGCGGCTTCTCGCAAGTTCGACGGCGTTTGCCGTTGCGCGTGGCGTTGGCGCAGACATCATCCAGCAGGGCACGATGGTCGGTGCGGCCGACGGCTCGTTCTCCATAGACGTGGCCGATCCTTGCAGCGGGCTTCGCTCGCTCTTTGCGCTTATGGCGCTTACGGCGGGCTATGCGTACTTTACGCAGCCGACATGGCTTCGCCGCGGCGTTCTTTTCGCGGCGTCTGTGCCTATCGCGATACTTGGCAATGTTATGCGAATCTTGACGATCGTGCTCGTCGCCAACTTTGCGTCCTCTGATTTTGCCACTGGCTTCTACCACGACTACTCTGGCTTTGTCGTTTTTGCTGTAGCAATCTTGTTGATGGTGGCGACAGGCGAGGGGATAAGCAAAGTTTGTGAGTTGAGAGTTGTGAATTGTGAGCCGGAGGAACGGGTAATGGGTAACGGCGAGACCGGCGGGGGCTGGCCCTCATGGTCTTCATCGCTTGTTGCCGTTCTCGCCTTTGCACTCGTCGTTCCGTTGATGTTCTTCCAGGCGGCGACCCCTGACGTGACGGTCGCCGAGCCACCAAACGTCCATCTCTCCGATATCCCTGGCTTCTCGTCTGAAATCCTCGAACCGTCCGAAGCCGAGCTCACGGTCCTTCCGTCCGACACGATTATAGAGAAGCGCCGCTATGTCGCTGATAGCGGCGATTGGATGGTTGTCTCTCTCGTCGTCGGCGGTAAGTCCAAGAGTTCGATTCACCGCCCGGAACTGTGCCTTCCCGCGCAGGGGCTTCGCATGGAGCGCCCGCGCACGCGCTCTGTCGCAGGGCGCGACTGGCGCTTCATCTCTCTTGCGACGAAGGATTCCCCGACGTTCGGCTTTGCCTACACTTTCTTCAACCAGGAGGGCTTCAAGACTGCGAGCCATGTTTCGCGCATTTTCCGCGACGTAGTTGACCGCAGCGTCTTGAATCGCATAGACCGCTGGGTCATGGTGACTGTCAATGCGTCTCGGAGCGACGACGCCGGGCTTTCCTATCTCCTGTCGCGGATTGAACTTGATGGAGGTGACTCGAAATGACGGCATTTCTTGGCAAGCTTGCCCCGTTCGCCATAGTGTTTCTCTCGGCACTTGCGCTGACGCTTGTGCTTACCCCGATAGTGCGAGAGATTAACCGCCGCCTTGGCATGGTGGACAAGCCCGATCCGCGCCGCATAAACAAGGTGCCCATTCCCCGTGGCGGAGGTATCGCGCTTTTCCTCGGGCTTTTCGGATCGTTTATGGTGTATGTGCTTGTCGCGGGAAGTCGCTGGATCGGTTCTGGCATCGGAACGCATCCGTTGCGCATCACCTTGCTTGCTTCGGCGGTGTTCCTTCTCGGGCTTGCCGACGACAAATGGAGCTTGCCGCCCAAGCTTAAGCTCCTTGGGCAGATCGCAGTCGCCATTGCGACTTGGGCATGGGGCGGACTTGGGTTCCATACGCTCTGGCCCGCTCTGCCAGCTGCCCTCGACTGTGTTATCACCGTCTTCTGGATCGTCGGCGCCGTAAATGCGTTCAATCTCATCGACGGTCTCGACGGGCTCGCGTCGGGTATCGCGCTTATCGCCGTTCTCGGCATGGCGGGGTCGCTTATGTTTCTCGGTTCGCCAGACCAGACGATTTTTCACTTTGCGGTTGCAGGTGCGCTCGTCGGGTTTCTTAGGTACAACTACAATCCTGCGTCCATCTTCCTTGGAGACTCCGGTTCGATGCTGATCGGCTTCCTTGTTTCGACGCTCCCGCTCGCGACGCAGACTGCAAATTCGTTCCTCGTGTCCGTGGGCGTGCCGATGCTTGCCATGGGCGTGCCGATCTTCGATACGTCCCTTGCGATTCTTCGCCGCTCGATAAGGCACCTCATCTTCAAGCGCGAGAACCGTGACGCTGCTGCGGGCGACAGCGCTCGGGTCATGACGGCGGACCACGACCACCTTCACCACAGAATCTTGCGCTCCACTGGGCTTAACCAGCGCAAGACGGCGTGGATACTGTACTTGATTACGTTGGCTGCGGTGTTTTTCGGGCTTTTCGGCATCGTGCTGAAGTCTCGCGCCGCCGGCCTCTGGATCGTAGCGTTTGCCGCCGCTTGCGTAATAGTCTTTCGCGACATGGCCCGTGTCGAGCTCTTTGACGCAGGCAAGCTGCTCGCCTCGTTTGCCCACGACAGGGACAGGAAGAACCGGCGCCGCTGGGCCAAGCTTGCTGTGCCGTTTTACGTGGTGTTCGACATAATCGCGCTTGCTGGAACGTTCCTTGTGACATTCTACGCCATGCAGTTCCCCGTGACCAAGACTGTTTGCCGTGTTGCTTTGCCGATCAGCGTGTCCGCAACCTTTGTCGCGCTCGTGTTTTTCCGCACGTACGTAACGGTCTGGTCGCGTGCAATGGCCTCAAACTTCGTGAGGTTGTTTCTTGCCTGCGCCTCAGGCGCGGTTGTCGGCGGCGTTGGCGTGTACTATGCGCCCAACACTCTTCCGAGCCACATAGCGACCTCGGAGATCTTTGGCGCCATCCTCGTAAACTTCCTGCTTTCGTTTGTCCTCATTGCCATGGCCCGCCTTGCCCGGCCCGTGGTTCGCGACCTCTTCTACGCCCTCGACTGCTCGCGGCTGAGGGGCAGGAAGGACGTCTCCCGCGTGCTCATCTACGGCGCGGGGCTGAGGTACCGCTCGTTCAGGCGCGAGCTGGTGAGAAGGACTACTGCGAACAACCGCATAATAGTCGGGCTTCTTGACGACGACGTCCTGATGCGCGGACAGTACATCGGCGGAATCAAGGTCTATGGCACTCTCATGGAAGCCCCCGAGATAATCAACGAGCTAAACGCGGATGCGGTAGTCGTTGCGTGCGAAGTCTCGGACCAGTGGCTCAACGTCATTCGCAAGACGCTTGCGCCAACGGGCGTGAAGATTACGCATTTCAACTTCATCGAAAAGGAGATATAGTCATGGCATACGACAGGGAAGAGGTTCTCAAGTACCACATCGGCGGGAAGGTCGCGGTCGCGCTTCCGAAGCCGCTCAAGACGAAGGACGACCTTTGCCTCGCCTATACCCCTGGCGTCGCGCACGCAGTCAAGGCGATAGCGGAGAACAAGGATGCGGCGTGGGACGTCACGGCCAAGCGCAATCTCGTGGCCGTCGTCTCGGACGGCACGGCGATTCTCGGACTTGGCGACCTCGGCGCCGCGGCGTCAGTCCCGGTGATGGAAGGCAAGGCCGTTCTCTTCAAGGCGTTTGCCGACGTGGATGCGTGGCCCGTTCCTCTCGCGCACTGCCGCAAGGACGGCAAGGACACAGGCCCCACCGATCCGCAGCGCGTCATCGACGCGGTGATGGCCCTCGCCCCCCAGTACGGCGGCGTCAATCTCGAGGACATCGCCGCGCCCGCCTGTTTCGAGATCGAAGACAAGCTCGACAAGGCGCTCGACATCCCCGTGTTCCACGACGACCAGTGGGGAACGGCCGTCATCTCGCTCTCTGGTGTGATGAACTACGCAAAGCTCGCCGACAAGGAACTCAAGGACCTCAAGATCGTTATGAACGGCGCTGGCGCAGCGGGCATCCGCATTTGCGAGATGTGCAAGGCAGCAGGTGTCGTTGACGTCACGATGTGCGACTCGAAGGGCACGATCCGCAAGGACCGCACCGATCTCAACCCTTACAAGGCGCGGCACGCGGTCGATACGACGGCGAAGACGCTCAAGGAGGCGATTGCCGGCGCAGACGTCTTTATCGGCGTAAGTGCAGCGAACGTTCTTTCCGGCGAGGATGTCGCGAAGATGGGCGAATTCCCAGCGATCTTCGCGATGGCGAACCCCGATCCCGAGATCGCGCCCGATGAAGTCGCAAAGGCGCTGAAGGGCAGGAAGTACGTCATGGTGACTGGCAGGAGCGACTACCCGAACCAGATCAACAACGTGCTCGGCTTCCCGTATCTCTTCCGCGGCGCTCTTGACGTCAGGGCGACGACGATCAACACCGAGATGAAGGTTGCCGCCGCGAACGCACTTGCGATGCTTGCGCGCGAGCCCGTTCCCGAGGACGTGAAGGCGCTCTATCCGGACGAGACGCTCGAGTTCGGCACTGGCTACATCATCCCCAAGCCGTTTGACCGCCGCCTCAAGGACATCGTTCCCGCCGCAGTTGCCGAGGCCGCCCGCCGCACAGGCGTCGCGCGCCTCTGAGGCCGCCGACAAAATTTTTCATGTCTGTGCGCACACGACGGAAAATTTTTGGTATAATACCGCGCCAATGAACAAGTTTGTCCTTCTTCGACTTAGCCTTCTCCTTAACGGGTGCAGATCCGCTGAGGCGGCCGGTGTTTGATCGAAAGGGGCCAACTCAAGAAGCACGAGAAAAGCGGATCGCGGAAAAGGGCGGTCCGCTTTTTCGTCAATGACAGAACATTCTGGACCGGAAAAACGAAAGGCAACATGAGCAGCAAGGAAAACAAGGCAGGCAAGCGGATACAGATGTACCGCGAGAACCACGGATGGAGCATCTGGGACCTCTCCCAGAAGTCCGGCGTAGAGGAAAAGGTCATCAATGCGATCGAGAAGGGCGAGGTAATGCCCGCGCTCGGCGTCCTCGTAAAGCTCTCCCGCGCCCTTGGTCTCAGGATCGGCACGTTCATGGACGACCAGTTCAAGCCAGACCCGATCATCACCCGTGCCGACGACATCGAGGCGAACAAGGTCGCAGGCGAAGGGATGAACGTCCTCGGCTATGCAAGCCACTCGCTCGCGCTCGGCAAGCCCGACAGGCACATGGATCCGTTCCGCATCGAATTTGCCGCCGACGGCGTTGACGCTGTTCAGCACCACGAGGGCGAGGAGCTCATCATCTGCATCTCCGGCGAAGTCGAGCTCACCTACGGTCCCGACAAGACGATCCTGAAGGCGGGCGACACTGCCTACTACAACTCGTGCGTCAACCACGGGCTCAGGGCGATCGGCGGCAAGCCCGCGTCGATCTACGGCATCGTGTTCATTCCGGTGTGAGGGGAAGTTCAAAGTTCAAAGTTTGAAGTTTGATGTTTGATGTTTGAAGTTTAAGGTTCAAGGTGTCGTATGTTTAAACTGACAGATCCATTTGGAACAGCGCCGCGCAAGGCGCCGTTCACTCAGTCCGTCTCGACTGGCGTTCCGTGGCACAACCTGCCGATTACGCGCGAGTACACGCTTGGCCAGCTTCTCGACCAGACGGTCGCGCGCTGCGGCGAGAACGACGCGGTAGTCTATGCAGACCGCGACTACCGCCTTACTTGGTTCGAGTTCTCCGAGGAAGTCGACTACGTTGCCAAGGGACTTATGGCGCTCGGCGTCAAGCGCGGAGAAAAGGTCGCGCTCTGGGCGACGAACGTCCCCCACTGGGTCGTCCTCATGTTCGCGACGGCGAAGATCGGCGCGATTCTCCTGCCGCTCAACATCAACTACAAGTCCGCCGAAATCGACTTTGCGCTCAAGCAGTCCGACGCCGAGAACCTCTTCGTGATCGACGGCTATCGCGACTGCGACTACATCGAGGTCATCAACTCGCTTATCCCCGAGCTCAAGGAGTGCCCGCGCGGCGCCTTGAAGAGCGCGAAGTATCCGCACCTCAAGCGCATGTTCTACTTGGGGCCGAAGAAGCACCGCGGCATGTACTCGCTCAACGAGGTGAAGTCGCTCGCGTGCGAGGTGACGCAGGAGGAGTATCTCGAGCGCCAGGCCACGGTCGACGTAAACGACGTCGTGAACATGCAGTACACGAGCGGCACGACGGGCTTCCCGAAGGGCGTGCAGCTCACCCACCGCAACATCGCGAACGACGGCTTCTGGATCGGCGCGTGCCAGAACCTCTCCTCGCGCGACCGCGTTTGCATACCGGTCCCGCTCTTCCACTGCTTCGGCTGCGTCCTCGGCGTGATGAGCTGCGTCAACCACGGCTCGACGATGGTCTTCCTCGAGAAGTTCGACCCGCTCCTCGTCATGAAGTCGATCGAGCGCGAGAAGTGCACGGCAACCTACGGCGTCCCGACGATGTACATCGCGATGCTCGACCACCCGCGCTTCAAGGAGTTCAACTTCACGTCGCTCAGGACCGGCATCATGTCCGGCTCGGCGTGCCCTGTGCACCGCATGCAGCAGGCGCAGGACAGGATGTTCATGAAGGAGATCACGAACCCGTACGGGCTCACCGAGTCCGGCCCCGTGATGACGATGACGCGCTACTTCGAGCCGTCTATCGAGCGCAAGTGCCAGACGATCGGCCAGGCGCTTCCTGGCGTAGAGGTCGCGATTATCGACCCCGAGACTGGCGAAATCGCGCCGCTCGACACCGACGGCGAGATCTGCTGCCGTGGCTTCAACAACATGAAGGGCTACTACAAGATGCCCGAGCAGACGGCGAAGTGCATCGACAAGAACGGGTGGCTTCATTCCGGCGACATCGGCCGCATGGACAAGGACGGCTACTACTACATCACCGGACGCCTCAAAGACCTCATCATCCGCGGCGGCGAGAACATATCCCCGAAGGAAGTCGAGGACTTCCTCGGCACGATGCCCGGCGTCAAGGATGTCGCGGTCGTTGGCTGTCCCTCGAAGAAGTATGGCGAGCAGCCGGCGGCGTTCGTGATCCCAGCTGACGGCGTGGAGCTCAAGCCCGAGGACGTTCAGGCCTTCTGCAAGGACAAGATCTCGTGGTTCAAGATTCCGAAGTATGTACATTTCCTCGACGTTTTCCCGATGACGGCGTCGCAGAAGATACAGAAGTACAAACTGAGGGAGATGGCGCACGAGCTCTGGCCAGACGCCTGATCGCGCCGGGTCTATGGCGCAAGCAGGTTCTTGCGCATTGCGATTGCGACGGCCTCGGAGCGGTTTGCCGCGCCTATCTTCGCGAAGAGCGCGGCTATGTGCTCTTTGACCACGTAGATGCTTATGCCGAACTGTTTCGCGATGTCGGGGTTCGAGAGCCCTCTCGCGATGGACTGCAGCATCTCTCTCTGGCGCGGCGAGAGTGTGATTGCCGGAGGATCGTTCGAAAAAAGCCGTTTGACGTCAGGCGCGATGTAGCTCCCTCCGGATGCAACGGTGCGCAGCGCGTCGACAAGCTCCTCGAAGTCGCAGTTCTTCATGATCGCGCCGCGCGCACCGGCTTTGAGCGCGCGGTCTATGCCGTCGGACGTGTCGAACGTCGTGATGATGAGCACCTTCGCATCAGGGGCCTTTTCGAGAAGCCGGGCTGTTGCCTCGGCGCCGCCCATGCCGGGCATCATGAGGTCCATCACCACCACGTCCGGCTTCAGTTCAATGGCTCTGCGTATCCCCTCGGGACCGTTCGCCGCGTCGCCGACGACCTCGATGTCTTTCTTCGACGAAAGGAGTGACGCCAGCCCCATGCGGAGAATCGCGTGGTCGTCGACGATGAGAACCCGTGTCGGAGTCATATCTTCATCCACGCTTTCGTGCCCTTGTCAGGTGTGCTTTCGATCGTGAATTCGCCACCGAGGGCGTCTATGCGCTCCCGTATGCCCTGAAGTCCGAAGTGGCCCTGCAGGACGCCCGGCGCGGAGGCGGGGTCGAAGCCGGATCCGTTGTCCGTTACCGAACAGACCAGGTGTTCTCCTTCGAGCGCACCCGCGACTTTTATGTCGGTCGCTCCGCCGTGCCGCAGCGCGTTCACCACGAGCTCGCGTATCGACCTGAGCAGCGCGTGGACCGTCTTGTCCGACAGTTTGCTGCGAGGCACGCTGAACCGCACCGACACGCGTGTCTCGCCGATGTGCGGCCGGAGCGTTTTCAGGACCGCCTGCGTCATGTCTGGTTCCTCGAGCGCCTGGCTCCTGAGATCCCACAGACAGTTTCTCAGCTCGTCGCGACACGACTTGAGCGTCTTCGCCGCGATGTCGACGTGTCCTGCCGCGAGTTCCATCGAAACCCCCGTGAGATTCTGAGCGAGAGTGTCGTGAAGCTCGACCGCGAGACGTGTGCGCTCTTCGGTTCTGAGGTCTGCCTTGACGCGCTCTATCTGCATGCGGTAGAGTTCGCGTCCCTTGCGTGCGGCAGAGCGGCTGAGCGCGGCGTTCCAGACGAGGATCGCAGCAAGCGCAGCGAGAAGGGCGCCTATCACTGCAAGCAGTCGGGCTGCAGTCCACCACGGCGGACGTGCGACGATTCGGATGTCCGATGGAACGCGAGCGACTAGGAAAAACCGACGGATCTGTGGGAATACCGAATTGGCCTGCCAGTCCTCTATGTCCATTATGCATGTTCCTGCCGCCTCGACTGTGCATCCTGTCTCGATCGTGTGCGCATACTCCGCCGCGGCCGCTGCGTAGACAGGCACGACGATTCCGTCGCTCTCCATCAGGAACAGGCCGTCTGCACCGACACCGGTCCGCACGATGCCGCGCAGTCTGACGGGCCGTCCGTGCATTTCGTTTCGGAACCTGGTCCTTCCCTCCGTGTCGGTCGTCAGTGCCTTTGCGCTCGTGTCCTCTGCCTCTTCCGGCCGCATTGCAGGCTGCGCTGCTGCCGTCCACCATGCGCGCACGAGCGTATAGTGATGCAAGTCTGTGCCCGGAAAACCCGAGACATAGACATATTCGCCGTATTTCGGCGCGGAGTCGGACGCGAGGCGCACGGTGACGAGCTCGTCCCTGCCGGTTCTTCCTTTTCCGCGCAGGAGTACGTTTTTCCTTTCCCATACGGCGAGCACGACGCCGGAGAATCCGTGTCTGTCCAGATGCTGGAGTTCGAGGGGCGGAACTCCGTCGAGAGTCGTCACGTCCGGAGCGTCGAATGTGTCCGCCGCGGACTTTCTGCGAACTACGATCGCGTGCGAATCTGGAATCTGCAGGTTGCGGCCTATCTTCTCTCGCTGGTCGTACAGGCGGGGAATGGGCGTTCCTGTCACAACAACGCCAGCTCCGACAAGCGATAGAATCGCTTCGTCCGGAATGTCCGCCGCCGGGAAGGCGGCATAGACGATTTCGCCGTCCCAGAGAAGCACGAGATAGACGTATTTCGGATTTATCTCGTCGCGAAACGCATCTCTCACGGTGCATTCAGCTCGGATGGCGGTCATGTCGTATTTTCCCGAAAGGAAGTCCGCCGCCGACACGAGCGGCGGTTCGGGCTGTGCCGGGGCCGCCCAGGCGAGCAGTGCCGCGGACATTGTGGCGGCGAGTGTCTTCAATACCGAGGTCACATCGTAAGTATAGCATTTTCCCGACACCGGTCGCAAAGGGGGGGGGGCGGCGTCTTGTCATCCACCCCTTGCAGGCGCCGATGACCAATAGATTAATTACCACTCATCGAACAATGATGGTAAGTCCTGGAATCTTGTTCGTGACCCGAAGCGAGACATCGTCAAGAAAGAGCGTTTGATCCTGATCGTTGTCCGTCCGCCCCTGGAACACGAGCGTATGCTCTCCCGATCTCAACTTGATGCCTTCGACACTCCGGTTGTAGACGGTCGTGCCGGTGAGCGTTTCTTCGCCGTAGATGACGTCGCCGTCTATGAGCACCGTGTAATACATCGGGATGGTCGAATTAAAGTCGCATCGGTGCTTGCATTTCCAGGAAAGCGTCGCGACGTATGTGGTATTGTTCGTGAAAACCTGGGTCAACTTGGCGCTTTTCTGGACAATCCCGCACCAACTCTGAGAAATAAATGTCGTTGTATGGTTTGGCTGATAGGGACTTGAAGAGTTGCCGGAAACACCGCCCGTCCAGCCAAGAAGTATCCTGCCGATCTTATCGGCTTTGTTTGTGCTGACCTCAAAACCGCCATTGACAAGCAGTTCGGTCCACATGCTCCCCATGTCGCGAAGAGAAATGTCGTCAAGGAAGACGGTCGCATCCTTGCCGCTTTCTACCCGTCCCTGAAACACAAGAGTATGTGTGCCGGGGTTCAGCCTTATGTTGTCGACCTTTCGATACCAGATACTGCCGACTGTGTCAACAAGTTCTTCTTCGCCCCAGACGACATTGCCGTCAATGCTCACCGTGTAATGCATCGGGGTTGTTTTATTGTTCGTTTGGTCGTTGCAACGCCGCTTGCATTTCCAGGAAAGCGTGGCATAGCAGGGAGAATCGACCGTGACAACCTCTTGAGTCATGGCGCGGTTCATCTGGAGTATCGCGCAATAGGTTCCGGAAATAAAAGTCGTCGTATGGTTTGGCCCGTAGGCGCTCGAAGAATCGCCGACAGTGAGTCCGCCTGTCCAGGGAGTTTTTTCACCATTCTCGAAATTGCCGTTGACCAGGAGCTCGTCGCCGGCGGCTGCGACAGCATGCCAAGCGACGAGCGCCGCGAGCCCCGCCACAATCAGAGTCCCCCTATGAAAGCATGTAGTTAAAACGGTTGTCATAATACTTTATTTTAAGTTGTGTTTTGCGGACATTGTACCAATAATTATCCAACTCGCATACCCCCTCTGTGGTGGGGGTAGTCTGGCTGCGTTTGTTGTGGTAGAATGATCGCCGCATGAAGCGAATCTTCTTTCTTTCCTTGGCTTTTGCCGCTTGCACTGCGGCAGCCGAATCGATACGCGACAAGGTCGAGAAGCACTGGGACGCGTGGCCGACGCGCGGCGCGGCCGAGTCGATCCCCGACGTGCCGGCCCCGCAGTGGGGAAAGTGGCATTTCTGGAACGGCCAATGGTGGGCGCGCCAGATGTTCCAGCCTGAGGCGAAGGGGCCATCGTGGGATCCGCCGCCTGCGGGCAGGGGTGGCAACTGGTCCGGCTACGACAGCGTCTGGCTGCGCGCGCGGCGTCCCATCCCGGCGGAGTGGAAAAGTCGGCGCGTCTCGTTCGAGCAGAACGGTATCCGCGGCTGCCGTGTCGTCGTGTTTGTGAACGGCAGGCGAGCCGGCGAGATCAAGGAGCCGGCTGGAGATGTAGACGTTGCGCCGCTGCTGCGCTATGGCGAGGTGAACGAGTTCCACATGCTCCTGCTCGGGAAGAACTCCGACTTCAAGCTCGAGAAGGATCCGCCGTTTCTCGTCGCGAAGGAGGCGTTCTCGGTCGACGACGTCTTTGCGAACACGTCGTGGCGCGAGAAGAGGATAACTGTCGAGACGACGGTCACCGTTCCGGCGGCATGCCGCGCGGAGGTGCTCGCCGAGATTCTCGACGCGGACGGGAAGATTGTGAAGAAGGTCGTGGGCGCGTTCGACCTGCACGAAGGCGAGAACGTGGTGAAGCCCTCCGTGCCGTGGATGGATCCAGTCACATGGGAGCTCGGCCGCGGTTATCTCTACACGCTCCGGGTCAAGGTCTGCGTCGGCGGCAGGAACGGCAAGGTCGCCTCCTATCGCGACGTGCGCTTCGGCTTTCGCGAGATATGGCGCGAGAAGCGGAAAATCTACATGAACGGCCACGAGCAGAAGTTTCGCGTCACGTATAACTTTGGCTGCAATAAATACGGAGCGAAGTTCCTGCAGGGCGTCGGATACAACTGCATCCAGTTCGCGCACCGGACGGAACTCGATCCGCAGATTGACGATGGAATGCTTGAATACCTTTCCGAGAACGGCATCTCGGCGATAGTGCCGACGTGCGCGTTCGACTGGAACACGAAAGTCCCGCTCCTGAAGCCGGGCGAGAAGCGCGAGGAGTTCAAGCGCATCCAGGCGAAGAACCTCCGGCGCTACCGCAACTGGCCGTGCGTCGCGATGGTCTACATGGGAGTGAACTGCTACCTCCCGCAATGGTCGTACGAGGCGAAATATCTCGGCTGCGGAGACTCCAGCGACTTCGGGAAGATGATGGCAGACCTCGTCGCGTCGGCGAAGAAGACGAATCCGAACGTCCTCTACTTCTCGCATTCCGACGGCTCCACGGGCGAGATCGCGTCCGCCAATCTGTACTTCAACTGGATTCCCCTCCAGGAGCGCGTCGAATGGCCGAGCGCATGGGCGGGCGACACGGGGAAGTTCCCGTTTCAGGCCTGCGAGTTCGGCCATCCCTACCAGATGAGCTGGTACCAGGACGGGCGCGATCTCGTGACAGAGCATCTCGCCGCGTACTACGGCGAGGAGGCGTACCGCACGGAGCCGGCGAAGATATCAGACCGCCACGTCGAGTCGCTCTACATTCGCCGGCTGCAGCATCCGCTCCTGTGGCGGTTCACCGACGACTTCGTCACGCGCCTCACGCGCGCCTGGCGGACATACGGCATCAACGCGGGAATCGTCTGGTTCAACCTCGACTACGGCTTCGGCATGCCGGGCTGGACGCTCGACGGGATCTACAACAAATACAACGTCGCCTACAACTTCTTCAAGAACGAGGCGGACGTGCCGAAGGGACGTCCCGACTGGGCGCTCCCTTCCTGGGACATCTACCGCAAAACCAACCTCGACTTCATCGGATGGATCGGCGGCGCCGGTTCTTTCGCGGACAGACGCCACGCGTACCGTACGGGCGAAATGATCGAGAAGCAGTGCATCCTGCTCTGGGACGGGTTCGACGCGCAGACCTTCTCCGCGAAGTGGAAGGCGACGCTCGACGGGAAGGAGATCGCATCCGGCGACGTCCGGCGCGGACTTAAATCTAACATACCGTCCTTTGAGCCGATCTCCTTCAAGGCTCCCGCCGTCGGGAAAAAGGCGAAAGGGCGCATCTCCGCCGCGTTCTTCGACGCAAGGGGCGAAAAGCTCTCCGAGGACGCGTTCGATTTTGAGGTTTACCCGAGGGATATCGTATCCTGGAGGAAGGCGCCTTCGTTCGCGCTTTACGATCCGTCCGGGAAGACGGCCGCCGAACTCAAGGCGCGCGGGCTCGACAATTTCAAGACGGTCGCCTCGCCGAAGGATGCGACCGGCGGCTTCCTCGTCATTGGAGAGGACTCGCTTGGCAAGGA
>JAZSLQ010000163.1:0-2306 GCA_045535455.1 Kiritimatiellia bacterium | reverse complement strand
CCATATCGACCATCATGATGCAGCCGACCTTGTCGCAGATCTCGCGGATGCGCTTGAAGTCGATCGTGCGAGGATAGGCCGAAGCGCCGGTCAGGAGAATCTTGGGCTTGATTTCAAGCGCCTGTTTCTCCATCGCATCGTAGTCGAGCATCTCCGTCTTCGGGTCGACGGTGTAGGGAACGATGTTGTAGATCTTGCCCGAGAAATTGACGGGCGAGCCGTGCGAGAGATGTCCGCCCTGGTCGAGCGACATCGACATGATCGTGTCGCCGGGCTTGATCGTCGCGAAGTAAACCGCCATGTTCGCGGCCGAACCGCAGTGGGGCTGGACGTTCGCGTGCTCAGCGCCGAAAAGCTCGCACGCGCGCTTCCTCGCAAGTTCCTCAGCCGCATCGACGGGAAGGCAGCCCGAGTACCAGCGCTTCCCCGGATAGCCCTCGGCGTACTTGTTCATGAGGACGGACCCCGCCGCCTCGCGGCACGCGCGGGAAGAGGTGTTCTCGGACGCAATCAAGTTGATCTCGGCGTCCTCCTGCCTTGTCTGCGCCTCGATCGCGGCATAGACCTCGGGATCGTCGCGCATGAGCCCAGAGCAGTCGGAAAGACGCTCGGCACGCTCGAGTTTCCAGCGACGGCGCGCGTGGCGCTCGCTCTCATCGACAGGAGTCGCGATAAACGCCTTTGCGATTTCGACGGCGTATGCGGGAGAAACGACGTCTGCACCGAGGCAGAGCACGTTCGCGCCGTTGTGCTGGCGAGTGGTCGTCGCCGCGTCGGTCGTCGCGCAGACGGCGGCACGGACGTTTTGGAAGCGGTTTGCGGCCATCGACATTCCAATGCCGGAACGGCACACGAGTATGCCGAAGTCGGCCTCGCCGCTTGCAACGGCCTTGGCGACCTTTACCGCATAGTCGGGATAGTCGCAGCTCGTCGTGTCTGCAGGACCCATGTCAATCATCTTCGCCGCGCCCGCAAGAGCGCTTACGAGGGCGGCCTTTAGCTCGACGCCGCCGTGGTCGGAACCAATCGTAATGTTCATCGTGTTTTCCTTAGGTACAACGACCCGCCTTGGCGCAGTTTTCAGACGCGCAAGAACGCGCATCACCGCCAATAGTGGCCGTTTAGGGGATATTATACCAAAAAGATGAAGAACATGTCGAAGCCGCGAACGGCATCGAGGGACGCGAGGCGTCCCGAACCCTCTATGTCAGTCGTAGTACTCATTACCTCTTGATTTTATATATGTGGCATGTACGGATGAACAAGTGGAGCGGCGATTTCAAGTTAGCGCGAGTATTGCGAGAATTATCCCGCAAAGCCCCTCGCTGGCGACAAGTCCCGCAGAGAACAGCGTTCCCGCGCCTTCGACCTTTGCGGCCCCTTCGCCTTGGCGGCGAGACACCGCCCAACGCAGAAGCCCGCCCGCGAACATCGTAACGCTCAGCCCCACGGGAAGGTAGATGCCGATTGCGACAGGCATCACCGGAATGCGCAAAACCGCGAGCACCACACCGAGAATGAGTGCCGTTACCGTCAGCTCCCTAGTATCGTTCTTTGCCATTTTACCTAGCTACTTAATCTTCATGCCGACATTTTACCATATTCCATAGATAATTGTGGTATAATATTTCGCCAATGAACGATATAGTGTATTTCGACAACAACGCCACATCGCCAGTCGCGCCAGAGGTAAGGGATGTCATGCTTCCGTTTCTCGGGGAGCTATACGGCAATCCGAGCTCGATGCATACCTTTGGCGGACAGGTGGCAAAATTCGTGGACAGGGCGAGGGAAGAGGTCGCTGCCTTTCTCAACTGCTCGCCAGAAGAGGTCATTTTCACTTCGTGCGCCACGGAATCCGACAACTCCGCGATACGCGGCACAGCAGACTGGTTCGGCA
The DNA here is from genome assembly GCA_045535455.1 of Kiritimatiellia bacterium. Classification (GTDB taxonomy): domain Bacteria; phylum Verrucomicrobiota; class Kiritimatiellia; order RFP12; family UBA1067; genus UBA1067. Next base: position 406 of record JAZSLQ010000163.1, on the reverse strand, counting down.
AGGACCTCAAGGTAATAACTACGGCAGTCGAGCATCCCGCAGTCCTCCAGCCCGTCCGTCGCCTCAAGGCGCTCGGCTTCGAGACAGTTGAGCTTCCCGTGAACAATGTCGGCCAGATCGACCTCGACCAGCTTGCCGCGGAAATCGACTCTGCGAAAGCCGCGAACCGCCCTGTCCTCGTCTCGACGATGTGGGCGAACAACGAAACAGGAACCGTCTTCCCCATCGAGAAAATCGCTGAAATCTGCAAGGCGCGCGGCGCGATTTTCCACACCGACGCGGTACAGGTCGCGGGCAAGATTCCAGTGGACGTAAAGAAAGTTCCCGTCGACATGCTTGCGATGTCGGGCCACAAATTCCACGCGCCAAAGGGAATAGGCATCTTCTACGTCCGCAAGGGGACGAA
>JAZSLQ010000083.1:0-32168 GCA_045535455.1 Kiritimatiellia bacterium | reverse complement strand
CCACAAGCTGAAATGCTACCACGTCCCCATGCCGGATTTCAAGCGCGAACATGCGCCGGGCAAGGAAAAGTAGCAAAAGGAATCTGAGGTAGTTCTTGTTCTTCTTCATCTTTGCCGTTCGTTGTTGATAAGTCGGGCTTGTGGGGCCTTGAGGGGCCCCCGCCCGACTTACCAACGAACACCCGGCTAAGAGTATACCAGTTAGGAGTCAGGAGTCAGGGGGTAGAAGTTGGAGTTCTGAGTTGAAGTTGGAGATTGGTGGGGAGTTTTTAGCCACAAAGAACAGTAGAAAACAGGAGATAGCACATCGGTAGGGGCGGCACTCCGTGCCGACCGCCCGTTACCCCTCTGCGCACTCAGCGTCTCTGCGCCTCTGCATTAAAAACCCCTCTTCTGTTTCTCCTGATCTTTGTGGCTGAACAATTCGCCCCGCAGCCCAATCCACATGTCGCGATAAGTGAATTGGAATGCTAGACGCGAGACTGCGGTTTTTCAAGCTCGGCGCGGTCGCGGTCGGTCATGAGACGGTCTACGATGCCGGACTTGACGTTTGCCCATGCTGAAACGGCGTCGAACTCGATGCCTGGTCGCAAAAGCCCGTCCATGCCGTTTCGGTATCCGGGATCGGCCATTTTGCTCTCGACGTTGGCTACGTATTCGCGCCAACTCGGAAGGTCTTCGCCAAGCTCGGACTTGTAGCGTCGCCAGCAAGCAAGCACTTTGTCGACGTCCGGCTTCGCGTGTTTAAGGACATAGTCCATGTCAAAAAGGTCGCGCGTCTTCTTCCTCCCGTAGACCGCGTTGAACTTCGTCCCGAGCATTTCGTCGAAACGATAGGCCGTCACTTCGCACGAGCCGGAGAACCACCCGCTTTCCATTAATCATAGATCGTCTACCTCCAGTTTCTCATTTACATTAATGTGCCAGCGGCGATTGTGCGTGATAACGTCATGGCTCGACTCGACGTTTAGACATGTGTTTGCCACTCTGCAATTTGCCTTCCATTGCTCGCAAAGCGCGTTGGCTACATCTTTCGCACCTAGAACTTCGTCAAGGATGTATCCAAGCCGCTGAATAGACGTTCCCTTGCAATACTCAAAAAACGTCGTAGGAAGCTTGCCGAAGTCAAGCGAGTCCGACAATTCTGCAAGCACCGTGGCAACATTCGAAAGCCCTCCGCAATGCCTTGCGTACTGTACAAGCTCGACAGCGGTTAGTTCGGGCGACGAATATAGAACAGTTCCATTTGCATCATTTCTTTCAACGAGAAAATCAACAGGCATCTTGTATCGATAGCACCAGTGAATGCTGGCATTCATGTTTTTCGAAGAATTCAACGCCGGGTATGTCGTTGTTGCAAAATCCACTAGCGGCATCTGATGAGAAGCACCCCATACTTTCGCCGCTGTAAGAAGTCCAAAGTAATATGGCCGACCAAGAAAGCGCATCAACTCTGGAAGATAATATGTCGGAGGAATAATACCCCTCGACTTATATCTAACCGGCATAATGACATAAAATCGCCTGTATACGGAAACAATCCGCTTCTCGTTTTTAAGCCGCATAAGATTATTCTGTAGAACCTGTTTCTCAAGCGAAGGGAAAGCCGACGCGGCATTTTCAAGAGAAAATGTCGTGTGTCCCGTCATTTCAAGTTCATCTATCCATGCTCTAACCGTCACCGTTTTACACCTCTCAATAATCGTTATGCGATTAATATCAGTTGTGAAACGACAATATTATACCAAAAATTTGGGCAGTCGGGTTAAAATGTCGGGTGTCAGATTTTCCTGGGCGCGGCGTATACGATTAAAAAGCATGGAAACAAAAGGAAATCTTGATATGGCGTTCAAGCGAACTCGGTTTTTGTGGGCAACGATCTTGTCGTCGCCTGCCTTAGTGTTTGTGTATTCGCCGCTTCTTATCGTGCAGACAGTCGCCGGCATCGCCGTACCATTCGCAACTGGGCGCTTCATCAACGCGCTCGTGGACGGCGAATCGCCGATTATGCCGTTCGCTGCACTCGCCACCCTTCTGCTTGTGAAAGCGGCTCTGTCGCCGTGCCTCCAGCGGCTCGTCCTCTCGCGCGCCCGACACATCGAGCTTAAGCTACAAGACCGCGTAATAGACACCGTCATGGAATTCTCCCCCGCCGAGATGTCCACGCTCGCAAACGGAGAGCTCGTCGCAAAGCTGACGCGCGACACATTTGCCGTGGGCGGATTCGTCAGCGGACTCTACCCTCGCCTCGTCGTCGCCTTGGTGACCATGCTCGCCGCAGGTGCGGCCCTCCATTCTCGCTCGCCCGCGCTTGCGGTTTCCTTCATGGCGTTCATACCGCTCGCAGTCGCCCTTTTCTTCCCTTTTGCAAGGCGGTTCTCGGAAAACTCGCACTCCGTGCGCAAGAGAAGCGACAGCGCATTTGCCACGCTATTCGACTTCTTCCGTTCACTGCCCTTCCTGCGCACGCTCGACGCCGAACGCCGCTTCGCCGACTCCCCACGAGAAGCGCTCGGCGCCCTCAAGGACGGAAACTGCGCCACAGACCGCCTGTCCGTCGCGTTCGGAGCCCTTCTTGGCGCGATACTCGTTCTCGGCGAAATCGCGGTGCTCGGAGTCGCCGGCACATTTGCCGCGAAAGGCGCGATTCCCGTCGGCGACGTTGTCGTCTACCAGATGTTGTTCCTCGCGGCGATGCAGTCCGTCCAGGGGATCGTCTCAATCCTTCCCGAGACCGCGTCTCTGCGCGAGGGAATTGACTCGCTCGACGAAATACTTTTGCACCCCCAGGCCATGCACGGCGACAAAAGAGCGGAGAATGTCGAAACCATAGAGTTCCGCAACGTGACATTCGCCTATCCCGGTGCGCCAGACCGGCCTGTCGTCAAGGACTTCTCCGCAACTTTCCATGCTGGCAGAATATACGCGCTGACAGGAGCCAATGGCACCGGAAAGACGACCCTTCTCAAATTGGCGACCGCCGCGCTCGAGCCGCAATCGGGCGAGATTCTTGTCAATGGAACACCAATGAAGACACTCGACGAAGGCGCTTTCAGGCGCAAGATCGGCATTGTCTTTCAAGACAGCCTGCTTGTAACCGGCACAGTTCGCGACAACATCACCTTGCGCGACCCGTCGTTCGGGGACGAGGATGTCAAGGCCGTGGTCATGGCAAGCGGACTTGGCGAGGTGGTGGAAAGACTGCCCGCCGGCCTCGACACATGGCTTGGATTGCGGGGACAGTCCCTGTCCGGCGGCGAGTTGCAGCGTCTTGCAATCGCCCGCACCCTCGTGCGAGATCCGAGTATGCTTGTGCTGGATGAAGTCACCAACCACCTTGACGCGAAGGCACGCGCATCCTTCGAAACGCTGCTTCGCAAGCTCGCCCCCGGACGCATCGTCCTGCTCGTCAGCCACGACGACGCAATCGTCAATTTATGCGATGAGAAGATTTCCTGTCAGATTTCCGAAACTGCGTCGTATACAAGGACGTAACGGACGGGTGTCCGCTACACTTGGTTAACCAAAAACAAAGGAGAAAGAACAATGACACCAAATGACATAGCGACCGACATCAGCGGCCTAAAGCCTGCCAATGATGGCAACATTGCGACAATGACAATAGGAACGCAGAGTTTTGTCGGAGGGAATCTGACGATAGACGATGCCAACCAGTGTGGCTAAGCGAGCCGTAATCCGACAAGCCTTGGGGCATCATCCCCAAGGCTTGTTTTCACCCCTGCAACAAAACCACCAGTCATGATTTTCATCTTCACCTGTAGCCAATGCGAGACAACTGACATTGTTGTACGCGAGTTTGACGTGAACGACGTTTTTCGTTTCAACATCGACAAACCCGAGGATTTCGCTTGGGATTTCCATCACCATGGATTCTGCATAGTTGACAAAACGGCCGGACGGAAGATCACGGACAAGACATTTTCGTCATTCTATCTCCGCAAGCCGATATACTTCGAGCGCATCGACATACCAAAGTACGGGTGCATTGAAAACTGGTGCAGAGAGGAAACGACCGAACTTTTCAGTGACTTCTATCGCGAATGTCAGAACCGTGGACTCGTCGCCCTTGTGGACTGTCCAAACCGCAAATGCGGCAAGTTGCGCCAATTGCTGGTCGCCCAAAAGTATTTTCGCGTCGCGACATGGCATTTCTTCCACGGTGAACTGCCAGACGAACTGAAGCGAGGCAGATGGGTCGCCAAGACAATTACGCAAACGCCAATAGGCAAGAACAAGATTTTTTTAGTGAAAGAGGTCAACCCCTGCGCACTCGACCTTTCCTATCCCTGGTTTGTACAGGAGCGGATTGACGGCGAGGAGGAAGTGACGGTCGTCTATATCGACGGCAAAACCTACGCCGCGAGCGCGCCGCGAGATTCATTCGACGGAGATGACTCCCGGAAATCCATCATAGAGAATCCAGCCGCGTGGCCGAGGTGTTCGCTGTCGACCGACGAAGAAAACGCCATCAAAGGATTCATGCACAAGACAGGCTACCGGTTCGGGCGCTTCGACTTCATACGGAAAAACGGCGAGCTTTGGTTTCTTGAACTGAACCCAAACGGACAGTGGGCGTGGCTCGACGAAAAGAACGAGCACGGGCTCGTCACGCTCGTAGCGGACGCAATCAAGGCCGAGGACCAAGCGCACAGGGCGCGTCCATCTCGTCGAGGACTTCCGCCAATTTATCATGCAATTTAACCGTGAGACGCTTGCGTATCTGGTACAGACTGTCGCGGGAAATTCCATAGAGCTTCGTGACGACATCCGTATCCTGCCCTTCGACCGCGCTCGCGACAAATGCCGCATAGTGCTCTGGACTGACAGACGGCTTCATTCTGCGTAGTGCCTCCTTCATCGCGGCCGACTGCCATTCGCGTTCAGAGAAATCGTCATCGCCGCCTGCTGCCTTCACCTCTTTCCAGAAATTCGCCTTGAGCTCGGCGTCACGCTTCGACGCCTTGAGCCGATCCATGACACGCCAGTTTACGAGCCCTGTCAAATACGACCTGAAGCGCCCTTTCTCGCGATCATACTTGAAAGTCGGCAAGTTTCGCGCGAGATCGGCAAAAACGACCTGCACGATGTCGTCGGCGTCCTCGGGCTTGAGGCCCTTGTACCGCGCCATCGAAAATACAAATCCGGCGTAGAGGTCGAAAAGCCGATTCCAAGCCGCCGTGTTTTCGGTGTCCGCCACCGCTTTTAAGACGCTTGACCGCGTCGCTTCGTTGTTAAAATGCCTGTATGTCATTTCTTATCCCCAAAAATCTCCTCCCTGGCTTTCTTGACCCTGGATGACAATTCTTCTTCACTGATGCCATCAAAAGTTTCACGATACGCATTTCTTAAAACGGCCTCCCATACGTCCTGTGCCGCCATTTTAGCCTGCTCGAGGGACACGCCTTTTACCTTCCTCAATTGCTCAACCTCTTTTCTCAATCGCTCAATCTCAACGGATTGCAAGGTGGCATTTTGTGTATTGGTTCCAATGGGCCGACTGACGAGGTCTTCCTTTAGTAACTTGATTTCCTCAGCCTGTTTGGCGAGATCGGCCTTTAGTGACGTGTTTTCCTCAGACTGCCTTTCGAGAGCTCGTTTCAATGCCGCGCTTTCGGCGGGTTGCCTGCCGAGGTCCTCCTTTAGCGAGTTGATTTCAGCAGACTGCCTATAGAGGTTGGCCTTTAGTGCCGTGTTTTCCTCAGACTGCCTTTCGAGAGCTCGTTTCAATGCCGCGCTTTCGGCGGGTTGCCTGCCGAGGTCTTCCTTCAGCGAGTTGATTTCAGCAGACTGCCTATCGATGTCGGCCTTTAACGCCTTGTTTTCCTCTGATTGCCTGACAAGATCTTTACGCAGTGGTTTGATCTCAGCAGTCTGCTTGGAGAGGTCTTCCTTTAGCGATTTTATCTCCGCAGTCTGCCGAACAATGTTATCCGTCAATAACTTGTTTTCCGATGCACGCCTATTGAGGTCTTTCACTAGAGACCTGTTTTCCGCTGAACGGCTGGCAAGGTCTTCCTTCATACGTTTGCCAGAAATATAGAAGGTTACCACGACGGCAATGAAGGCTAGCACAGACAGCGCGAATGCGAATTGTGCAACACGCGATTCAATGATTGGAGAAAGCGAGATTTTTCGGCTAAGGTTTTCAAGATCGCTTAGCAGCGCCTTGGCGGACTGGTAGCGGCGGGATGGCGTAGGATCGGTCGCTTTGTTGAGAATACGCCACCACGCAGGAAAGAATCTTGCGCCAGTATCTGCCACGATAGCGGGACCTTTGTCTATGTCCTCGATGCTCCTTCCAAAGCTCGCAGCCTTGAGTGTAAGCCCGAGACTGTAGACGTCGCCCGGCGCGGCGGTGAAGTTTTCCGGAGGGACATAGCCGGGCGTCCCGACGAGCGAGGCGGCCTCGGATTCCTCGACGACAAGCCCCGGATCGGAGAGGGCGGGACGTCCTTCAACGTAAATCACGTTCCCCGGTTTTATGTCCCGGTGCAGCAGGTGATGCCGTTGAAGCGCGACAAGGCCTTTCGCAAGCGAGATGCCGAGCTTTACACACTCGCCGAGCGGCAGTGCTTTCTCTCCAACAATGACACTGGCGAGGGTCTTCGGGCGATAGGATTCTACTATTGGAGATTCACGGTCAAATTCATCGTCCGCGAGATCCATCACGACATAGAAGCCCCACGGCGTCTCTGCAAGCTCGTGCATGCAGAGGAGCCCCTCCTGCGGAGATATCGCACTATAGAGTTTTGCGCCACGCAGCTCGCGCGAGTAGTGCTCGTCACCGATGTCGGCGCGGCGGCAGACCTTTACCGCCGCCCATGCGCCATCAGCCCCCTCGGCGAGATATACGATGCCATACGCGCCACGCCCGATCTCGCGATCAAGCCGCCATTCTCCACAGTCGATGAGAGATTTAGTTTCCCCTGCCATGTTCACATGCGTAATTATACCAAATTCCGATTAACGGTTGGTTTGTGGTTAGCGGGTCGCAACTGCCCCGCCGCAGGCCTATCCGGGCTCTCTTAAGCCGGACGCTCGCTATGAGCGTATTAATATACGGGCGAGCGCGGCGAATCTGCCGGGGGCCGACTATGGCATGGCAAAAAGGCGCTCTGTAAGCGAGGAAAAGAAATCTCCACCCCAAAGGTCAAGCGACTGCCGGTCGGATGGATAGACAAACGGCATGACGTCCCTCTTCGCTGCAGACCAGTCCATCTTGGAGATAACTTCAAGAAGCCGTTCACGAACCCATGAGTCACTCGTCGCGATTCCCTGACCGGCCCAAGGCCCCTGTTGGCCGATTGCCGATGAAAGAAGCGCGTGGTTGAGCTTCGCGCGGACCCCGGCATACCACACGAAGTCAAACCAGTCGCGCCCTTTCACGTACTGACGGCACAAAAGCGCGTGCATTTTGCCGGAGAATGCGCTTTCGCGGTCAAGATTGCGCACCGAAACAGGGAATGGGAAAAGGAGATTGTCCGCGCGATATGTCGCACCGGCGGGAGGATTGGTGTCAACCTCCATCTTGATCGAGATCTTGCGCGGAGTTCCCAACGTTCCCTTCCCCTTCCCGCCGACAAAACGCAATTCGAGGATTCCAACAAGGGAATCGTTCTTGAGAAAACCCTTCTTAACGGTCGCAGATGCCTTGGACTTGTCCCGGACCTCCATCGCCACGCCAATTGCCCCCAGTTCCTCCGACACCTTTTCGAGATACGAAAGCAACTGAAAGGACAAGTCCGGCGATACAAGCGCAAAATCAAGATCTTCAGAGAATCTCCTCACGCCTTCGAAAATCCTCAGCTGCGTCCCGCCGTGGAAGGCTGCCTTGACGAAAAAGTCCGTGCGCGAGAGTCCTGCGAGGACCATCTCCTGCAGAATCTCCCGGATTGCGTTCAACTCCTCTTCCGTGCCGCTACAGTGATATTCCTCCAGCCGTCTCTGGATCAATGCGATATCGTTCATTTCCCAAGCTCCTTTCTAAGTCCTGCAAGGAAGCGCCTCGCCCGAAGCGATTTGTAAACGCCTTCAAGTTCTTCGAAATCGTCAGTCGATAGCGAGTCGAGATCGTCCCGCTCGATGCGAAGGCTCTCCTCCAGTGGTTCCACGCCTCGCCAGTCCATGCCTCTCGCGGCAACATAATCCGCTATCGCCTTCAGCGGCTTGGCAACAAGGAAAGTGACCGACGATTCGTCGCGCACTCGCTCGACGGCGGCCATGAGCGGTCGTTGGGCAATCTGCACATAGTCGAAATACCCCATCGGCGTCTCGAACGACTTCGCCCTGCCTAACGACACGGAAACGACTGAGTGCACCGCCTCGGGAATCCAACCGTGAACGGACAAAGCCGACTCCATGCTGACATAGCTCGGACCGTATATTATATTTGCAATGACATTGCAACTAATCCCCTGACGACGATATTTAGGAGCAAGGCAGTACAACCCCCTGCGGATGTGAATGATTTCTCCTGCAGCTATTGCCCGTTTGACAATTCCACGAACGGAATTTCGCCCTTCACCCAACCAAACAAGAACGTCTGAATAGGTGAAGATTCCTGTGCGTGACAATTCAAATGCCTTCTCCGTCAAATGATTCATGTGCATATAGTATCATAAAATGACACTATCTTGCAATAGTTTACATTCGCCTTTAACATTCTTGAGGGCGGTTAAGATTCCAAAGACATTGGCGGCATTATAGCAAATCCGCATTTCAAGAGTCAATAGCATTGGCTGTAATTACAGCCAATTATAGTAGAAATAGGATAAGAATTCCAGCCAATCATAAAAATGCTAAGTATATTGGTACACGAGCGAGCGCGACAAATCTGACATTGCAGGCGATAGCGACATATTTTGTAAAATCAAAATCGGCACATTACAACCGATATACTGCGCTATAGTAAATCAGCCAACAATTTAGGCGTTGGCACGGTGTTTGCTAAATGGGGCGCGACGCTGCGATGGTCGCGGCGCAAGAAAGGAAAGATGAAACTGATCATAGCCTACATTCAGCCAGAGCGACTGAATGCCGTCAAGCAGGCGTTGTTCGCCCGCGAGATATACAAGATGTCCGTCACAAACGCACTTGGATGCGGAAAGCAGGGCGGATACCTACACTTGTACAGAGGCGCCGTAGAGGAAGTCACGCTCCACAAGAAGATGCGCCTTGCAATCGCGGTGAACGACCACTACATCGACAAGACGATCGAGGCGATCATCGAAGGTGCGCGCACGGGAGACATCGGCGACGGAAAGATCTTCGTCCTTCCGATGGACGAGTGCGTGAGAATAAGAACCGGCGAGCGCGGCCCGTCGGCAATAGGATGACAAACGGTAAGGCGAACGCCATGGAGGACGAACGACAGAAGACGAACGACAGAGGATCGCTCTCAATCCTTTGTCTTAAGTCGTAAGTCCTTTGTCCTTGAAATCAAAAAGGAAAAACCAAATGGAACCATCAGCAATAGCAGCACCTGAAGTCCAAACCAACCTGAACGTAGTCTGGACCCTCATCGCCGGCATACTCGTCTTTACGATGCAGGCGGGCTTCGCGCTCGTCGAGACCGGCTTCACCCGCGCAAAGAACGCCGCGAACATCATGATGAAGAACCTGATGGACTTCGCAGCGGGCTCGCTCGGATTCTACATCCTCGGCGCAGCGCTTATGTTCGGCGCAACGAAGCTCGGGGGCTGGCTCGGCTGGGGCGGGCTTGGCATGCCGTCGCTCTCGACCGGCGAAGGCATCTGGGACTGGACGTTCCTCTTCTTCCAGACGATGTTCGCCGCGACCGCCGCGACGATCGTATCTGGCGCAGTCGCGGAACGCATCGAGTTCAAGAGCTATCTCATCTACTCTGTGATCGTGTCGGCTATCGTCTACCCGATAAGCGGCCACTGGATGTGGGGCTCGCTCGCGGGCGAGGCGTCGCAGGGCTGGATCGAGGCCCTCGGCTTCCACGACTTCGCGGGCTCGACGGTCGTCCACTCCGTCGGCGGCTGGATCGCGCTCGCTGGCGCAATCGCGCTCGGCCCGCGTATCGGAAAGTACCGTCCCGACGGCAAGCCGAATCCGATTCCCGGCCACTCGCTCGTCCTCGGAACGCTCGGCGTGTTCCTCCTCTGGATCGGCTGGTTCGGCTTTAACCCAGGCAGCTACACCGCCGGCATCGGCTCCATCGGCCGCGTCGCGATGACCACCAACCTCGCCGCGTGCGCTGGCACGATTGCCGCGCTCGTCACCGCCTGGGCGATCATGGGCAAGCCCGACCTCACCATGGCGCTGAACGGCTCGCTCGCGGGTCTCGTCGCGATTACGGCGCCCTGCGACCTCGTGACCGCAAACGCCGCAGTCATAATCGGACTCGTCGCAGGCATAATCGTCGTCCTCTCGGTGTTCGCGCTCGACAAGATCCACATCGACGATCCCGTTGGCGCGGTGTCGGTCCACTGCGTGAACGGTGTATGGGGCACGCTCGCGGTCGGGCTCTTCGCGGCGCCTGCTGCGGCGGGCTACGGCAACGAGATGGTCGGGCTTTTCTATGGCGGCGGCTTCAAGTTCCTCGGCGTGCAGCTCGTCGGCGTGGGAATGACCGCAGTCTGGGCGCTCGGCACTGGTCTTGCGATCTTCTTCGCCCTGAAGAAACTCGGCATTCTCCGCGTCAGCGCGAAGACTGAGCTCAAGGGCCTCGACGTGACCGAACACGGCCAAGACGCCTACGCCTCGTTCCAGTTCTTCAGCAACACCTAAACGTCGCAATAGATTTTAACACAGAGACACGTAACCGCACCCCTGCTAGGGCATCCGCTTCGCGGACGGCCTACGGCCGGGGGATATGCGCAAGCGGGGCTCGCGCTTTGTAGCGAGCCAAGCCGAGCGGAGCGAGTGCCGAGAGACTCAAAGGCACAGAGATCACGAACTCTTTCTCTGCGCGCTCTGTGTCTCTGCGTTAAAAAAATGAACTGCCGTTTTTAGGTTTACAAGTTCAAGATTTGTAATATTCCATTGCCACTCTCGCGCCAGATTACAGAAAATGTAAAGGACTGCCCCTTTTAAGGCGTTGGCATGCGATTTGCTAATTTCTTCATTTGATAAGCAAGGATCATCATGAAGAGAATACACGACATCTATCGCCCGATGGAAGAGCGCAAAAGCGACTGGAACGAAGTCGAACGGTCGCTTACCGACGACGAACTTAAAGAGCAGACCTCGCGCTGCATGAACTGCGGCCAGCCCTTCTGCCATGCCTACGGCTGCCCTCTCGAGAATCTCGTTCCCGACCAGAACCGAGCCGTGGCGCAGGGCGACTGGAAACGCGCCTACGATCTCCTTAGCCAAAACTCCGACTTCCCCGAATTCACCTCGCGCATCTGCCCAGCTATGTGCGAGGCTTCTTGTGTACACCAGCTCGACGAAGAGTCCGTCATGGTGCGACAGTCGGAGAAGCGCATCATCGAGACCGCCTTCAATTACAGCTGGGTGGTGCCGCGTCCACCCACGCAGGAAAACGGCAAGAAGGTGGCGATAATCGGCGCAGGCCCCGCCGGACTTTCCGCCGCGGTCACGCTTCGCCGCCGTGGCTGGGCGGTCACGGTCTACGAAAGGCGTGCCAATATCGGCGGACTTCTCCGCTACGGCATCCCCTGCTTCAAGCTCGACAAGGCGCTTATCGAACGTCGCCGGAAAATTCTCGAAGCGGAAGGTATCAAGTTCATTACTGACTGCGAAATCGGAAAGGACGTTTCCGCGGAATGGCTCGCAAAGGAAAACGACGCCATAGTCGTAGCAATCGGAACTCCTGCGGCGCGCGATCTCAAGATTCCAGGACGCGAACTTAAAGGGGTTCATCTCGCGCTTGAACTACTTGAGGGCCAGAACCGCTTCCTCACCGGCGAGATCCCCGAGGCGCCAATTTCCGCCAAAGGCAAGAAAGTGCTGGTAATTGGCGGTGGCGACACTGGCTCGGACTGCGTAGGCACGTCTATTCGCCAGGGCGCGAAATCGGTGACGCAAATCGAGATCATGCCGAAACCCCCGAACGAGCGCGACGCCTCGACTCCTTGGCCGCTCTGGCCTTACATGCTCCGCACGAGCTCCAGCCACAAGGAAGGATGCGAGAGGCGCTGGAACCTCAACTCGCTCAAGTTCGTCGGAAAGGACAGCGTTGAGGGCGTAGAGGTAGAGACCGTCGAATGGGAGTTCACTCCTGAAGGCAGGCCCGCAAAGTTTCATTCTGTGCCGGGCACGAAGGAACTCATCGAGGCCGACCTTGTGTTTCTCGCGATGGGCTTTACAGGCGTTCCGACCACGAGCCCGATTGTCGCACAGCTCGGCCTACAGCAGACGCCGCGCACCGCGCTTATACCGGATGCCGCGAAGAACATATACTGCGTCGGCGACTGTGCAAACGGCGCGTCGCTCGTCGTCCGCGCGCTCGCAAGCGGAAAGAATCTGCCACTCTGAAGGAATTAGATATGAATCAGCAAAGCAAATACGGGCAACGAGGCCTTTACAGGCGAGAATACGAGCACGACGCGTGCGGCGTCGGAATGGTAGCCAACCTCTCCGGCGAGGCGAACCACGACATCGTCGAGAAAGGCATGACGATACTGAAGCGGCTTATGCACCGCGGCGCGACCGGGAACGATCCGGAGACTGGCGACGGCGCGGGGCTTCTTATGAGAATCCCTCATGGGTTCTTCAAGAAGGTGCTCGGAAAATCTTTAACGCAGAGGCGCGTAACCGCCGCGCAAGCGGGGCTCGCGCTTTGTAGCGAGCCAAGCCGAGCGGAGCGAGTGCCGAGAGGCGCAGAGTGCGCAGAGACTTTTGGTGTTGCGATGATCTTTGGCGGGGATGGCGAGGAGAAGACGATCGAAAAGGTCGTGAAAGACGAAGGCTGCGAGGTCATCGGCTGGCGCGACGTGCCGACAAACCCAGACGCCATCGGCCACGATGCGCGTAGCGTTATGCCGAGAATAAGGCAAGTCTTCATCTCTGCGCACTCTGCGACTCTGCGTCTCTGCGTTAAAGACAACAATGACTTCGAACGCCGTCTTTATATCATTCGCCGCGAGATTGAGAAAGCGACGAAAGACACCTATGTCTGCTCGTGCTCTTCGCGCACGATCGTCTACAAAGGGCTCTTGCTCGCGACGCAGATAGAGAAGTTCTATCCCGACCTCTCCGACCCAGACTTCATCTCTCCGTTCGCGATCGTCCACCAGCGCTATTCCACAAACACATTCCCCACCTGGGAACTCGCGCACCCCTTCCGCGCCATCGCGCACAACGGCGAGATCAACGCAATCAAGGGCAACCTCACCGCGCTCGCAGCACGCGAATCGTCGCTCGAGTCTCCGAATTTCGGCGACGATCTCAAGAAGATACTTCCCATTGTCCACGGCGGACAGTCTGACTCCGCGTCGCTCGACAACATCTTCGAGCTGCTCGTCGCGGCAGGGCGAGACGCGCCGCACGCGATGATGATGCTCGTCCCCCAGGCATGGGGCGCAAAGTACCACATGGGCCACGACGTCCGCGCGTTCTACGAATACCACTCCGCGCTTATGGAACCATGGGACGGTCCTGCAGCAGTCGCCTTCACAGACGGGCTTGGCCTCGGCGCGACACTGGACCGCAACGGCCTGAGGCCGGCAAGGTGGACGCTCACGAAAAACGGGCTCTTCGTCCTTGCTTCCGAGACCGGCGTTCTCGACATCGCGCCAGGCGACGTCGAGCGTCACGGACGACTGAAACCGGGCGCGATACTCTGGCTTGACCTCGAAAAGCACCGCCTCATGGAAGACGCCGAGATCAAGAACTTCTACGCGCGGCGGCGTCCCTACCGCCGGTGGGTAAAGGAAAACCAGATTCCGGTTACCGGGCTCTTTACCGAGATCGTTCCGTCAAAATTGGGAAACGGGGAATGGGGAACGTATCCCCCGAGCGAAGCGAGCGCCGAAGGCGGCTCAATGCGGGGTGGGAACAGTCTTCAGCGCGACCGCGCAAGATTCGGTTGGTCGCTTGAGGACGTCGAACTCATACTGCGTCCTATGGCCGAGACTGGACACGAGCCAGTCGGTGCGATGGGCAACGACGCGGCGCTGGCGTGCCTAAGAGAGTTGAAAGTTCAAAGTGAAAAGTTGAAAGTTGGAGGCCATGCGTCTGATGTCGAAGGCCGCAAGTCGGGACATTTCCGCCTGTTCGACTGCTTCCACCAGCTTTTCGCGCAGGTGACGAACCCGCCGATCGACCCGATCCGCGAAGAGCTCGTCATGTCGATCATGACTTACATCGGCAACGAGGGCAACATCCTCGCAGAGACGCCCGGACACGCGCGGCTCGTAAAGATGACTCGCCCAGTCCTGACCGACGACGAGCTGAAGAGGATGCGCAACATCCCAGACTTCCCAGCAAAAACGCATTCGATGATTGTCGGGGAATGGGGAACGGGGAATGGGGAACGGGAAACGGGGAACGGGGAACGGGGATGGCTCAAGGACGCGTTAGACGCACTCGCGGCCGATGCGCTCGCAGCCGTAAAGGAAGGCGCAAAGATAATAATCCTTTCGGACAGGAGAAATGTTTCTTTGACAGGATTAACAGGATTGACAAGATTAGAAAATAATCCTGTTAATCTTGTAAATCCTGTCAAAACGATTCCCTCCCTTCTTGCGGTTGCCGCGGTGAACAAGGCGCTTGTCGATGCGGGCGCGAGACCCTCCGTTGGCATAGTCGTCGAGTCCGGCGAAGTGCGCGAAGTCCACCACTTCGCAGTTCTCCTCGGGTTTGGCGCGACTGCGGTGAATCCATATCTCGCGCTTGCGACCGTTACGGAAATCGGCAAGGACGACACGGTCAAGGCGGCGGCAAACTATGTCACCGCCGTGTGCAAGGGGCTGATGAAGATAATGTCCAAGATGGGCATCTCGACATTGAGGTCCTATCGCTCGGCTCGCATCTTCGAGGCGGTCGGCCTCGGGCCGAAGATCATGCGCGAATATTTCGACGGCGTCACCTCGCCTGTCGGCGGTTTGGAACTGGAAGACCTGGAGAAAATATTTAACGCAGAGTCGCAGAGCCGCAGAGAGGTCTGTGGCGGCGAATCGTCCTCTGCGCCTCTGCGTCTCTGCGTTGAAAAAACACTGCCGCCCGGCGGCGAGTACCGTGCACGCAAAGACGGCGAGGAGCATCTCTGGACGCCGCAGCGTCTCGTCGACTTCCGCGAGTCCGTGCGCCACGACGACTACGCGCGCTTCAAGCGCTACACCGACGACATCGACCAGAAGAGCCGCGTGACGCTGCGTTCTCAGTTGGAGTTCAAAGTTGGAGTCGGAGAAAGGAACGATTCCACTCTCGAACTCCAACTCAAAACTCGAACTATACAGGGAACAAATGATGTCGAGCCGGCAGACTCAATCGTGAAGCACTTCGTAGGCGGCGCGATGTCGCTCGGCTCGCTCTCGCCCGAGGCGCACGAGACGATCGCCCTCGCACTGAACGGACTCGGTACGATGTCCAACTCAGGCGAAGGCGGAGAGAATCCCGAACGCTTCGGCACCGAGAAGAACAGCGCAATCAAGCAAGTCGCCTCTGGGCGCTTTGGCGTGACGATCGAGTACCTGCGTTCTGCGAAGGATTTGCAGATCAAGCTCGCCCAGGGTGCAAAGCCGGGCGAAGGCGGTCAGCTTCCCGCGCACAAGGTGGATGAGTTCGTCGCCCGCCTGAGGCACGCGAAGCCGGGAACGACCCTCATCTCGCCGCCGCCTCACCACGACATCTACTCGATTGAGGATCTCGCACAGCTCATCTACGATCTCAAGTGCGCAAACCCCGAAGCGCGCGTTTCGGTAAAGCTCGTCTCCGAGGCGGGCGTCGGCACGATTGCCGCGGGCGTTGCAAAGGCGCACGCAGACGTAGTCGTCATATCCGGTTTCGACGGCGGAACTGGCGCAGCGCCCCTAACCTCGATGAAGCACGCAGGTCTCCCTTGGGAAGTCGGCCTAGCGGAAGCGCACCAGACGCTCGTCAAGAACAACCTGCGCCATCGCGTGAAACTGCAGGTCGACGGACAGCTTCGGACTGGGCGCGACATTGTCGTCGCTGCGATGCTCGGCGCTGACGAATTCGCATTCGGCACCTCGATGCTCGTCTCCATCGGATGCGTCCAATGCCGCAACTGCAACTTGAACTGCTGCCCCGTCGGAATCGCGACGCAAAGGAAAGAGCTTCGCTGCAAGTTCGCAGGAAAGCCAGAACATCTCCAGCGCTACTTCCGCTTCCTCGCCGAGGAAGTGCGCGAACACCTCGCCGCGCTGGGGCTCAAGTCGCTCGCAGAGGCGCGTGGCCGCGCCGATCTTCTCAAAGCGAAAGACGGCACGCTCTTCAACTTCGAAGATATAATTCTCGCGCAGAGACGCCGAGACGCGGAGAGTTCTTTGACAGGATTAACAGGATTTACAAGATTGGAAAGCGATATCAATCCTGTCAATCCTGTAAATCCTGTCCAAGAAAACTACGACTTCCGCGAGCTGATTCCGGCAGTGGAGAAAGGCGAAACCGAGATCAGCCGCACAATCTCAAACTGCGACCGCTCGGTAGGCACCGCCCTCTCAGGTTGGCTCGTGGCAAACAAGTCACAACTCAGCGTCAACTTCACCGGCGTCGCAGGCCAGTCGTTCGGTGCGTTCCTCGCGCATGGCGTCACCTTCAACCTCGTCGGTGAGGCAAATGACTACATCGGCAAGGGAATCTCCGGCGGCATCATCACGATAAGGCCGCCCAAGTCCGACATCGCCCCAGAAGGAAACGTCATCGCAGGGAACGTCATCGCCTATGGCGGCACGTCGGGCGCGATCTTCCTGAACGGCCAGGCGGGAGAGCGCTTCGGCATCCGCAACTCGGGCGTCACGCTCGTCGCGGAGGGAATCGGAGACCACGGCTGCGAATACATGACCGGCGGCAAGGTGCTTGTGCTGGGATCGACGGGCGTCAACTTCGGCGCCGGCATGACCGGCGGCGTCGCCTACGTTATCGACGAGGCGGGTGACTTCGACCTGAAGTGCAACCTCGACTCCATCGACCTCGCAGGCATAGCCGAGAACTCCGACGACGAGCAGGAACTCCTCGCGCTCATCCGCGAACACGCGGAGCGCACTGGCTCTCCGCTCGCCGTTCGCATTCTCGATAACTGGTCGGCCTACCGCCCGAAGTTCGTCAAAGTCATACCGACAAAAGGATAGACCGCCGCCCCAACCGCATCGACACCGCCACCGAACCCGCGGGGTTTACTTTGGCAGGCAGCCGCCGTACACCGGGTTGCCGTAAGAAAGGCATATCCACGGCTTCACTCCCATCGCCGCCATCTCGCGCACCTGCGGATCGAGCCACGAGAAGTCGTACTTGCCCTTTTCCTGCTCCGTCTTGGCCCAACCAGAGAAGAGGCGCCCATGCTTCGCGCCAAGCGGTTCGAGCAGGTGCTTGTAAGCATTCCAGTCTGCGTAGTCGCGGTCCATCGTCTCGCATCCAACCGACCACTTCGACGACTTGATATCCTTTGCGCCGCGCACGGCAAGCCGGCCGATTTCCTTCATGCCGGGATTGAGCTTGTTCAACCTCCCCCACGTCACGCATGGCTTTTCCTTCGGCGGCTCGGCCTTTTTGTGGTCGTCCCATGCATCCCAACTCTTGATTTTCGAGGCATCCTTGAACGCCACGACATCGGCTTGCGCCGACATGGCGCAGATCGAAAGAACAACACAAATAAACTTAATGCCTCTACCGCTCATCTTGTCGCCTTTGCTTTTACAAGTTTACAAAACCTATATCATGCCATTGTACCATGCCACCGCCACACTGATGATTCCTTTCCCGCACATATTACAATCCCCTTTGCGAAATTCGCCATTTGGTCATTGTCATGCCGGTCTGGGCTTTGAAGAACTTGCGGAGCGAATTGGGGTTCTCGAAACCGCAGAAGTCGGAGATTGCCTTGAGTGGCATCGTCCCAGCAAGGAGTTGCTTGGCGCGCTCAAGCTGCACTGCATGCATTTCGTCGAGGATCGAATGACCGACGGCCTTCTTAAAGCGCATCTCGGCCATTCGACGCGAGCACGGGAACTGTCCGAGAACTGTCTTCGCGGAAAGCCCTGAACAAGCCTCGCGGCGTATAAGCCCAAGCGCTGCTGTGACGGCAGTGTCCTCCACGGCAAGACGACGAGTCGAGGCGCGGCGAATGACGGCAAGAGGGCCAAATGTGCGACGCCGCTCGCCTCTAAACGCCGCGCCGTCTCGTAGCCGCGCCACCAGAAGAAGTGCGGCAAGTTCTCCGCCACGGCGGAAATCTGGCTTCACGGAAGAGAGCGTAGGTTCCGTGCGCTCGCAGATTGACACCGCGTCATCGACGCCGATCACCGAAAGCTCGTCTGGCACCTTCACGCCGGCGAACTCTGCCGCCGTCAACACTTCCGCGGCAGTATAGTCATTCGCGGCAAATAGCGCACAGGGCTTGGGCAGTCCTTTGAGGAACTCGCGCAGTTTGCGTTGCCACCGCGTCGAATCCTTGGGCGAGAGACGAGAGGAAAAGACATGGCACCCACGTCCGTTCAACGAAAGTGCCGCGACAAAGCCACGCTCGCGCTCTTCGCTCCAGAAGCGACGCTCGGGATAGGGCACGAACGCGAAATTCGTGGCGCCACTCTCCATCAATTCTCGGGCGGCCGTCTTCCCCGTCGCCGCAGAGTCGTGCGTCACGCAAAGTGAGTTCTCTGGGAGACACGAGGGATCATGGTCAAAGAAGACGACTGGCAGGCGGCCAAAAGCAGACGGATTGACAGTCGTTGCAGTCCCACCACATTCGACGATTGCACCCTCGGGGCTCCAGAACGATACAAGTGACTCGATTTTCTTCGCTGTCGGAATTCCTTCCACGATCTGCACATGCCAGCCGCACTTCGTGGCAATGCTCTGGACGCCACCAAGCTTTTCGCTCGCGCTTGTCCTTGACGTGGACTGGAAGTAAAGGACAGTCTTCATGGCTCGCATTTTACCACACTTCGCATTTGGAATGCAAGGATCATCGCAAAAGGAATTATGCGAGGTTTGGTTTTTTGGTATAATCCAAACCACGGAAGGCACAGAATACACGGAGCATACGGAAAGAAGGGAACATGGGAAGATTTGGCGGGAAAGTTGTTCTCGTAACAGGCGGAAACCGCAACACCGGTCTCGACATAGTGGAGAAATTCGTCCGCGAGGGCGCAAAGGTCTTCATGTGCGGGTCAAGTACCTCGTCCACGGCAAGCGGCGCGAAAGCGCTCAAGGCGCGTGGTGTCGACGGCGTTACAGCTGTGCCATGCGACATTTCAGATGCCGCTCAAGTAAAAGCTCTATTCGACACTATCGAGAGCGAAGCAGGACGTCTCGACATCCTCATAAACAACGCGGCGAACCAGGGGATTGGACACGGCGGGCCATTGGAGATGAAGCCCGAGATGTTCTACGATGTGTTCAAGACGAATGTCGTCGGCGGCTTTCAGGTGACGCAGATGGCGTGCAACCGTTTCTTCATGAAGCAGGAATCGCGCGGCGCAGTCG
Organism: Kiritimatiellia bacterium; assembly: GCA_045535455.1. Classification (GTDB taxonomy): domain Bacteria; phylum Verrucomicrobiota; class Kiritimatiellia; order RFP12; family UBA1067; genus UBA1067. Next base: position 12,548 of record JAZSLQ010000083.1, on the reverse strand, counting down.
TGTTCCTCTCGTCCAACACGGCAATGCGGGCGATCAGGAACCGCACGGCCTACTGCTCGTCGAAGGGCGCGATCAACTCGATGGTGCGCGCTCTCGCGCTCGACTTGGCACCACTCGGCATCCGCGTCAACTGCCTGCGGCGAGCGGCTATACACGACTCAGCAGATCATGGACGCCATCGAGCTTCGCGCAATGGACTATCTCCAGCCAGACTCGTCACATGCGGGCGGCATTACCGGCATGCGCGGGATTGCCGCCTTGTGCAACGCACACCACATCCCATTCTGTGCGCACAACCCAAGCGGCCCTGTCGCCAACGCGGTGACGCTCGCACTTGGAGTTTCGACGCCCGGCTACTGCATCCATGAAACGCTTTTCGACGATGTTCCGTGGAGGAAGGATGTAATCGACGAGGATGTTCGCTTCGTGAATGGGCTCATGTACCCTTCCGACCGCCCCGGCCTCGGCATCGAGTTAAACGAAGGCGCCGCAAAGTCGCACCCAAAGCAAGACCACTGGCTCAGACACTACGCGGGAACGCTCACCAACATTCGCCCGCCTGACAGCGTCCGCTATTATCACGCATAAGCGCGCACACCTTTGTCAATCGAGACGGATCCGCATTGAGCCGATGCGGGCGGCCATGTTCATGATGGACATGTCGCCGCCGTCTGCAACAAGAGCGTCACCGGCAGCGCCATGAAGCCACGCCGATGCCGCCGCAGGAATAAATGCGTCGCCACCTATATACGCCCACCTCGCAGCGACAACGCCGGAAAGAAGATCGCCCATTCCGCCAAGCGCCATAAAGGGATTGCCGGTCGAATTCTCGTACACCCTATCGCCGTCAGGAGAGACGACAATAGTTCCAGGGCCCTTCAGGACAACGGTGGCGCGATAACGCCTTGCAATCTCCTTCGCGGCGGAACGCCTGTCGCGCGAAACATCGGCAGCGGCAACGCCAAGGAGCCGCGCCGCCTCTCCCTCATGCGGCGTCACGACGATCGTCGCGCCACCATCGCGGCTCCCAGACTTGCATATCGCGGCGAGATGCGTCAGCGCATCGGCATCGACCACTAGCCGCCCTTCCTTGGAAAGAATCTCGCGCACGAGAGCCGCCTCTTCCTCGCCAAGTCCAAGCCCAGGCCCGACGACCGTCACATCGGAAAGCGGAATATCGCCGCCAAGGTCGGACACAGTCGCCTCGGGCAGCAGCGCTCCTGCGGCAAAACGCGACTCCTCGGGCACGACGAGACGGACGAGCCCCGCGCCAGCGGCACGCGCGCCAAGCCCGGCAATCACCGGCGCATGCGGAAAGCCATGTGAGCCGCCGACGACCGTAACGGTGCCGACGGAACGCTTGTGTGCGTCGCGCGGACGCGCACAAAAGCCACCTGCTATCTCCTTGGGCATTTCCATTTGAAAGTGATTATAGCAAAAACGCGCTCACGGCAAAAGTGTCGCGATATGTCAGCGTGATTCGAGGAGCGCCTTTGCGCGCTTGTTGCCGAGACGCGCGGCGCGGTAGAGCCATGTCTCGGCGGAGGCAATGTCCTGCTCAACACCTATTCCCTCGAGGTAACATTCACCGACTAGCGCCTGCGCGGGAGCATGGCCGTTCTTCGCGGCCTCGAGCGCAAGCGCAAAGCCGCCCTCGGCGTCCTTCTCGACGCCTATGCCGTGAAGTCGGCAGAACGCGAGATCGTTCATCGCGGAGAGGTTCTTCTGCTCCGCCGCGCGGGTGTACCACGCTATCGCTCCGTCGATGTCCTTCTCGCAGCCCCAACCGCGAAAGAGGCAAAGCCCAAGCGACGCCTGCGCGTCGGAGTTGCCCGCTGCGGCCGCAGTGCGATACCAGCGAACGGCCTCCTCGAGATTCGTCGCCGTTCCCTGTCCGTACATGTACGCCTCGGCAAGGGCACACTGCGCCACCGGACTCCCGTCGGCAGCGAGCTGCTTGAGCCGAACGAAATACGCGGCGTAGGTCTCGTCGTGCGCCTTTGCCACCGTAAGGACGCGAGGCGGCGCATTGAACCGCTTTCCAGCCCAGCGGCGCAAGTCGTCGAGATGCGAAAGCGCGACGAGTCCCGCGGTTGCTGCGACGAGCAGCAGGATGGCAAGAAAAGAACGGAAGTAGTTGCGGTGGCGAAGCGCCGCGGCAAACGCATCAGCCGACTCATAGCGGTCGCCTGGAAGTTCGCGCGTCGCCTTGCGGATGATCGGCTTCACACTCGCTGGCGGCCGCCCCTCGTAGAGCGCGCGGAGAATCTTCCCAAGCGCAAAGACATCGCTCTGTACCGACGCCTCGCCCTTCAAAAGCTGTTCGGGCGCGGCATAGTCGAGAGTCCCGACGCCGACGGGCTTTCCGTCGATGATCGATATGCCGCGGCCATGGCGAACTATCGGGTCGGACACCATCGTGCCGCGCCGCTTGACAAGTCCGAGGTCGATGAGAACCGGCTCGCCGTTCGCGCGTCTCAAGATGTTGCCGGGTTTCAAGTCGCGGTGGATGTAGCCCGCGTCGTGGAGCGTGTGGACCGCCTTTGCAACCCTGTTCATGAAGCGCGGCACTTCGCGGCGCGGCATAGGGTCGGGCAGCGGCTGGAGATACTCCATCACGTAGTATGGCGCGCCCTTCCACGTGCCGCCGCCCATGAAACGCGGAAGCGCCCGAAGCGAAAGGAAGCGAAGAGCGTCGGCCTCTGCGGCGAAGCGCGCCGCAAGCCCGCGCGAACCGTCGACGAGAAGCTTGAGTGCGCCGTCGTGGCCGAAGCGGACATTCGTCACGCGATAGACTTCAGCGGAAAGCCCACGGCCGAGATACGCCTCGACGCGCCATTCATCAACGATCTCTCCGCGCACGAGCAACCCGCCGCGCTGCTCGCCAAACGACTGAGCCCCGAGCCAGCTCTCCACGCTCGCGGCAGACGCGTTCATGATGTCTTCCGCCGCGAGAGGAAGTGGGCGCAGCCAATCCAGAAGGCAAGCATGACGCACGACACTGCAAACACCTTAACCCACCCCCAGTCTATGACGAGAGTGAACGCGAACGCCGTCCAGAGTCCGCCGCCCATGATCGGCTCGTGAAGAAGCTGCTTGTAGCCGAAGCTCGCGGCGGCGCATGTCTTCGATTCGGGGTCGACCGTCCTAAGGAGCATAAGCCCCGTCGCGGTGACGCCTGTCGCCTGGCCAAAGTCGGCTATCGCGCGCTCGAACCACGCCTCCTTGATGCAGCGCGGCCCGAACCACAGCACGGCGAAGACGCTCCACGCGGCGCCGGCGAAGATGAGCGCGACGAGCGGAATCCAGTTCGCCGCGACGACATCGATGCTTATCGTAGCGACAGCCGAGACAACGAGGAAGTCGAGAGATGCGCCCGATATGCGCGCCATCTGCCCATGGTCGATCAAGAGACTCTTGCCGATCGCCTTTGCGACAATCTGGAGAAGTATGCCGCCGATCATGCAGAGCGGGAAAAGCGGAAAGCCATTGAAGACCTTCCAGCCGGTGAGACGGAGAAGAGTGAGTATGCCCGCGCCTATCGCGATCGAGACACCGACAATCGCGAGGTGCCACGCAAGCGAGTCCATCGAGTCGCTCATGACCGTCTGGAAACCGGCCGCTGGACGGGAGGATTTCAAGTGAACGCCGAGGCGTTCGCGCCAACGGCGCCTCTCGAACGGCACCACTTCCTTGACGATGCCCTTCCCCTGCGCCCAGTTCACGAGCGCCATTCCGACGACGATTCCGACGATCATGCCTGCCGTCGCGACTGTGAAGCCGAGAGCCGCGCCGTCGCTCCAGCCCGCCGCGAGAAAGCTCTCGGTCATTCCGCCGACCGTGCCATGCCCACCCTCGAAACCGATCTCGATGAGGTTGCCGAAGCACGGGGGAACGCCGAAGAGCCGCGACAGCACGAAGCCAGCGAGACCAAGGCCGACGACATACTGCCCCCACGCCATGATTTGCCCGAGGACGAGCTGCGGGAACGCGAGCGACACGACGCGCCGGAAGTTGGGGATCGGGACGCCGAGGAAGAGCGTCGCGAACACGACGTTGATGAGAAAACCGGGCACGCGCCGCATCGCGCCGGGGATTTCGGGGTCTATTGCATCGCCCGCGATAGACATCACGACGAGGCCTATCGCGCCGCCTATGACGGAGCTCGGAAGATACAGCCGCTGCAGGAGCGGAACTTTGATGCGAACGAACTTGCCGGCGACGAGAAGCCCGCACAATGCGATGAATACGACGACGGCAGACGACATGGCTACGCGAGGCGCGCGAGCTTCTCGGCGAGCCCGATGTAGGTCGAAGGAGTCAGCTTCATGAGACGCGCCTTGTCGTCCTTCGGGAGCGGCAGGGCCTTCACGAAGTCGCGCATGATTTCGGCATTGACGCGACGACCGCGCGTCAGCTCCTTGAGCCGTTCATAGGGGTGGTCCATTCCGACCTTGCGCATGACGGTCTGGATCGGCTCCGCGAGAACTTCCCAGTTGCGGTCCAAGTCCTCGGCAAGACGCTCGGCGTTGAGCTCGAGCTTTCCGAGACCCTTGAGGGTCGAGCGGATCGCGATGAGCGTGTAGCCAAAGCCGACGCCCATGTTGCGCAGGGTCGTCGAGTCGGTGAGGTCGCGTTGCATGCGGGAGATCGCGAGCTTCCTCGCCATGAACCCGAGGACTGCGTTCGCAAGTCCGAGGTTGCCCTCGGAGTTCTCGAAGTCGATGGGGTTCACCTTGTGCGGCATCGTCGACGAGCCGATCTCGCCCTTTATCGTGCGCTGCTTGAAGTAGCCCATCGAGACATACATCCAAATGTCGCGGTCGAAGTCGAGGAGCACCGAGTTCCAGCGGCAGAGCGCGTCGAAGAGCTCGGCTATTCCATCGTGCGACTCGATCTGCGTGGTGAGGCGATTTTGGCGGAGCCCCAGCGACTCGATGACTTTTCTGGAAAGCTTCTCCCAGTCGGTCTTCGGATACGCCGAAAGGTGCGCGTTGAAGTTGCCGACCGCGCCGTTCATCTTCGCGGGCATGACGAGGCGGTCAATCTCCGCCGCTTGGCGCCTGAGGCGCGCGACGACGACGGCAAGCTCCTTGCCGACGGTCGTAGGCGACGCGGGCTGGCCGTGCGTGTGCGCGAGCATCGGGACCTTTGCCCACTCCTTCGCCATCGCCGCGATCTTCGCCGTCATCTCGTCCATCGCCGCGCGCAGGACCTTCTTGCCGTCGCGGAGCATCAGCGCGTGCGACATGTTGTTGATGTCCTCGCTCGTGCAGGCGAAGTGGATGAACTCGCCGCGCTTCTCGAGCGAAGTGCCCTTCACCTTCTCCTTGAGGAAATACTCGACCGCCTTTACGTCGTGGTTCGTCGTCTTCTCGATGTCCTTGACACGCTGCGCGTCAGCGACAGAGAACTCGGACGCAATCGCGCGAAGCACCTTGCGCTCCTTCGCGGAGAGCGGCTTGCACTCCTTGATCTCCTTCGCGTCGCACAGGGCCTCGAGCCACGTGCACTCCACGAGGACGCGGCGCTTGACGAGGCCGTATTCTGAAAACACATCCCGCAGTTCGGGGCACTTGTTCGCATAACGCCCGTCTATGGGGCTGACCGCCAATAGGTTGTCGAAATTCATGATGCCGTATTATACCAAAAAACGCCTATGCCGCGCGGCCGCCGCGGAAGCAAATGCGGTTGATGATCTGGTCGAAGCTTTCGCGGCCCGAGATTATCTCGATCGCGATGCGGAGGTACAGGCAGCGAACGGGCGTCGTCTCGAAGCGCGGGAATCTGACGGCGTCCTTCTCGGTAGTGACAAGCGCGTCTGCGCCCATGTCGGCAGTGCGGTTGAGCGCATAGAGGACTTCGCTCGCGTCGTAGCGGTGGTGGTCTGCGTATCGCTCGCACCAGACGACCTTCGCGCCGAGGTGCCGCAGGGAGTTCTCGAAGCCCTTTGGCGAAGCGATGCCCGAGAGCGTGCAAGTCGTCTTTCCCTCAAGCCACGAAAGCGGATACTCCTCGCGGCTCCACACATCCCTCAGGACGCGGGGCGCGTGGTTGCACTCCACGATTTCGGCCGTGGCGTTGTATCGGCGAATCTCCTCGCGCACCGCCGACACGTCGCCGCGGCACTTCGTGAGGAAGATTATGTCGGCGCGCTTCAGGTGCCGCGCCGGTTCGCGCAGGACGCCGCGCGGAAGCATGTTCCCGTTGCCGAAGGGGTTCGTCGCGTCGACGAGAACAACCTCTATCGAGTGCTTGAGCTTCTGGTACTGGAAGCCGTCGTCGAGAATCAGCGTGTCGCAACCGAGCCGCTTGATCGCGTACCGCCCCGCCTTCACGCGGTCGCGATCGACGACAACCGCGACGCCGGGCAGGTTCGACGCGAGCATGTACGGCTCGTCGCCGCCGGTCGCGGAGTCGAGAAGGACATGGCGTCCGTCCGAGACGACGAGCGGCTTCGAGACGACCTGCGTGAACATGCGCACCCACCACGGCGCCTCCTTGCGGCGATATCCGCGCGAGAGGATCGCGACCTTGCGGCCCTCGGCTGCGAGAGTACGCGCGAAGATTTCGGTCACAGGCGTCTTGCCCGTGCCGCCCGCGGTCACGTTGCCGATCGAGATCACCTGGATGCCGAGCGGATAGCGGCGCTTTAGCCCAGTGCGGTAGAGGAAATAGCGAATGGCGACGCCTGCGGCGAAAAGGCAGCTCGCGAACTTGAGGAACGCGAGAAGCATGCGGATGCCGAAGGGCTGGTCGAGGTCCGCGCCCTTCTCCTGTATGAGCTTTACGAGATAGCTCTCGAGCCGCTCAATCCCGCTTGGCCGCGCCTTGCGCATCGTCAGGCGACCGGCGTAACGCCCTTCTTGAGAATGATGTTGGCGTACTTCGCAGTCTCGCCCGAGACGACGACGGCATACGCCTTCTTCGCGCGCTCGTAGAATGCGAAGCGCTCCATGCGCTCGATCGTGCCGTCATAGCCGAGCGCCTTGCGGTATTTTGCCTCGACTGCGGGATCAAGCGTGTCGCCTGGAACGGCGGCCATCATGACGACGGGCGTCGCGTAGGCGTCAAGCTCGAAGAGCGGGATGATTCCGGCGAGAAGCCGATCGGCGCCGATGCCGTCGGCGCGCAGGGTTCGCGCGTTGAAGGTGTGGCCCGGGAAGTGCGCGTCGGAGATTACGATTTCGTCGCCGTGGCCCATCTCGGCCAGCGTCTTCAGGAGATCCGGCGAAACCACCGGAGAAATGCCCTTTAACATGCCCTGTCCTTCCTTTCCCTTTGCGGGTGGATGGGCCGGCGCGCACGCCGCACACGCGACGCGCGCCGCCGAACCTGCGATAAACTCCCTGCGCGAGACATCCATCCCTGCGCATATTATACCATAACTTCTACGAGCCCTCGCATCACTTCATCATGAGTGCGGCAAGGAGCTGCGCGAACTTCGCACCGTCTGGAACGGGCGAGCCCTCGGCGACGAGTGCCGAGTCGTAGAGAAGCGTAACTGCATCCTTGAGCGCATCGCCCTCAAGCCCCTTCACCTTCGCTATGAGCGGATGATTCGGGTTGACTTCGAGGATGCGCTTTTCGTCCGGGACTTCCTGCTTCATAGCGCGCATCATGCGAACCATCGACGGCGGGAGCGCGTGCTCCTGCTGGACGAGGCAGCACGGCGAGTCGACGAGTCGTGTGGAGACGCGAACGTCCGAGACATGCGACTCAAGTTCCTTCTTCACGGCATCGAGGAACGGCTTCAGGTCTTTCGCCGCCTTTTCGTTGGCGTCCTTCTCGGCCTTCTTCTCGTCGTCGCTTCCAAAGCTGACGTCGCCCTTCGCAACGTCGACGAACTTGTGCCCATCGAACTCGCGAAGCGACTCGGTCAAGTATTCGTCGACAGGATCGCAGAAAAGCAGCACGTCGCAGCCGTGCTTCCTCGCGGCCTCGAGCTGTGGCGAGCGGCGAGCGTCCTCCTCTCGCTCGGAGACGAGATAGTATATGTCCTTTTGTCCCGAGGCCATGTCCTTCACGTAGTCGTCGAGGAAGATGCGCTTCCCGGCGTCTGTGCGCGCAGACGGCCACTTGAGAAGCTTCTTGATGCGGTCGGCGTTCTCCCAGTCGACATGCACGCCTTCCTTAATGACTGCACCGAACGAAGTGAAGAACTCGTCGTAGCGCTTCGCGTCCTTCTTCTTTATTTCCTCGAGCGCAGAAAGAACCTTCGCCGTGACGGCAGACTTGATCTTCTGTATTATCGCGTCGTCCTGGAGCATCTCGCGCGAGACGTTGAGCGGCAGGTCGCTCGAATCGACTACGCCCTTCACGAACCTGAGCCACGTCGGGAGCAGCATCTCGATGTCGTCGCCGATGAAGACGTTCCTGACGTAGAGCGAAAGCCCGCGCTTCTGGTTGGGCATGAAAAGCTCCATCGTCGCCTTCTTCGGGATGAAGAGAAGCGCCTTGAATTCGACCTGCCCCTCGGCGCCGAAGGGAATCGTCTCGAACGGCGCCTCCCAGTCGTGCGTCAGGTGCTTGTAGAATTCGTCGTATTCCTCCTGCTTGACGTCTTTCTTCGTGCGCTTCCAGAGCGCGACCATCGTGTTGAGCGGCTTCGCCTCGCGCTCCTCGCGCGACTTCCTGTCCTCTTCCTTTTCGTCCTTCGGCACGTCGAGCTGGCGGAAGGTGATCGGGTAGGCAATGAAGTCGGAATACTTCTTCACAAGCTCGGAGACGCGCCACCAGTCGAGGTAGTCAAGCTGGTCGTCGCGGAGATGCAGCGTTATCGAAGTTCCAGGGAAGTCGCGATCGCCGTCGGAAATCGTGTAGCCGCCCGACATGTCGGACTCCCACTTGCACGAGACTTCGGTGCCGCGCTTCATCGTCTCGACTGTCACCCTGTCGGCGACCATGAACGCCGCATAGAAGCCGACGCCGAACTGTCCGATGAGTTCGGGAAGCGACTCTCCACCCTTTTCCTTCAGCATCTCGCGGAACTTCTTCGTGCCGGACGAGGCGATTGTGCCGAGGTTCTGCTCGAGCTCCGCGGCGTCCATGCCGATGCCGTTGTCGGAGATCATCAGCGTCTTCGCGCCCTTGTCGGCGGCGATCTGGATCTTCCACTCGGGGTTGTCCGCGACGAGCGCCTTGTCGGTGAGCGATAGGAACTTCGCTCGGTCGATCGCGTCGGACGCGTTGGAGATGAGCTCGCGGAGGAAGATCTCCTTTTTCGAGTAGAGTGAATTGACGACGAGATCGAGCATTTCCGCGATCTCGGCCTTGAACTGCTGTGTCTTCTTTTCCATATGATTATGTCCTTTCGCCGCGAAGCCATGCGACTGCGGCCTTTAAAAATTCCTCTGGGGTAGATGCGCCGGAAGTCACGCCGAGGTGCGTCACTCCCGAAAGGTCGAGCGCCTTCACTTCGTCCATCGTGCCAGCCCTGAACGCCCTGCACGGCGCACATTCGCAAAGCCGCGCCGTGTTCGACGAGCTTGCACTGCCAAGAACGAGAACGGCATCTCCGCCAAACGCCTTTACAGCATCCTGACGCAACTTAGTCGCATTGCAGACCTCTGCCGTCGTCTCGACCTTGAATCGCGTCTTGAGCGCCGCGACGATCTCGGCAACCTCGTCCGCGTTCATCGTTGTCTGGCTAACGACGCCGAGACACGTGGCCGTGTCTGCGGCTGCCGCGCAAAACTCCTTTGCCGCCGCGACATTGGAAATCACGACGGCTTCCCCGACTTCGCCGACAATGCCCTTGACCTCGATGTGCCCGGGGTGCCCGATGATTACTATGCGAAGACCCCTTGCCGCGAATTCTCGAGCGGCCTTGTGGACTCGCTCGACAAAGGGGCAAGTCGCATCGACGACGCAAATTCCACGCGCCTTCGCCGCCTCTCGTATCTGTGGCGCGACACCATGCGCAGAAAAAAGCACCGTCGCGCCATCCGGAACCTCGGCGAGACTCTCGACGAATATGAAGCCACGCTTTTTAAGCTCTTCGACTACGATCTCGTTGTGGACGAGCTCGTGAAGGCAGTAGAAGGAAGGGTTTGAGGATTTGAGGGTTTGAGGGTTTGGGTCATTGCGGCGTGTGGCCGCAAGGGAAAGGGCCTTCTTTAGCGCGGCGGTAACCCCGGCGCAAAATCCATGGGGCTCAATGACGCTAATCGTCATCGTGCTTCTTTGCCTCGTTCCAGAGCTCGTCCATTTCGTCAAGGGTCATGTCCTTGAGCGAGCGGCCCTGGGCCTTCGCCCCCGCCTCGACTGCGCGGAAGCGGCGGGAGAACTTCGAGGTCGAGAGCTCCGCGGCGCTCTCTGCGTCAACCTTGAGATGGCGGGCGAGATTGCAAACTGCGAAAACGAGATCGCCAAGCTCTCCCTTCACCTTGTCGGAATCGGCGGGCTTGTCGCTCTTCCTCGCGGCGATCTCGGCCTTGAGTTCGGCAAGCTCCTCCTCGATCTTCTCCATGGGACCCTCGGCGTCCTTCCAGTCGAAGCCGACGCGCGCGGCCTTCTCCTGTGTGCGCTGAGCCTTGAGGAGCGCGGGGAGCACGGCGGGGACGCCGTCGAGCGCGGAATGGCGCGCCTCCTTCTTGTGCTCCATCTGCTTTATCTGCTCCCAGTTGCGGAGCACAGTAGCGGAATCCTTCGCATCGACATTGCCGAAGACATGCGGATGGCGATGGACGAGCTTGTCGGAAATCGCGTTCGCGACATCGTCGAAGGAGAAGCGCCCCTCCTGCTCGGCCATGACGCACTGGAACATTACCTGGAGAAGGACGTCACCAAGCTCCTCGACGTAGTTGGCCTTGTCCTCCGGGCGATCCATCGCCGCAAGGAGCTCGTGCGTCTCCTCGAGGAGGCAGGGCTTTAGCGACTCAAGCGTCTGCTCGCGATCCCACGGGCATCCCTTCTCGGGATCCCTGAGCCGTGTCATTATGTCATGCAGTCGCTCGATGCCGGACATGTCAGACCCTGAGAATCTCAAGCACCGACTTGGCCGCAGCCGAATTCAGCTCGCGGACAACCTCGTCCGCGCCGCCGAAATCCTGATAGGCGACGTGGGGGTTGATGACGGCGACGGAACCCATTCCAGCGACGAGCGCCGACTTGACGCCGAGCCCCGAGCCGGTGACGGCGATAGTCGAGAAGTTGCGGAGCTTGTTCATCGCGCATGCGCGACGCCAGGCATCCCACTTTACGCTGCCGTAGGTAGTCGCCGTCTCGTGGTAGAGGACGACATCGTCGCCAAGAAGCCCCTCGAACGCCGACTGCACCGCCTCTATGTTGGCGCGTGTCGCGATGACGACCTTGACGCCCTTCGAGGCAAGCGCGGAGACGAAGTTCTTGAAGGACGCGCCTACCGCCTTCGGCACCGCCTCGTTGAGCGCTGTTTCGAACGCGGCGGCGAGATCCTTGGCCGCCTTGGCCGCTGTCTTCTTCGTCTTGACGATGGAGAAATACTCGGCAAGGGCTCCCTGATAGTTGCCGCCGGCGAGATGCTGGGCCTCGATGCGCTCGTCGAAGGGAATCTTGTCGAGCGCAGAAAGGAAGTTCTTCGTGACGGTGAAGAGGAGCTCCGCTCCGTCCATTGCGGCGAAGTCGAACTCGACTATCACGCCCTTCTTTACGCTATCTGCCATGGCAACCTCCTTCTTCGGGTCAAGCCGCGGAAATCGGCCGACTACTTAGCGGTACGCTTCTTGCGCGGCTTGGGCTGTCCGATCTCGGACAGCATCTTGCGGAACGAGCCCTTGCGCACGTTGAAGGGCTTGCCGCCCTTGATGCTCGGGAACTCGCAAGCGCAGATCTTCGCGCCCTTCCTCTCGTCAGGGCCGACGACGCCGCTCTCGCCGGAGAGTGCGCACTCGACGGCCTTGCGGGCGCACTTCTCGATGAGCCGCAGGTCCTTCTTGCAGGGCGCCGCCGCACGGGCGAAGTACCCCGACTTGAACACCTGCACCTTCTCGGCGCCGAGAAGCTGGCCAAAGCGCTTGCCGATGTACTGGCCGACGTTGACCTTGTCGAGCCGCGGATGTCCGAAGGCGTCCACCGGGACCTCCTCGCCGCGCTTCGCCATCTCCTTGATGATGTCCTTGACGCCGGCACCCTCGGAAACGAAAATGTTCACCGAGTCCCACTTGTCCATGATCTTCCTGAGACGTTCGCCTTCGGTCGCAAAGTCGATCTTGCACTCGGGCACATAGACTGCGTGGACGTCCTGGCGCTCGGGCGTAAGGAGGAACTCGGGCACGAACTTCGTGCGCTTGAGCATCTTGCGATAGCACTGCGCCGTCTTGTAGGTGAGCCAGCCGCAGTTGCGGCCCATGACCTCGTGGATCGTGAGGGCGCGCGGATTCGCGCTGTTCTCCTTGACGACGTTCATGAAGAACTTCGCGCCCTCCTGGGCCGCCGTCCAGGCGCCGTGCGACTGCTTGATCGGATAGACGTCGTTGTCGATCGTCTTGGGAAGCCCGACGACGATAAGCGGATAGTAAGTCGGAGGCCAAGCGGTCTTAGGAAGACAAAATTTGTATTCAACTCCT
>JAZSLQ010000272.1:0-7069 GCA_045535455.1 Kiritimatiellia bacterium | reverse complement strand
GTCGTCGACCCAGTCGACGTGGAGGCCCTCCATATCGAGAGCATCGGGCTGATCTCCGACGCCGTGGTGCTCGTCGTCTCGGTTGTGCCGGACGAATGGCTCACGTCCGAGACGGCTGAGTTGCTGCGCGTGCGTGCGGCGGAGACGCTTCCGCTGCCCGACAGCGACGCGGCGCTTCTGCCGCGGACGGACATCGGCGTCTTGGTCAACGACGACGGCACCGCGACGGTGGTAGTCCCGCGCGCGGCGGATGTGCCGCGGAAGTTCTACTGCGTCGAGGTGGAGCCGTGACGGGGAAGTTGTAACCTTTCGCGGTCTAAAGTGTAGACAGTTACGATATGCCCGTGCGGCAGCCTGAAATACGGGTGCGACTCGTGATCAATCTCAACGGCCCCAAGCCCGTCGTGACCGACGCAAAGCTCTCCCAGTCGTTCGGCATCTAAAGCGGAGCGCGCGTGGGCGTTTTCGTGCGACTCGGCAACTTGCCAGTGCCGTCAAGCCTCTCGGCAAAATGACGACGCGTCAAAATCGGGTCGCTTCCGTCTTTTTCACTCGCCCTCGCGTTCGCTTCGGGTTGGCTCGTGCACTGCACGAGCCACCGACAAGCGGCGGTTACGTCGCGTCGCATTGCGCCGAAACACCCCCCTCCGCTCCCGCGCGGCAAATTCGTCGCGATTTCGTCCGCGCCATAATCTCATTTCGCCGTGCTTGATTTTCGCGCGGCTTTTTCGCTATAATACTCTCATCCCGCGAGGCGAGGGGCGAGTGTAAAGTGTAAAACGTAAAGTGTAAAGTTGTGGAGGTCGCGGCTTAGCCGCTCCATAACTTTCAACTTTCCACTTTCAACTTTAAACTCTTCCACGCGACGCGGGGTCATAGTCCGGAAAACGGAGGCAAGAAGAGTGTAAAGTGTAGAGTGTAAAGTGTAAAACTGTGGAGTCGCTTCGCGACGCTCCTTCAACTTTCAACTTTTCACTTTCAACTTTCAACTCTTCCCTCTCCCGCCGGGCGCTTAATCAATGTAGCATCAACGCTACACGTCGTTCGCTCGAAATACTACCACTATTTCAAATAACTGAACGGCATGTAAGTGATGATGCGCCTATCTGGGCGTATTGTCTCTTCATGTATTCAGTTATGGCCTGTGGTAGGGCTACGAGCGAGTGCATGAACGGGACATGCGCTCTTTTTCATGCATGCGAGGCGGTCTCCGCGACTATTGGTGCGCAGAGAGCGAAAGACCATAATGAGACATGAATAGCGGGTTCCAGACGTTTGGACGTCTTGCCATGGCTTTTGTCCTAATAGGCCTTTCGTTTGTTGCACATGGGGGCGCAACGATGCGTGCAAGACCATTCGTCAAGTGGGCTGGGGGCAAAGGGCAATTATTGGAACAGTTGGATGCGCTTTTGCCGAATGATTTCGCGCATCGAGAGAATCTGGTTTATATCGAGCCATTTGTTGGTGGTGCTGCGATGCTTTTCCATGTTCTTGCGAAATACCCAAACATCAAGCAAGCTGTCATAAACGACGCTAACTCGGAACTCGTTGCCACGTACAAGACGATTAAGACCAATCCTGAGGGACTGATAGGTCGCCTATTCAAGTTGCAAGAAGAATTCGGAAAGTGAAGGAAGACATAGAAGAGTGCTATGGATTTGACCGGCGGCAAGCCGATTACTATTATAATGCGGCTGCATATTTGGGATTTGCGAAAAAGGAGAGCGGTCGCGGCTCGCGCGTAGTTTTGACTCCAAAAGGACGGCATTGGACGCAATGGATAATGTCACACATGGATTCATGACGCAATCTGACGTTGTCGTACGACACGATGACAGCAGAAGCGGAATGACAGCATAGAGGGCGTATGAAGGACTGGGCGGCGGTAATTGCCGTAATAGTCGTCTGGGGTGTGACGTTCGCCTCGACGCGGGTGCTGCTGGAGGAGTTCTCGGCGCTTGATATCAGCATCGCGCGGTTCGCTCTTGCGTGGGTGGCGCTCGCATGCTTCGTCCTCTGGAGTCGCGCGTGCAGGGTCATCGGCATGGTGCGGACAACGATTGGCCTTTATCTCACGCCAGTCGTCGGCGTGGCTTTTGCAGCGTTGTTCCTGAAGGAGCGGCTTACTTGGCTTTCGGTCGCCGGCGGAGTTCTTATTCTCGGCGGCGTGGCGATCGCGAACATGAGAAGGGAGGCATAGAAATGAGAGGCGTGATATTCCTGATGGCGTTTACGGTCGCGTTGTCTGCGTGCGCGGGAGACGAGACAAAGGTCGTCTTGTCTACGAACGACGTCGTGGCGGTGGCGCAGCGCGTCCAGTGCCATTCCGTTACGAAGTCCGGCAACAGGTGCAAGCGCAAGGCGGTGCCCGGCAAGCTCTATTGCGGCAGGAAGATGTTTCTGCAACTTGAACGATATTTTCACAAAACAGATGTAAAATTTAGTATAATATCTTCGACAATGTAACCTTTTCGGATTTGGCGTGTATACAATGCAGAAAGGAAAAAACCATGAGCATACAACTTGACACAACAAGACTCGCGGGCTCTATCCAAATGTCCGCGCCAGATCTTCCCGCGCCCACAGAACAGGGGAAGGCCCTTGCGGCGTTGCTCGGCGGAGCCTCGCTAACCGTCACGAGCGCTGAAATGTCCGACCTCGAGGCGCTTGTCGCCAAGCTCAAGAGCGAGAGCGAGCGCACGAGGTTCCTTATGTTGATGACGTCGCTTACTTCCATCGGACAGTCGCTGGACGAGGCGCAGAAATCCGCGCTCGAGTCGGGACTGGCGCTCGCGGAGAAGCTGAGCGAACTGGAGGGGGATCTCAAGGGCTACACGGACGACGAGGCGAAGACTAAGGCGGAAATGGCCATCCTTGAGGCGAAGATCGACCAGCTTAAGAAGATGATCGAGCAGGCCGTGAAGGACGGCAAGGATCACAACAAGATGGTGGAGGAGCAGAAGCTCGTGCGCGAGGAGCTTGTCGCCAAGGAAAAGACGATGGACGACATCCAGGGCAAGATAGCCAAGACGAAGAACGAGATAGCCGAAGTGAAGGGCAAGATATCGGCCATCGTGAATTCGATCGGCGAGAACACGCTCAAGACGATCGCGAACGAGCTCACGACGCTGACGCCCCCGGAGAAGCCGGAGAGCGCGGAGGAGGCCCGCAAGGAGGCGGAGAAACTCGCCGCGAACGATCCGCTCGCCGCGATACGCGACTCGCTCGACAAGATCGAGCGCGAGCTCACCGACACCATCGAGGCGAACAGAATCGCGACGGTGTAGAGGGAGTTGAAAGTTGAAAGTTGAACTCTTGAACTTTTGAACTTTTAAACTTTTGAACTTTTCAACTTTTAAACATTGAATCACTGTAAAACCAATAAAAACAAAAGGAGATAACATGGACAAGATAACCGAAGAGAAGATTGCTGCAGCCGCCAAATCGTTTGCCAACGGAGCGACTCTCAAGGAAGTGCGAGGCATCACCAACGACGAGCTCGAGGCGGTCTACTCCCTCGGCTTCGGCTATTACACGACAGGCAAGTTCGAGGAAGCGCAGAAGCTCTTCGAGTTCCTTGTCCTCTTCGACCACCTGAGCACGAAGTACTGGTTCGCGCTCGGAGCGGTTCAGCAGGCCCAGAAGGACTACCAGAAGGCGATCGCCTCGTACGGATACTCCTCGTTCCTCGATCTCGAGAACCCGAAGCCGCAGCTGCACGCGGCGGAGTGCTATCTCGCGCTCGGCGACAAGGGGAACGCGGCGAGCGCGATAATGGCGCTCGAGCACTACTGCCCGGCGAACACGGACCTCGGACGTGAATACCGCGCCAAGGCCGCCGAGCTCCGCAAGGCGATCGGCGAGGAAGAATTCAAGATTGAAGAATAGTTGAACAGTTGAAAGTCGAATGGGTGAAAAAAGTTTGTAACCTTGTGCGGTTATAAGTGTATACAGGGCGAACAGGGCAACAACCACAGACATTCAGACTTTCAAACCAACAACGAAAGGATCCAACCAATGGCAGGAGAAATCAACAGCATTCCGGCGGGCAAGATGCCGAGCACGATAGACCAGACGGCCAACTTCGCGAAGGGTCTTGGCCTTTCCGACAAGGCGACCGAGACCATCAAGGATATCGCAGCGCTTCTTGGCGGACGCAACGTCAGCGTCAACACGAACCAGCGCGCCGACGGCGCCGAAACCGGCAGGCCGACCGGCTCTACGGGCGTTCCGGCCCTTGACAACCCCGCCGACATCAAGCAGCTCGAGCAGAACCTCGAGAAACTCCTCTCGTACATCCAGATGGACAACGAGGAGCGTCAGACGGCGATGGCCAAGGAGCGCATCGACATGCAGAAGGACGCACTCGAGTCGGAGCGCAACAACCGCTCCGAGAAGATCGAGAAGTCCCTCAAGGACATGGACAAGGCGGCCGAGTCCCGCAAGGCGAGCAAGATATTCGGCTGGCTGATGACGGCTCTCGCGGTCGTCGCGGCAGTAGTCGCGTGCATCGCTACGGGCGGCCTCGCAGTCGGTCCGGTCATCGGTGCGGCGATCGCGATCGGGTGCCAGGTGCTCAACGAGACTGGCGTGATGGACAAGATCGTCGAAAAGCTCGCCAAGGGCCTTGAGAGCCTGGGGCTCAGCAAGCAGGCGTCGCAGATCCTCGCGCAGGTGCTCATCACCGTCGCGATTATGGCGGCCTCCCTCGGCGCCGGCCTCGCGGGCGGCGGCGCGTCGGCCGTCTCGAGCGTGGCCAAGGGCATCGCAGACACCGCGAAGGGTCTCAAGGTCACCGTCGAGGCGATGGACAAGATCCGCGCCGCAGTTGCGCTGACCATGACGATCGTCGGAATCGGCTCAGGCGTCGCAAGCGGCGTGGGGGCATACAACAGCTACAAGGCGGGTATGTCGCAGGCCGATGTCTCGGAGACGGAGAAGTACATCACCGCGCTCAAGCAGCGCCTCGACGAGTGCGAAGAGGAACTCAATCAGATCCTCCAGATGCTCCAGCAGGCGATCTCGCAGGTGGCGGAGATGCTTTCGTCCGCGACAGACACGCAGACTGCGATCGCGAACAACATGGGCGCGATGGCGTAAGTTAGAAGTTTAAAGCTTAAAGGAGCCAGACAATGAGCCTTCAAGTAAATGGAAATGCAGGAGCGGTCAACTGGGACGCGCTCCTCGGCAAGCTCGGCGAGGTCACGAAGACCGAAGGCGCCGACGGCGTCGCGGGATCGACGAACGTCACGATCACCCGGACCGTGGACGGAGTCGAGACGCCGGTCACCATCAGGATACCGGACGACCTCGACATCCCCGAGACGGTGGACCAGGCGGCGATCGACTCGCTCTGCCAGAAGCTCGCGGCCGACACGAGCCTCAATCTCACCGAGGAGCAGATCAAGTTGTTCCACGACACGCTCAGCGAGACGCTCACCAAGACTCTCGCCGCGATGCCGAAGGACAGCGCGCAGAGCAACATTAGGCGCGCGATGTTCGACCTCTACAAGATGATGGCGCTTCTCGTCGAGGTCGCGCAGAAGCAGCGCGACGCCACGCGCGAGATGCGCCTTGCGGAGAACCTGTCCATCCAGAAGAGCATCCTGGACCAGGCGGCTGCGCAACGCTCCGCCGCGGTGACGGGCATGATAGCAGGCGCAATCTGCTGCGCGCTCCAGACCGCCGCGACGTTCATCTCGCTCTACCAGCAGGCCAAGGCCTTCAATGCGCAGCTCGGAACGGAGAAGACGGCCGGTCTCGACGCCGCGAGCAAGAACGTGGACATGATCAAGGCGGCCAACAACCAGGGCAACGCCGACAAGCAGCTCGCCAAGGTGCAGCAGCAGATCGGAAACAAGCCGTCCCTTGCGAACGGCCACTCCGTCCAGAGCGAAGTCGAGACCGGCTTCGCCAACAGCGCGGAGTTCAGGAACGCACAGGCGAAGTTCACCGAAACGAAGGACGCACTGCAGAACTCGAACTCTATGCAGATCACGGCGGATTCGCTCGGAAGAAGCGCCGAAACCGTGACGTCCGCGGACGTGGCGGCTCTCGACGCTCCCGAGTTCGCCGACGTGAAGACGGCCGTCACGAAGCTCGACGCCTACAAGGCGGAGATGGCGAAGCTCGACAACATCCAGGGTCTTTCGGTGGAGGACAAGGCGTTCTTCATCGAGCAGATGACCGACCCGAATGCCAGCCAGTCCATTGACGCCACCAGCAGGATGCTGGATCTCCGACAGCAGTTCCCGCAGCTCAACGACGTCAATCTCACGACCGATCCTTCGCACGCGACGCTCGTGGAGAACGTCAGGACGGCCTGCGACGGCGCGTACGCGAAATTCGCGGAGAAGACCGGCCGGCTGAAAGTCGATCTGGAAACGGCGAAGCAGAACCTTCGCGCCCAGATCAAGCTCGAGGTCCAGAAGTTCGAGAGCTCCTACGATTCCGCGCTGAAGGATTACAACGAGGCGATCAAGACCGGCTCGAAGGCCGATATCAAGGCTGCGGAGGCGAAGCTCGACAAGGCGCAGAACCAACTCACCTACGCCCGCGCGTACGGCAACGCGAAGCTCATGCAGCCGGGACTCACCGACTCCAAGGCCCATCTCGCCGACGTTGAGGACGCGAGAAGCAGGTACCTCTCCACGCAGCAGACGCGCGCGAACAGCGTTGACTACATCAACGCCAGCAACACGATCACAAAGGCGCAGGCGTACAACAGCCTGATCGCGGCGATCGGCGGCTTCGGGCAGAACTTCGTGCAGAACTGGTCGCAGCTCCTCAACGCGGAAGCGACGAAGATGGGCGCACAGCAGAAGAAGTCCGAGGAGGAACTCGACCAGACAAGGGACCTCTTCAACCAGGCCGAGGAGCTTGTGAACAACGTCGTCCAGCTGATGAATGCAGTCCGCCAGGCGGAAATGCAGTCGATGCGCGACGCGATTCAGGCGTAAGGGGGCGCATATGGCGTTGGTCGAATCCGTGCCAATAGAGGGCTTGAGCGTCTACGGCATCCGGCAGAAAAGCTACACTGTCGAAGGCGTCGAGGGCTGCGATTACGTCA
>JAZSLQ010000231.1:0-5158 GCA_045535455.1 Kiritimatiellia bacterium | reverse complement strand
ACCTGTATTGTTCGATGTGCATAGGCGTAGCAATATGATAATTTGATAACAACGAAGATATTATACAATAGATTGTGCACTTCGGTCAATAGGGGCCGCAACATTTTGAAGATTAGTCAGTCAGCAAAGTGGCAAACTCGGGTTATACCATATATCATAAGTTTACTCATTACCCACAAGGGCACGGTTCTGCAGAAAACGCAAAACCGTGCCCTTATGATGAACGCACCGCCATCAGTTCAGAAAACGGGAAATCCTCACCTATTCTGCAATTGCAGTTTAGGTGAGGATTCTCTTGGTTGCGAAGCAGCCGCATTTGCGGCGTTGACTTGCTCTTACCTGACTACGAATACCGCGCCGCAGCGGACGGCTTTCTCGACTATGGGCAGCAGCGTTCCGCTTGACGACGGGAATTTGTCCGTCAGCGGGAAATTTGGCAAAATAAACGCACATGGCAAAAGCGTAAAACAACTCCCTTACAGCCCTTCGACAAGGAAAGAAAGACCATATTCGCCGTTCTTGACCAGTTGTATTCCGGTGTTGATGTTGTTTTGACAAAAACAGTCAAACGGCCGTTTTACAATGCATTCGCGGGGTGTGTCCCCATAAATTTCTATTCCTTGAAAAGGTCGTCCATAACAACCTGCGACTGCACAACAGAGCTGTTCTTGCCCTCAAGCACTCCGTACGTCGTGACGTATGTGACATGGCAGGCGTTTTTCGTGCCTGTAGCAATCTTGAATGCGGCAACCTTGTTGCGTATTCCATCTGCCTCATCCTTGCTGATAAAATGCGGTTCCGAAGCGAATTTCATTTCGCACAGGTTTGTCACCCGATCCGCCCGCTCGATCACAAGGTCAATCTGTGCGCCGGACAACCCGCCCGATATCGACCTGCAACTCCACGCCGACTCCTCGGATGCAACGCCGCCAATGCCCAAGGCCTGTTTTATCTGTGCACTGTGTAGAAGGCATACCCGCTCAAAAGCAACACCTTCCCAAGACACACGCCGTTGATCCTTTGCAAGATGCGACCAGCGCAGCGCATCCCTGCCACTGCAGTCCTTGAGAAAGCGGAAATAAAACAGCGTGAAATTGTCTATAAGCTGATAAAGGCTTTCACGCTTAGCTTTCCCTGTCTCTGAATACCTGCGGATGAAGCCGCTGCGCTCAAGATTCTCAAGGCATTCAGTAAGCGCCCCCGAACTGCCCATGCCAGGCATTGCGTCTATTATCTGTCCTCTAGTCATGCCCGCCTTTTTCGTGCCGAGAACGTTCACGACCTCCATGTACACTTCAGGATTCTTGAATACCGAGCGATAGAGCTTTGAGAACTCGTCGCCAAGCTCGGCATTGTCGGAAAAGAACAACCTGTCAATGTTCTGCGAAAGGCTCTCTCCCTTTTCAAGAAGACTCCAATAGTACGGTGATCCACCGAAAACCATGTAGGCGGCGACAATGTCCTTGCGATCCATGGCAAAGCCCTCGGATTCAAGATAGCACTCGCATTCCCACAGCGTGAACGGCTTGAGGTATATTGTCCGGTTCGCGCGATTAAAAAGGCCACCGCGATTATGGAGCACTTTTTTTGCCATCCATGCAGCTGCGCTTCCGCAAACAACCATCACGACGTCCTTGCGAGCGCTCGCCCATCCGTTCCAGAAATCTGCCAGCGCACCGACAAAACCTGAGTTTCGCGTATCCATCCACGGCAGTTCGTCGATAAACACGCTTTTGCGGACATCATTGCTGCGCTCGATGCCGTCCTTGAGCAATTCAAACGCCTCAGCCCAGTCCTCGGGACGCTTGCATTCGCAGTTGAACTGCCGCTTGATTGACCGCCAAAAGGCCGAAAGTTGGTCAGACAGATTCCCATCCTCAAGACCGGTGTGCGTGAACGTGAATTTATAGTCAAACGCCTCTCGCACAAGAAAGGTCTTGCCAACGCGCCGACGCCCATACACTACAACAAGACGCGACTTGTCTGCTGCCACGCAATCCCTAATAATTTGAAGCTCTTTTTTGCGGCCAATCATATGTCTCCTTCTTGCATTTCCGCCATATCATAGCAAATACTTGCCGATTTGGCAATATCGACCATTCAATTACGCCACAACTAGAGCAATCGCTTTGGATATGGCGTGATTCACCGCACTCTATCATCGTGCATTCGATTCGCCCGACAGGAAATATGAAGAGGACAGCCATGGGGCCTGACCCCATGGCTGTCCAAAATCCGAAAACCGCTGTGCACAGTTGTCCGTCAGCGGGCAATTTGTAAAATAAGCGCACGTGGCAAAAGCGATAGACAGTCTGCTGACGGGGGAAAAGACGAAGGTCATCGCCTTCTTCACGCAGAGTCACAACCCTGAAATCACCACCTATCTGCTCTCGTATGCAAACCAGTATGCTCGGGAACACCGCAACTGCGCAATACGGTTTTTGCCAGATTCGTCACCAGACTTCCTCGTCTCCTTGTCCGAATGCGACGGCATTTTCGCATGCATCCACCACCCCGGGACATACACCAAGCTGCGCGAGACGACCAAACGGCCGATTGTCTGCACCACGGAACTTGACGACCCACGCGCCTCATACGTCGATGCCGACGCCAAGGCAGAAGGCGCAATGGCGGCGGAATGGTTTCTATACCACAGGTTCGTCAACTTCGCGTTCTGCAGCATAGGCGGCGACCTCTCGTGCTTCGACGTTATGGGGAAGGCGTTTTCAAGCACCTTGAAGAAAGCCGGATTCGGCTGCATCATGTGCGACTTTGAAAAGCTGAACAAGACCGCGATTGAATCGGGGCGTGTCACGCTTCCCTCCTACTTGGACGAGTGGATTCCGACTCTTCCGCCGAAGACGGCGCTTCTCTGCAAAAGCGACATGACGGCGGCGCTGGCGATCCAGGCGTGCCTTCGCGCAAAGCGGGCCGTCCCGGACGACATCGCCGTCATGGGCGTCTGCAACAGCGTCATGATATGCTCGTCCGCTGGAAAAGCCATTTCGAGCGTCGCAGAGAACAATCGCCTCCTGACCTATACCGCCTTGCAGATGCTTGAAGACATGATCGACCATCCGGAGAAGGCGAACGAGCGGCAGTCGGTGCTCATTCCCCCGCTCGGAATCGTCGAGCGCGAATCAACCAGGGTCTATCCGGTCGATCCGCCGTGGCTGGCAAAGGCGCTGCTCCTCATAGACTCCAATGTCTCCAAGCCCATTGCGCTCTCAGACCTCGCCGATGTCGACGGCGTATCGCAGCCGACGCTCCAAGGCGCGATCCGCAAGACGTTCGGCATGAGCGCGAACAAGTACATCCTCTCGGTCAAGATGCGCGAGGCGAAACGACTCATGGACCTCGGCGGCTACAACGTAAAGGAGCTTGCCGCACGAACCGGCTTCTCGACGCAAAGCTACTTCACCCGCGCCTACACCGCCTACTACGGCCACCCACCCAGCGCCGACCGCAAAATCCCCTAATTTGGCGAAAACCTTGCGGCAAATCTGCCGCGGCGCCACGCCAAGGATCGTGTCGTTCTTGTATTCGACCCGAAGGATGGTTGAGTCGTGGTTGGAACGTGGTTGTTGAATGGATGGAAAATATTTGTGGAGCAGTTTTATTGTGGTTGAGAAGCAGTTGGACGGACGAGGGGGAAAGGCGGACGAGGGAAAGAGCGGACGAGGGAAAGAGCGGACGAGAAGAAAAAAGCGCGGCAAAACTGCCGCGCCTTTTTTATTGCCGGACTGAAGCCGGATCTCGTTAGCCGAGGAGGTCGTCGCCGCCGTCGGTGGCACCGAGGTCGTCGGACATGGTAGGACCGGCGCCATCAGCCGACACGTCGCCCGTGTCGTTGATGAGCTCGGGCTGGAGCTGCATGTCGGACTCGTCGTCGTCCTCCTCTTCGCCGGCGATTGTGCCCGCCGGAATGCCGTAGAGCTCCTCGTGGCGCTTGCGCTGCTCCTCGCGGAGCTGCTCCATCTCCTCGTCGCTGATCGCGTCGCAGAGCGGAACGAGCTTGAGGTAGGGGTGGAGCGGGAAGCCGGTGCCGCCGGGGATGAGGTGGCCGAGGATGACGTTCTCCTTGAAGCCGCGGAGTTCGTCGACCCTGCCCATCGTCGCGGCCTCGGTGAGGACGCGCGTCGTGTCCTGGAAGGACGCGGCTGAGATGAACGAGTCTGTCTCGAGCGCGGCCTTGGTGATGCCGAGGAGCGCGGGCTGGGCCTCCGCCGGGCGGCGGCCTTCCTCCATCATCTGCTCGTTCACCTTGAGGAACGTCTGGCGCGTGACCTGCTCGCCCCAGAGGAAGTCGGTGTCGCCCGGGTTCGTGATGCGGACCTTGCGGAGCATCTGGCGGACGATGATCTCGATGTGCTTGTCGTTGATCTCGACGCCCTGGAGACGGTAGACCTGCTGCACTTCGTTGACGAGGTACTTTTCGAGTTCCTGCGGACCCGAGACCTCGAGGATCTCCTGCGGGATGACCGGGCCTTCGGTGAGCTGCTGGCCCTTCTTCACGCGGTCGCCCTTGAACACGACGATCTGCTTGCCCATCGGGATGAAGTGCTCCTCGACGAGTCCGGTGACGTCGTCGACTACCTTCACGCAGCGCTTGCCGCGCACGTTCTCGCCGAACTCGATCTCGCCCTCGATCTTCGCGATTTCGGCCGCGTCCTTGGGCTGGCGGGCCTCGAAGAGCTCGGCGACGCGCGGAAGGCCGCCGGTGATGTCGCGCGTCTTCGCCGCTTCACGAGGCGTCTTCGCGAGAAGCATGCCGGGGGTCGCCTTCATACCGTCGCGCACCATCACGATGGCGCCCGTCGGGACGTCGTGCGAGTCGAGCATCTTGCCGTCCGCGCCGCGGATCTCGATGCGCGGGTGGAGGTTGGACTCGGAAGTCGGAAGGACGACGAGCGTCTTGGCGCCGGTCGCGCGGTCGGTCTCGGTCTTGACGGAGACGTCTTCCTCGAAGTCTGCGAACACGATGTCGCCGGCCGCCTCGGAAAGAACAGGGACGGAGTGAGGATCCCACGTCGCGACCTTCTGGCCCTTCTTCACCTCTGCGCCGTCCTCGATGAGGAGCGTCGTGCCCATCTGGAGCTGGTAGGTGTCGAGCTAAGTCGGAGGCCAAGCGGTCTTAGGAAGACAAAATTTGTATTCA
>JAZSLQ010000076.1:0-3941 GCA_045535455.1 Kiritimatiellia bacterium | reverse complement strand
ACCTGTATTGTTCGATGTGCATAGGCGTAGCAATATGATAATTTGATAACAACGAAGATATTATACAATAGATTGTGCACTTCGGTCAATAGGGGCCGCAACATTTTGAAGATTAGTCAGTCAGCAAAGTGGCAAACTCGGTATGAAAAAGACGACGCTTGAAAACCTCGCGGAAGCCCTGCGCGAGATGAAGACGCGCGTCACGGTGCCGGAAGAAATGTCTGTCCGCGCACGCAAGGCGATCGAGGCAATGCTCGCTATTGCATAGCCACGTGAGCACGGCACGCCAATTTATGGTATAATACGACAATTTCTCAGGAGAAAATTGATGCATCCCTATCGCACACATACATGCAACGAGCTCCGCGCCTCTGACGCGGGCAAGACTGTCAGACTTTCCGGCTGGATGTTCCGCCTCCGCGACCATGGCGGCATCCTCTTCGTGGACCTCCGCGACCACTACGGCCTCACGCAGATCGTCGTGCATCCCTCCAGGAGCTTCTTCGGCCTCGTCGAGAAGGCGCACCTCGAATCCGTCATCACAGTGACGGGCGAGGTTAAGCTCAGGACTCCCGACACGATCAACCCCGAGCTCCCGACAGGCGAGATCGAGATCGAGGCGAACGAGCTCGTGATGGAGTCGGCCTCGCAGGTAACGCCCCTCTACATCCCCGACGAAAAGGCCGACGAGTCTGAGGACGTCCGACTCCAGTATCGCTTCCTCGACCTTCGCCGCGAGAAGCTCCACAAGAACATCATCCTCCGTTCGGAAGTCATCCGCTTCCTCCGCGAGCAGATGTGGGAGAAGGGATTCCACGAATTCCAGACGCCGATTTTGACCGCCTCGTCGCCCGAGGGCGCGCGCGACTACCTCGTGCCGAGCCGCATCCACCGCGGCATGTTCTACGCCCTTCCGCAGGCGCCGCAGATGTTCAAGCAGCTCCTGATGGTCTCGGGCTTCGACAAGTACTTCCAGATCGCGCCGTGCTTCCGCGACGAGGCCGCGCGCGCCGACCGCTCTCCCGGCGAGTTCTACCAGATGGACATCGAGATGTCCTACGTCACGCAGGACGAGATCTTCGCCGTCGTCGAGGATGTCGTCGGGAAGACCTTCAAGAAGTTCTCGACGTGGGAGTGCACCGAGGCGCCGTGGCCGCGCATCAAGTACCGCGACGCGATGATGACGTACGGCTCCGACAAGCCCGACCTCCGCAATCCGCTCAAGTGGATCGACATGTCCGACTTCTTCGCGAAGGCCGACTTCAAGGCGTTCGCATCTTGCGTCAAGAACGGCGGGCTCGTCAAGGGCCTTCTCGTCAAGGGAATCGTCGGCGTCGAGACACGCACCTGGTTCGACAAGCGAGAGGCGTTCGTCAAGGAGAACGGCGGCAAGGGACTTGGCTACATCAGCTGGACGAAGGAAGGCGAGCTTAAGGGCCCCATCGCGAAGTTCCTCTCCGCGGACCAGCTCGAAGAAATGAAGAAGATCTCCGGCATGGAGCCAACCGATGCGCTCTTCTTCATGGCCGCCGACGTCGACGAGTGCAACCGCCTCTCGGGGCTGGTGCGCACCGACATCGCAGACCACATGACGAACGACATCCGCGAGCACAACGTCTACCGCTTCTGCTGGATCGTCGACTTCCCGTTCTTCGAGAAGGATCCCGAGACCGGCAAGATCATCTTCTCGCACAACCCCTTCTCGATGCCGCAGGGCGGACTCGAGGCGCTCAACACAAAGGACCCGCTGACGATCGAGGCGTACCAGTACGACGTCGTCTGCAACGGCATCGAGCTCTCCTCGGGCGCGATCCGCAACCACCAGGTCGAGGTGATGTACAAGGCGTTCGAGATCGCGGGCTACACGAAGGACGACGTAGTGAAGAAGTTCGGCGCGCTCCACCGCGCGTTCCAGTTCGGCGCGCCGCCGCACGGCGGAATCGCCCCCGGCGTTGACCGCATGGTGATGCTCCTCACCGACACGCCCAACATCCGCGAGGTCATCGCCTTCCCGATGAACCAGAAGGCGCAGGACCTCCTCATGGGCGCGCCCAACTACGTGACCGAGCAGCAGCTCCGCGAGCTCCACATAAAGATTCGCGGCACCGGCTCGGAAGTCGAGCAGAAGGCATAAGCCGGCTAAAATTCACGCGGGTCTTATACAGCGCCCGACCCTACGAAGACGGCGAGAGCCGTTATGTCGTCGGATTGCTCTGCGCCAGCCGTAAAGGCGTCCAAATCCCGCTCCATGTTCTCGACAAAGACGCTCGGTGTATCCTTTGCGTGCGCGGACGCGAACGCCAGCAGCCGCTTCTCCCCATACTGCTCGTGGTCTGACCGCTCGGCCTCGGTGACGCCGTCCGTGTAGGCCAGCAGCTTTGTACCCGGCTCAAACACAGCCTCCTGCATCGCATACCTGTATCCGTCCATGATTCCGGCGGCGACATTGCGCTTCGCCGGCAGGAACTCCGCGCCACCGCCTGGCCGCATGACGACGAGCGGCATGTGACCCGCGTTGCAGTACTCTATCCGCCCGGAAGAGAGGTCCAGACGACCAACGAAAAGAGTAACGAACATACATGCATAATTATCCCTGCAGAGAAGCGCATTGATGCGGGCGACGATCTCGTCCGGCGGCAGGCCCATGTCCGCCGCCATGCGGAACCCCGCATCCGCCAGGAAGGTGAACAGCGCCGCGGGTATGCCCTTGCCAGACGCATCGCCCACCGCGAAATAGAGAAGACCCTCCTTCTCATGGAAGTCGTAGAAGTCACCACCTACCTCCCGCGCAGGCCGCAGGGTCGTCCCGAGGTACGACGGCGCCTTGCGCGCCAGCACGCTCGACTGGATCTTCCGAGCGATTCCGAGCTCGCTGCTGAGACGCTCGTTGGCCACGGTCACGCGCTGGAGTCGCGTCGAGAATGACCACGAGACGAAGAAGATGAGTCCGAGTCCGACGATCGAGAACATCGCTATCCGCAGGACGAGGCTGCGCGCGCTCTGCAGTATGTTGGACAGGGGGCAGATGAGCTCCACCGTCCAGCCGTTGCTGGCCTTTCCGGCTATCATCACAGTGTTGCGCGCCGTGGTGGCATCGGCGGGAGCGTCGACAAGCGGCTTGCCCTCCTGCGACAAAAGAACGGTGTAGGAGTTTGGATACGGCTTGATAGTCGCCATGTGGCGCGTCAGGTCGTCGAGCGCAACGTCAGCGGTGAGTACGGCGTAGACATTCCCGTCCTTATCCATGAGCGGAACGGAATAGGTGCACATCATCACCTCCGCGCCACCCGCGTCGAAATACGGTTCGCACCACGAGGATTTCTTTGTCTCCTTCGGTATGCGGTACCAGTCCATGCCATGGTACTTGAACGTCTCGCCGCCCTGCTGGATGCGCTTTATCTCGCCCTTTTCGTCATTGTAGGAAAAGGCGGAGTAGTAGTATCCCTTCGACGGGAAGAAGTTCGGCTCGAAGGCGATCGTGCTGCCGACTATGAACGGGTTGTTCTGCACGAGCTCACCCGTAATCCTGAACATATAGTCGGGATCGGCGAGTCTTTCCCCCACGATCCAGGCCGAGTTCTCCACGGCGCTCTCGACCGACGCCATCTGGCGGTCGATGCGACCAACCGCCGCCTTCACAACGTTCTCGACCGTGCTGCGCGCCTCGCTCTCCATCATCCTCGACGTGCTGAACGCGACTAAGACCGCGATGGCGAGAAATAGCGCCGCCGTAACGGCGACGACCGCAAAGTTGATTCGTTCGACAGGTTTCATGCTTGTAGTATAGCAAAATCACCAAGCTGTATCAACGAGCCAGGCAGGGAAGTTGTACAATCTCGTGGGTCAAATTGGAAAGGCAAGCTGTCGAGGTGGAGGAAGGAGGTTCTGAAGAAGAAGGACAGGGACCGAAAGCGGAGGGAAAAGCGAAGGAAGGCACGCCC
>JAZSLQ010000078.1:0-11598 GCA_045535455.1 Kiritimatiellia bacterium | reverse complement strand
ATGAGAGATGAGAAAAGAGAGGAGAATTGAAATGAAGAAAATTATGTTGTGTATGGTTGCCTCGTTGGCGGCTTCTTTGGCGATGGGCGCTATGCGCCCTACGCCTGAGTATCTTAAAAAGGCGGTTGTCTATCAGATTGTTCTGCGCAATTTCACCCGTGACGGTAATTTCCGCTCAGCGATGGAAATGCTTGAACATGTTCGTTCCGTTGGCGTGGATATTGTCTATCTCACTCCCTTTGTTGAGATGGATCGCGATATGGATGAGACGGGTTGGAGCCCGCGTCAAAAGAAGAGCGCCTATCATACCCCGAAGAATCCTTATCGTATTTCAAATTACGACAAGATTGATCTGGAATATGGCACGGACGCCGATTTCAAGGCGTTCAATGATAAGGCGCATGAACTTGGGATGAAGGTCTATATTGATCTTGTGTATCTTCACTGCGGGCCGAACAATGTGATTAAAGATATGTTCCCCGACGCCTTCCAGAAGAACGCGGACGGCTCGGTGCGCACGACGAAATGGCATTTCCCCTACCTTAATTTTGAATCAAAGGGCGTGCGCAAGTATTTGATAGACTCGATGCTTCATTGGATACGCCTCGGGTGCGACGGCTTCCGCTGCGATGTCGGCGACAGGGTTCCTCTTGATTTCTGGGTGGAGGCGGTGACGGCGTGCCAGAAGGTTAAACCCGATCTGGTCATGATCAACGAGGGCGTTAATCCTGAATATCTTGAAAAGGCGTTTGACGCCTGCTATGCCTGGCCGTGGAGCAGAGCGATACGAAACTTCCTGACTCCACAGTTGCCGGAACAGAGGAAAGCAAAGAATAAAACGCTTGATCAGAAGATGGTTGGAGTCCGCGAATACGAAGCGAAGATTCCTTCAGAGTCGTTGATGTTCTGCTATATGGATAATCACGATACGGCAACGGACGACTGGGGATATCGGTTTGACAGGGTAAATCCCGTGGAGGCGGGTAATGCCGCGTTTGTGCTTACGTTCCTGCGTCGCGGGCTGCCGCTCGTATTTAACGGCAACGAAATCGCCGATAACTCGCTTAATACTTTCTTTGCTCCGGTGGAAGATATCGCCCGCGCCCGCAAAACCGTAGATTGGGCCCGCGCTCTCCAACCTGCCGGGCAGAAGCGCCTCGCGCTTATTCGCGCACTTGCCGACTTGCGTCACCGCGACGCGCTGTTTCAGGATGCGCCAATGGAGTGGATTACTGACGGCGAGGCAAGCGGCGTCATCGCCTTTACGCGTCACGCCGATGGCCGCCGCGCGTTCGTGGCCGCGAATCTCACTAAAAAGACTGTTGAATTCGTTCCGTCTAAAGTGACGTTTGACAAAAAGCGCAAGCCGATCTTATCTGAAGGTTTTTCACTTAACGGAGAGTCCGTTAAACTCGAGCCTTACGGATATGTCGTTGTTGAGTTGTGAGGTGAGTGAAGGGTGAAGGGTAAAGAGAAAAGGGTAAAGGGTAAAGAGAAAAGGGAGCCGAAAGAATTCTATGAAAGGGAATAATATACAATTGAGCCAATGGTAGGTGTTTGGAGATCGGTTGGCGTCGAGCGCCGGAGGACGGCCGCCACTTTTGCCGCATTGACGTTCGCGTCGATTCTGATGGCGATAAACTACCGCACGTTTGTCGAATGGGGAGGCCTCTATCCGGCAGGTGCGACTGGGCTTTCCATGCTTCTCCAGCGCATCGTTCAGCGGTTTGCCGATGCGGCAGGGTTCGGGTATGTCGTTCCGTTCTCTCCCATCAACCTTGCGCTGAACGCGGTGCCGGTGTGGGTCGGGTTCCGCTTCATCGGGAGGCGCTTTACGTTTAGGTCGCTCTACGTCATCTTCATGACCGGGCTCTTTACGGACGTTTTGCCGATTCACGCGCTGATGTCGTTCATTTCGGCAAGCGACCTCTCGCGCCTGGCCACAGACCCCTTCTTGACGTCGATCTTCGGCGGAATCGTGTTCGGCTTCGCGATGTCTCTCTGCTTTCTGATGAACGCCACGACAGGCGGCACGGACTTCATCGCCATCTACCTCTCGGAGCAGAAGGGGCGCGAGACCTGGGGGATTGTCCTCGCCATCAACGCGTCGATTCTGCTTGCGGGCGGTTTTGTGTTCGGCTGGGCGGGCTCGCTCTACTCGATCGTCTATCAATTCGTGACGCTTCAAGTCGTCCACCTCATGTACCGCACCTACCAGCACCAGACGCTGCTCATTGTGACTACGGAGCCCAAGCGAGTCTGCGAGGCAATCTATCGTGTTAGCCACCACGGCGCGACGGTGGTGCATGGTGTGGGCGGCTATTCAGGGCAGGGCGTGAGCGTCGTCTACTCCGTTGTGGCTGCGGACGACACAGCCTACATCTACTCAATCTGCAAAAAGATCGACCCGAGCGCCTTCATCAGCACAATGAGCACATCGCGCGTGATCGGGCGGTTCTACCTCCGCCCGCTGGACTAAGGCTGCGCATTGGCGGAATGATAATTGTCATGCGAAGATTGGTGTGGTAAAACAGTGAAAACTCATAAGGGATAACTATCGATGAACACGATAATTGGTAAAAACCGCAGGGGGGGGTAAAAGCGTAAGTTTTCTCCTCTCCGTATTGGGGGCAAAGGGGTCCGACCCTTCTGTATAAGTTTTACTGTATATGCTTGACTGTTGGCTGTGGGATTTGGTAGATTGCATGCCGTCATGAGGAAGAAAAGATTGCTGGCAATACTCGCGACAGGGGAGAGAAGCAGGGGCGAGCTCGCAGACCCTACCCAAGAAGCCCAGGTCGCCGTTGCAGCGCTACAGGCTTCTGCGCAAGGGGAAGGATGTCCTGGTATGAATACAACATATACAGTAAAACATATACAGAAGGGTCCGACCCTTTTTATCTCAAATTGCTGGAACCTGGCGAGTCTGATCCTCTTATTCGGTCTTTTGATGCAGATGATGTAAAGGTCGAGGTCGATATATGACAACGCTCCTTCCATCTGTCGCCGTCCTGGAGATGACGTACCGCTGCAACCACGCGTGCAGGTTCTGCTCGTGCCCGTGGTTCGCGGGAATGCTGAAGCCCGGGCCGGAGATGGAAGTCGATGAGTGGAAGCGGCTTATCGATACGTATGCGTCTGCGGGCGTGACGCAGTTTTCGTTCACCGGGGGCGAGGCACTCTTGAAGGAAGGGTGCCTTGAGCTGATGGACTTCGCGTCGAAGCGGGCGCAGACGGGGCTTCTCTCCAACGGACGCGCCATGACGGAAGATGTCCTGCGGTTCTGCGCCGAGCGCGGCATACACGTCATGATGAGCATGCCGGGCCTGAGGTCTTTCGCGGCGAACACCGACAGCGACACGTCCGTCGAACACATTCTCTCCATGTTCGGCAAGGCGCACGAGCTCGGCTGCGCGACGACCGTCGGCATCGCCGTCACGAAGCTCAACCTGCCGGAGCTCTACGAGACGATTTCCGCCGCGCTCGTCGCTGGCGCGGATTCGCTTCTCCTGAACCGCTTCCTTCCCGGTGGACGGGGCCTTTCGCATCCGGAGCTGATGCTGACGGCGGATGACGTGCGCCACGCCGCCGATGTCGCGGAAGAAGTTCTCTCTCGCGCGAATCGCCGCGGGCATTTCGGCACGGAGCTTCCCGACTGCATGATCGACGCTGGGAAATACGAGTATCTCAACGTCACGACCGGCTGTTCGGCGGCGACGGACTTCTTCACCGTCGGTCCGAACGGGATGCTGTGCGTCTGCAACCACAGTCCGGTCGAGTTCGTGAAGTGGGACGAGTGGGAGCGGTTGCCCGAATGCGGGGAATGGATGCACTACGTGCGGCACGACTATCTGCCGAAGATGTGCGACGGCTGCGACAGGACCGCGAAATGCCTTGGCGGCTGCCGCGAGGCCGCGCGCGTGTTCGGCGGCTCGCCAATCGCGCCGGATCCCGTGTTCGCGGCGCATCCGCCGCGGAATGTGGTATAATGTGCGGGACAGGAGGATTTGACGATGGTTCTAAGGCATAGAGATCGGGAGCTTCTGCGGTTTGAATGGGTCGAGCCGCAGGGCGTTCGCGTCGTCTCCGTCAACGAGGCGGAGCGCAGGTTCCTCCCGCTTGAAATGCACGGCGTCGCGAATGACGAAACGCTCTGGACCTGGCTCACGCGGCGCACGGTGCCGAAACACCGGCACTACATACAGATGATGCTTGGCAATCTTGGCATCATGCAGAAGGACACCCGCGCCATAATCGAGATGTGCAAGGGTCTTTCGCTAAATGATGTCTACTGGGTTGTTCCCGACGGCTTTTCCGGAGCATGGAAGGACTTCAACCTTTACGATAATCCATTCTCCAAGACGCTTGCAGTGATGGCGTTTACCGGTGGCTTCCGCGGTGAGTTCAATCCTGCGAGGGAAGAGACCACGTCCCCAGAGTTTACGACGAACGGAATGCTCGTCAAGTGCTGGCGCAGACGCAACGAGGGTGTGTTCCTGTTCAAAGGTGGAACAGAAGGTGCTGCCAATGCCGGCTTTGAGCCGTATTCCGAATTCTATGCCTCGCAGATTGCCGAGGCAATGGGGCTCGACCATGTTGCATACGGGCTGGAGAAATTCAAAGGCCGTCTTTGCTCCACTTGTCCGCTTTTCACCAGCGACAAGTACGGCTATGTGCCGGCGGGGCGTGTCGTATCGCGGGACGAGGCGCTGGCCGACCCTCGGTTTGCGGATATCTTCTTCTTTGATGCCGTAATTTTCAACACTGACCGCCACATGGGGAACTTCGGTTATCTCGTCGACAACGATACTAACGAGATTGTCGGAGCCGCACCCATATTCGACAACGGCTACGGACTTTTCTCGCTTGCAATGTTTTGCCCGGGCCGGCGGCATGACGAGTTCAATGACTTACGCAAGTTTGTCAATCGCGTAGCTCCTGCCTTGTATGACAAGTGGCTGGGGTTCCCAGGCGGCATTAATGCAGAGATGCGTGCGAGCCTTGAGCGTCTAAGGGGATTTCGGTTTAAACATCACAAGTATTACAATCTGCCAGTTGATCGTCTACATGCAATTGAAGATTTCTTGCAGAAACGAGCCTCTGAAATTCTTGAATTTGGCGATCGTTCAGATGATTTGCTAAAAATAGAGGCTGTTTCTGACAGTGTAAATTATGTTGCCAACGGGTCGCTTGCATTGCAAATCAAGTCTAATCTAAGGGCAGATCCTTTTATGACGTATGTAGAGCTTGCAGAGCTTCTGCAGGTATCCGAAAGCAGTATCGCCCGCAAGATGAAGGACCTTCAGTCGTCCGGCGAAATCCGCCGCGTCGGCGCCGACAAGAACGGCCACTGGGAAGTTGTCGAACGATAAGCCGAAAGCGGCAGGTGCGCCGCGGATTTGCTCTAAAACAATCTGGAAGGAGGGGTGAACCATGAAGAGAGGAGCTTTTCAATCGCTGTTGTTGGCGGCAGGGCTGATTGCTGTTTTTTGCGAAACGGCATGGGCGCATTTCCCCATCAGTGTTGAGCCGAAAGTCAACGACGGTCTGCTGCCGCTGGACTTTTCCCCGGTTCAGGTCGGGTTGTGTCCATCGTTCCAGTTAGTCCATGGAAAGGCTGATACCGTCGTGTCCGTTGGTGCGCTCTGCCTTCGCCAGAATTCGGCGTTGGCATCTGTTTCACTTGAAAACAGCGTGGCGAACAACTACCTTGCCCAAGCCGGATTCATCGCCGTAAGTGACTTCAACTATGCGTTCGAGGTTGGTTTTCTCAGTCTCGCAGGCCGCAACATCGGAATAAGCGCTGGGGTTTTCAACGTTGAATCGAATCTTGGCTATCGAGGAGGCGATCCCAACCCGTGGCTGCCTGGTCTTCAGGTTGGACTGGTCAATGCCGGCGGCGGAATCCAGATCGGGCTTCTCAACTACAACCCGCAGGGATTTCTTCCCTGGTTCCCCATCATCAACTTCCCGTGCGGCGGAGAATGGTGAAAGCAGAGTTTTTATCGTAAAGAACCGCGGAATGGATAGCTGCCGAAAATACGTCCTCGCCTTTCTGAAGACTCTCGTCTTGGCTGTTTTGCTGGTGGCCGCTGCCTTCACACTCTATCTTTACATCGGCGGATTCGACGATGTCGCGGGGCTGTCCTTGGACGATGCTGATCTGATCGTCGAATTGGACGACGTGCCGGACGATGAAAACGCCTTCTTGACCTTCATGTCCGCCACGAACTACTATTCCGTCGCAAGCGACTATCGGGCTGACTTGGATGACAATCAGTTCCTGGATTACGGCGTTGCTTTCACGAATGAAGCATACTACGCGGCGAAGGCAAGAAGTTTGACCAACGCGGCGGAGCGCGCGGAAGCGCTACTGGCCTCGAATGAGACATTCTCGATGCCGCCTATTACTACTTTTGTTGCCTTTGCTCGTCTGCTTCGGCTTAAAGCCCAGCGCGAACTGGAGCGCGGAGAATTAGATGCCGCCACGGACACGATCGCTGAAATCCATGCGTTCGGCAGGCTTGTATTGGAAAACGAGCCGTCATGCGTCGGTTATCATCTTGGCGGCACGATACAGTGCTACGCCTACGGCAAAATGCGCGACGCCGTGGGTATGGGGCTTGCGACTAATACGATGCTGGAGCAGTTCTTGGAGCTTGTCAAAGCGGATGCTGCTGCTGCGGATGCAGATGTTGCTCGAGTCATTCGCGGCGAATACACCACTGTGCGTTCTGGACTTGACGTCATGACGAGGGAGCGCATCGAGTCTGGCATAGACTGGGGAAATCACGCCTTGTCGTTGCTGTATGGCACTTTCGGCTGCGATTATTCGCCGTCATGGACAGGACGCTTCACAGAGGCGTGTTATCGCGTGCTTCTGCGATGGCCAGGCTATATACGGTTCGCGCTTCATCCGCACGCGACAAGAGCCCGGCTTATTGCGATTGCCCGAAAGGCGATTGCGGGTGAAGATGTTTCATCGGAGCGAGTGAGCAAGGCGTTGTTTGCGCCAAACTGTTTCGGCAATGGAATCGCAAATGTGTTTGTTTCGGCTTTGCGGGCTTCCGGCAAAACTGTCGCCAGAATCAGATTCGCGCAGACCAAGGCAATGGTCATTCTTGCCGTGGCGAAATGGCGGCGGAAGAACGTCGGCGGGAATCCGCCGACGCTTGACGTGCTCGTTCCGGAATTCCTGCCCAGCGTTCCCGCAGATCCGTGGGGCAAGGATCGTCGTCCGCTTTCATATCATCCAGAAGACGGTGTTGTCTGGAGCGTCGGGCAACTCGGCCACTTCAACTACATCAAGTATTTAGGCGCGAATCGTGTTGCCAAGAAGTCCATTCGAAAAGAGCTGCCGAAATGCGCCTTCCGCATTGACGGACGCCCGTTTTGAGCAGGTTCGTTTTTAGCGCCGGCGGTTGGCAAACGGCCTTCACCGCCGCGGATTTGGTATAATGCTGAAATGAAATTGGCAACGATAGCGACAACGATTAAACGTATTCCACGGCTGGCCTTTGTCGGCATTGGCTTTATAGTTTCGCTTGCGGTCACCTTCGCCATGGTGCCTCCGGAGTCGATTCGGCCCGTCGTCGTTGCCCCTGCGATGGCTGCAGCCGCGCTCATGCTTCTCTTCGGGCCGTATTTCCTTGGGTCTTGTCTAATCGGAATATGGTAGACTATGCTACTGTTCAGTCGGACGAGTGCCCGAACAGAACGGCCCGCCTGGAAAGGCCTTTCCCGGACGGGCCTGCGGCGGTGAGGCTCTAATGGGTCCAGGAGAAAATCCTCCGGGTCAGCTCAGCCCCCGCCGCGTTTCGTCTAAAGGCTCAACAGTTGTATAGGCGTTTCGGGAAGCGGTCAAGGCTCCCGGTTCAGCCTCCAGACAAGGATAGTATAGCATGAAATCAGGCACTGTGCATATCGGAGTTGACGTTTCCAAGGAAAAGCTCGACATCTACGTCCCGGCGAAGAAGGAGGGATCTCGCCCGCTGACGAAGGAAGTCGACAACAACATAAATGGTTTCAGGGAGCTCCGCAACCTCGCAAGAAAGGCCAAGGCGACGGTCTGCGTGGAGCCGACGGGCGGATACGAGCTTGAGCTCATCGCCTTCATGCACAAGTTCGACGTCCCCGTGGCGTACACCGACGCACTGCGCGTGCGGCAGTTCGCGAGGGCGGAGGGGAGCCTGTCCAAGAACGACGCGATAGACGCCGCGCTCATTTCGCGCTTCGCCGACAAGATCGGCGTGCGGGTCCTTGAGGCGCAGGAGGTCGAGGCCGTCGAGCTGAAGCGCAAGGCCAAGTTCCGCCAGACGATGGTGGACTCGCGCACGGCCATGATAAACCGGCTCGAAACGGAGATAGACCCTGAGATGAAGGCGTTGCTGAAGGAGCAGATCAGGCTCGCTGGCAGGATCATAGAAAAGGCGGAGAGGCTTTGCCTGGACACCGTCAAGAAGAACGATCGCATGAACAGTCTGAAGGAGCGGTTCACGGCAATCGGCGGCGTCGGAGACCTCACGGCGATATCGATACTTTCCTCTCTGCCGGAGATCGGGACGCTTTCCGACGGGAAGCTCAACCGCCTTGTCGGCATTGCGCCCGAGGAGAAGCAGAGCGGAACAAAGGAATGGCAGAGACGAATCTGGGGCGGGCGAAAGGACGTGCGCAACGCGCTCTACATGGCTGCCGTCGCATCGATCAAGTGGAACGCAATCCTCGGTGGCTACTACCGCAAGAAGCGGGCGGAGGGCCATCCGCACAAGTGGGCGATAGTCCCGAC
Organism: Kiritimatiellia bacterium; assembly: GCA_045535455.1. Classification (GTDB taxonomy): domain Bacteria; phylum Verrucomicrobiota; class Kiritimatiellia; order RFP12; family UBA1067; genus UBA1067. The sequence continues at coordinate 2,813 of JAZSLQ010000078.1, read as the reverse complement.
CATGCGCAAGCTGCTGTCGCTGCTGAACAGAATCGCGAGGGATCCCGGCTTCACCCCGATGCCGGAGCCCGAGTCGACGAAACAGAATGCCAATGTCGGACGAAGGAAAGCCGCGTAGCGCCCGGGCCCGGGAGACGGTTTCCCTTCCCATCCTCCTTCTCCCCCGCACCCCCTCATCCTCCTTGCTATCTCTTCCCTGCGCTGACGCGCAAGGATGGAAATTTACAGTTGCTGACCCTTTTTGCTAAAGTCTTATAGAATAAAGCTTATTATTTTTTCCTCTTCGAAGATCCGAATATCTTGTCTACAACAATCGCAATTGCTCCGTCACCCGTGATATTACAGGCCGTTCCAATGGAATCAGTAGTAAGATATAGCGCAATCATAAGCGCAATTTGCGTCTGATTAAACCCAAGCATAGATTCAAGAAGTCCGATTGCCGCCATCACAGCTCCTCCGGGAACTCCTGGTGCAGCGATCATCATAATGCCCACGAGTGCGATAAAACCAGTGAAAGTGGCAAGGCTCACGTCAGCTCCGCGACCAGCGGCAAGAAGAAGTGCAACTGCACAGGAAACGATCTTGACGGTTGAACCTGCAAGGTGGACGGTTGCGCAGAGAGGAATGGTGAAATCTGCGATTTCCCTGCTCACTCCGTTGGCAAGCGTCTGAGCGCGTGTAACAGGAATAGTGGCAGCCGAGGAAGAGGTACCGAGCGCCGTAATATATGCAGGATACATCTTGAGCATTGCCTTGAAAGGATTCCTGCGAGCGATTATACCTGCGATGCAGAACAGAACAAAGATCACAACAAGGGTTAAAAGCGAAAATACAGCTATGATGACGGCAAAATCGGCAAGAATGCGCTTCGCGTTTCCAGAAGCCGTCATCTCAAGAAAAATTCCGAAGATAAACAAAGGCAAAAGCGGCAGAAGCGAATAGGCAATCGACTTCTCCACAACAGATCTGAACTCTATAAAAATGCGCTTTAGGGAGTCCGAATTTGTAAACACCATGCCAAGACCGACCAAAAACGAAAACACAAGAGCCGTCATCACATCCATAAGCGGTGGAATCGTGATCTTGAAATACGGAGCGAATTTACCGGAGATCTCCAATGCGTCGATATCCGTTGCCGGATTCACAATTGACGGGAATGCGGCCGCCGAAACGAAATAACCAAGAAATCCGGAAAATAGCGTGGAGCAGTATGATAGGGCCACTGTGACCAAAAGAAGCTTCCCGGCACCACGCCCTGTCTCCGCTATCGCAGGAGCAACGAGCCCCAGAATAATCAACGGCACCATGAACTTAATAAACTGGCCGATAATTTCAACTACAGTATTCACACCGCGCACAAACGGTGCCGGGACGAACATGCCGAGGATAATTCCGAGGACAATAGCTAAGACTATGCGTGGAAGAAGACCTATTTTTTTCATATTCCACCCTTTTGGCCCAACTATTATGCTACATAGGCTTGCCGTCTGGCAATTGCAAGGCATATTTTTATGAGTGAATATCATTTCGCTACGCACATTTTTTGAAAAGAGTCATCAAATGCCCTTGATGAGGGCATTGATCCTTACGGTGATGTCGTGCCGCAGTTCGCACGGAAGGCCATAAGGTGACTGGCGTACGCCTCGGCTCCGCCCTGCCTGTAGCCAGTCTCGCCGACCTTCTTTCCGTCACCGTCGAGGATCAGCGCCGTTGGGAAACCCTCGATTCCGTACTTCTTCACGAGCTTGGGGTTCTCCTTCTTCGCGCGATCGGAAAGGACGCCCTTGTTGCCGGGGGAGTCGATGAAAACGAGCACATAGTCCTTCTCCACTGCGGGGATGAACTCGGGCTGTGCAAACACCTCTCTTTCAAGTTTCTGACACCACCCGCACCAGTCGCTGCCGGAGAAACAGACGTAGACGAATTTTCCATCTTTCTTGGCCTTCGCAAGCGCCTCGTCGAGATTGTCCGTGAAACCGGCCGGCGTAGATGTCTTCGGCTTCGCGTTTTTGTCAAACGGCACGACGCCGAGCTTCGGATCCGGCGCGGGCGCGCTCTTCGGCGGAAGCACCTTTGCGCCTTCGCCGTTGCTATCGGCATTGTTTGCAAAAAGCACATCCACCGGTATGTCGCAAATAAAGAACGAATTATTGCGCGGCGCACCCTCCTCGGCCTCCAACTCGCCGGTGATCCTGACCGACTTGAGAAGCAAGTCCTTCGCGTACGGCTCGTCGCCGCCCGCGCCGAGAATGACGGCCTTCGTTATCTTCCCCTTGCCTGAGAGAAGTCCTGATGCGCTCGTTCCAAAGGGATCCTCGCCAAGAACTCCCTCGTCGAAGTTTGGGTCGAGATACATCCTCGACTTGACACTCGCAGGAAAGCTGTATTCGAGGTAAAACACCGCGAGGTTGCCGGGCTGCACGACGATGCGCGTCTGCGGAGGAAGCACTTTCGCCTTTCCATCGTCACCGTCGTCTGCGGGCATGGCGGCAACGCCCGTCAGCTTAACCTTGAAGTCCTCGATCTTAGGCCCGCCAGCGCCCGCCGAAGCTGGCGCCTCGACCACGTATGGCGTGGCATCGCTCTTGGATGCCGGCGTAAACTTTGCGGCGAATCCGCCGCCCGGGGCAAGCTTGACCTTGATGGTTTCACCGGCCCTTATGGTAAACTCGCGCCGGACATAGCGCTCGGCGTTGACGTCGGCATCTGCCGCGTCCTCGAACGACTCGACCTTCCACTCGCCTTCGCCGAGGAACTTCGTCGGAAGCTCAAGCTCGCGCTTCTCCCAGTTCGTGATCGCGCCAAGCCACCAG
>JAZSLQ010000067.1:0-8544 GCA_045535455.1 Kiritimatiellia bacterium | reverse complement strand
GCACCGCTTGAAAACGAAATCTGCTACCGCTGCCTCGGCACGGGCGGAGCGGCCAAGTCGAACTGCCCTCGCCGCGCCAACGGCCGCTGCCACTGACTTGAAGCCCGGCGTCGCAATCGTGAGCTGCAACGATGGACTCCGCCCCGTCATCATGAAGCTCGAAGCAACCGACGAGGAATCGAAGAAGGAAATTGAGGAGGAAGCAAAATGAGCGGACATCGTAACTTCAACGAACTTCTGTCGAAGATGTCGCCAGAGCGTCGCGCACGTGTCAAGGCGGAGGCCGATGACCTCCACCGTGAGTACGTGCTTTCGCAGATTCGGCAGCAAGTTGGATTTACACAAGCGGACGTTGCAGAGCGGCTTGGTGTGAGCCAGCCTACCTACGCGGAATGTGAGCGTGGAAGCAACATGCGCATTGGCACATTGCAGAAGATTGTCGCAGCCCTCGGCGGAGAGCTTTCATTCCATGTTCTCATCGGCGGACGTGACTACAATCTCCAAATGCCATAGAATTTAACAATTGCAACGATCCTGGATTTCCATATGAAATATATGGCAGCAGGCTCTGGGATGTGTCGATATGGTGGCGGACGAGAGGACGGTCGCCGTCCCGTGGGAATGCTCCGGCACGTTCAACGGCGAAGCGCCGTTCGCGGGGCTTCAGCCGAACGGACGCAGGTTCACGACCACGGTCATGAACTTCTACTCGTTCGACTTGGGCGGCAAGATCTGCAAGGACGTCGCCGCAACCGGCATAGCAGGCATTCTGCAAGGCATAGGCGCGATTCCATGAAAACCATACTCTATGCACTTCTGGCGGCGGTTTTCTACGCCATCAACATCCCGGCGTCAAAGGTAATGCTGCGGGATGTCGGTCCGACAACAATGGCCGCCCTTCTCTATCTAGGCGCTGGCATCGGCATTGCGCTTCTCTCACTTCTGAACACACACTCCCACAGGCATCCTGCCTCCGTACTTGAACGAGAACTTGGCAAAGCATAACGAAGCATTAATGCTTGAACATGTGCGGCTGGGGAATGCCACACGCTCTTGAAAACGTGCGGTTGCTCATAGTGCCAAACCCTTGAAAACGTGCGGTGGCTATTGACTCGGCGATACGGTTTATGGTATAATGTGCGCGTTTTCAATGGAAAAACCGATGAGACGCAAAATCTACGATAAGCTTCTGGAATGGAAGAAGAAAAGCAACGGATCGACCGCGCTGTTGATTGACGGGGCACGTCGAGTTGGGAAAAGCTATATCGTAGAAGAGTTTGCAAAACGGGAATACGCAAGCTATGTCCTGGTGGATTTCAGCAAGGCGCAATCAAAACTCAAACGGATATTCAATGAATATCTTGATGACCTCGATACGTTCTTCCTGTACTTCGAGCGCATTACCCATGCTCATCTCGTAAGAGGGAACGCACTCGTCATCTTTGACGAGGTACAGAAGTTCCCACGTGCGCGCGAAGCCATCAAACATCTTGTCGCGGATGGTCGCTACCACTACATTGAAACCGGTTCGCTGATATCGATAAATAAGAATGTCAGGGACATCCTCATTCCGAGCGAGGAACATCGCATCCCCATGTATCCAATGGATTTCGAGGAGTTCCTCTGGGCGATGGGCGATGAAACGACAATGCCGCTTGTATGCAGGCGGTTCGAAGAATTGAAGCCGATTGGCGCGGATGTACATCAGCAGATCATGGATGTGTTCAGACAGTACATGATAGTCGGTGGCATGCCGCAGGCCGTGGAGAAATTTGCCGTCACCCGCGATCTTGAGGCCGTGGACTCCATAAAGCGCGACATTCTGGCCCTCTATCGCGCTGATATCCAGAAATACGGTGGCGTTCTAAGGCACAAAGCGCTCTCCGTCTTCAACGCCATCCCGTCACAGCTTTCAAGGCATGAGAAGCGATTGATTCTCTCTGAAATCAGAGCCGGTGGACGAATGAGGGACTTTGAATCGACATTTGACTGGTTGGAGACTGCGATGACCGTCAACATCTGCCGCCGTGCGACCGAGCCCAATGTCGGGCTGGAACTGGCGTCCGACAGGCTTTCCGTGAAATGCTACATGGGCGATACCGGACTTCTCGTAAGCCATGCATTCGGTGAGAACGAATTGGCGGCGAAGGACATCCACAACAGGCTTTTGATGGGAGGCATTGAACTCAACGAGGGGATGGTCGTGGAAAATGCCGTGGCGCAGATGATTCGTGCCGCAGGGCACAAACTCTATTTCTTTTCTGACTCGGATCGGGATTCGGCAAAAGACAGGATGGAGATCGACTTCCTTCTGGCGAAATCGCGTACCGACAGAAATGGCAACATATCTCCGATTGAAGTCAAGAGCGGTAAGCGATATTCCACCGTATCACTCGGCAAGTTTCGCATGAAGTACAAGCGGTTTCTTGACGTGCCGTATGTGCTGCATCCCAAAGACGTAAAAGTTGATTCGGGCGTGACATATCTGCCGCTCTATATGGCTCCGCTACTTGTGACGCATCGCTAATTCCGAGACAGAAGACCAACATGAACGTAGAGAATGCAATCGAAAGGAAAACCAATATGATCGACAACAAACTATTCGCAATGTTCTTCAACGCGGGTCCGCGCAAGGGCTGGAACACGCACAAGATGCTTGAGGCGGCAAAGGCCGGCGCGGAGGAGGCGGGAGCCGTCACGGAACTCGTGAACCTCTACGACATCAAGTTCCCCGGCTGCAGGAGCTGCTTCGCCTGCAAGCTCAAGAACGCAAAGACCAACGGTGTGTGCGCGCTGCGCGACGACCTCAGGCCAATTCTCGAGCGCGCGCGCCAGGCGGACGTCCTTGTTCTCGGTTCGCCGATCTACTTCGGCTATCCGACCGGCGTTTACCGCGCTTTTCTGGAAAGGCTGGCGTTCCCCGTGTACTCGTACCATTACGAGAACGGACAGCCCCTCGTCTGCCGCGACAAGGCGATCGAGACCGCGAGCATCTTCACGATGAACATTCCGGAAAAGTGGCTGGACGAGTGGAAGTATCCGCAGGTTCTCGAATCGAACACGCAGACGCTAAAGACCGTCTTCGGCGCATCGGAATCGCTATACGCCTGCGACACCTACCAGTTCACCGACTACTCGCGCTACGACATCACGCTCTTCGACGAGGCGGCCAAGCGCGCCCACCGCGATGCGCAGTTCCCCATCGACCTCGCAAACGCCCGAGCTCTCGGCAAGCGCCTCGTCGAAAAGGCCATGACTCACATCTGACGATCTCGCAAAGGAGAATCCCTTGTCCAGGATTTTGATTGTTTCGCTATTCGCACGCCTTACTCGCCGCAGGGTGTAAATCCGACAGGGCGAACCGACAGCATGAGGGCTGTCACACCGTCGGTTCGCATCGCGTCGGGCGCAACAACGGAAGCGTCCACCATCACTACGCCAAGCCCGCCGAACCGGACGCCGTCAGAACGACACGGTGACGCCGACGCCGCCGTAGAAGTTCCACGAGTCGGCATATTTGTCGCCGTGGCCCCACGCGCCGTTGTAGGCACGCGCGCCGTCGCGGAGCTTAGAGTCGAACCAGTAGTCGCTGTAGGCAATGTAGGCGGTAAGCGCGACATGGTCGCAGACGGCCCACTCGAACTCGCCCTTGATCGTCGTGTCCATAAGTCCGCCATGGTCGTCGGCAAGCTCATAGCCACGCGTCCTGTGCTTGTCGCCGAAACCCTGGCCGATGGACGGCTTGAAAGTCAGCGTCGGGTCTTCATCGTCGCCTATAAGCGCGAAGGCATGGCCGACCTCAAGGTTAACATATGTGCCTTCGTCCGCCATCAGGTCGCGCTCGATTCCGAGCGTCGGCTCGAACCAGAGGTCGCCGAGCGAGAGCTCGAGGTTCACGTACTGCGTGTCGCCCATGTCGCTATGGTGACGGCGCAGGTATTCGTAGATGTAGTTCACATCGACCGAAAGCGCACCAAGCGTATCGCCAAGGTCGAATTCATGCGCAAGGCCAACTGTCATGTCGAGCGTCGTCCACCTTCCGGCGCGATTGCCGTAGTCGCCACGCTTGCCGTTGCCTTTCGTCAGGTCGAAAATCGATTCGACGCCGACATACGCCCAGTCGAAGAACGTGAGCTGCGCGCTCGGCGTGAGGATCGGGTCCTTGCCGTCGATTACGCCGTACGTCATGTACTTCGAGTCGAGCTGGAGGCCGAACTCGGCGGAGACTATAGGCGTCTCCTCGACCTCCCCCTTCTCTGCTTCGGCAACCTCGTCGGCAGCAGTCGCAAGCGAGACGCAACCGCAGACGGCAGCTGCGCATGCTATTTCCTTGATGTTCATCTTGTTGCTCCTTTCTTTGTTAGTTTTAGCTAATTTATATTTTACTTGACTAATTTGATTAGATATATCTAACTTTTAACCTGTGTTAAAATCGCCTTCGGGTATTGGAGTTTAAAAGATTAGTGGGCTATTTCGCTTTTGCCACAAAGGCCACAGAGGACACAAAGGCCTTTGGAGATCTTGGGCACTGCCCCAAATACTTTGTGCTCTTTGTGTTCTATGTGGCTACTAATCACTTTTTCTTCTCGCCGTCGCAACAGCAGCAACCGCCGCCGCAGGCCTTACGCGAACCACCGCATTCGCAAGGCGCGCCCTTTTTAACAACCCGCCAGGCGGCGAGCGCGGCAAGAGTCAAGACAACAGATACAACTATAATTGATTCATAGTTCATTTCACGTTCCCCTTCCTAACGATCATCCAGAGGCAGAAGAGGTCAACAAGAATCGCGACAGCCGTCCAGATTCCGAAGCCACCGCCCGCGAAAAGCACGCCAAGCCTGTACACGCTGAGCGCGAGGACATACCCGACGAAGAGCTGGAAGCCGATCGCGAACCAGCCCCACTTCTGCGAGCCCATCTCGCGGAACGTCACGGCAATCGCGACCATGCACGGCGGGACGAACAGGTTGAACATCATGAACGAGAGCGCGGCGAGCTTCGGGAAGTCGCCCAGAGACGCGAAGAAGTTCTGGATGTGCGCACCGCTGGAGACGCCCTCCATCCCGACCGTGACGAGCTTCAGCGTCGCAGTCGCCTGCTCCTTCGCGATCTCGGCGGAGACGGACGCCGCCGCGCCCTGCCACGAGCCGAAGCCGAGCGGCTCGAATATCCATGCGATCCAGCTGCCGAGATCGTGCAGAATCGACTTCTCGATCTCCTCGTCGGCGAGCAGGTTCAGAGACCAGTCGAAGTGCATGATGAACCAGAGGAACACGCACGCGGGGAATATCACGAGACCGGCCTTGAGGATGTAGCCCTTGAGACGGTTCCACGTGTGGTGCCACACGCCCGATACCGTCGGCATGTGGTACGCGGGGAGCTCGAGGACGAACGACGACGCCTCGCCCGCGAAGAACCTCGTCTTCTTGAGCGCGATGCCGCCGAGGATGATGATCGCGATTCCGACGACGTCCATCATCGCGGCGACGTACCACTGCTCGCGGAAGAAGAGTGCCGCGAACATCGCGATGATGACCGTCTTCGCGCCGCACGGGACGAACGTCGCGAGGATCACCGTCATGCGACGCGCCCGCTCATTCTCGATGGCCCTGGCCGCCATCACGGCCGGAACGCCGCAGCCTTTCCCGACGAGCATCGGGATGAACGACTTTCCGGAGAGCCCGAACCGGCGCAGGAGGCGATCCATGATGAACGCAACGCGCGCCATGTAGCCGCAGTCCTCTAGAAACGCGAGGAAGAGGAACACGATGAAGATCACCGGGACGAATCCGAGAACCGTGGCAACGCCTCCCCACGCGCCGTCTACGACGAGACTCTTCACCGTGTCGTTCACGCCTGCCTTTTCGAGTGCACCCGTTATGAGCGCACCGAGACCGGGGACCCATACTCCGAACTGCCCAGGATCGGGCTCCTCGAACTCCTTCGCGGCATTGTATGCGGCCTCGTCTATATCCCATTCCTCGGCAATCTCGCCCGTTTCCTCGTCTTCGATGGACGCCTTCTTCTCGCCGGCCTCCCACGCAGCGACGGTGGCCTCGGCCTTCGCGAACTCGCCCTGCGCGTCCTCGAACTCCATGCCCTTGTACTTCCCTTCTTCGCGGCACTCGTGCGTCGTGAACGGTAGGTGCCATCCGTCCGCGAGGAATCCGTCGTTCGCCCAGTTGGTTAGAACGGTTCCAGGACCGTTCTCCGCGACAGCGAGGAACCACATCACGCAAAGGGAGAGGATGAAGATCGGGAGCGCCAGTATCCGGTGCGTCACGAACTTGTCGATCCTGTCGGACATCGTCGCCTTCCCCTTGCGGTTCTCGTTGAGGGCGAGCGAATTGTCCATGAGCTTCTTGATGAACTCGTAGCGCTGGCTCGTGATAATCGACTCCGCGTCGTCGCCGAGTTCCTTCTCGCAGTCGCGGATGTGCTCCTCGATGTGCTTCATCTCGCCGACGCCGATGTCGAGCTTCTTGATGATCTCGCGGTCGCGCTCGAAGACCTTGATCGCATACCAGCGTATCGAGCGGAGCGGAACCTTGCCCTGTATCGACTCCTCGATGTGGGCGATCGCGTGCTCAACGGAGCCCGAGAACACGTGCGGGACGTCTGGAAGCTTGCCTGGGCCCTTTTCGACGACGGCCTTCTTCGCCATCTCGACGAGCTTCTCCGCGGCCTCCATCCCGCCTTCATTCTTGAGCGCCGAGATCCCGACGACCTCGCAGCGAAGCGCCTTCGCGATCTTCTCGAAGTCGATCTTGTCGCCGTTCTTCTTCACGACGTCCATCATGTTGACGGCCATCACCATCGGGAGCCCCAGTTCCGCTAGCTGCGTGGAGAAGTAGAGGTTGCGCTCGATGTTCGTGCCGTCGACGATGTTGAGGATCGCGTCTGGCCCCTCCTCGACGAGAAACCTCCGCGAGACCTTCTCTTCGATCGAGTAGGGAGAAAGCGAGTAGATGCCGGGGAGGTCCTGTATGATGACTTCCTTGTGCCCGGCGAGGATTCCGTCCTTCTTCTCGACCGTGACGCCTGGCCAGTTGCCGACGTACTGCTCCGACCCGGTAAGCGCGTTGAAGAGCGTCGTCTTGCCGCTGTTCGGGTTTCCTGCGAGGGCTATTTTCACGCTTTTAGACATTTGCCACCTCCACATTCTGCGCAGTCGCGTCGTTTACCGCGATGCGGCTCTCGTGCACGGCGAGTATCATGTTGCCGTACGACTCCCCCACGACGCGCACTATCGTGCCCGCCACGAACCCGAGTGCGCCGAGGTGCCGCTTCACGGCCTCCTCGCCCGACACGCGGACGATCCGCGCCCGATCCCCTTCTTTCAATTCCCCCAGTTTCATTTCAGCAATCTCCTTATTTCAACGGCACTTTGCCGCTCCTAATCTTGTTAGACGTCGCAAAGTTTACCAAAACTAACTCACCCCTGTCAATAGGGGTCATGAAAAAAATATCAGAGGATGCGCCCGAACTGCCGCGCAGTCTCGAACTCGGCGCTCCATACGCCGCTGAAGCGAGGCTCCGTCCAGAGCCCGAAACATGAGATTTCGCGCGCTGGGCGTTCCCTCGGCGCTGGGCTTTTCGACGTGTGGGGCTCGGTGCGCTTGAAGATCGAGTAGAGCTTGAAGGGGAGCGCGCCGTCTAGCGCGGTCTGCGAGTAGACGAGTCCGCCGCCCCATTCGTCTAGGTCGTTGGTGTCGGACATGTTGATGCAGTTTAGCGAGCGGCCGCGGCTGCGCGAGGTGCCGAAGCGCAGGTCGCTTCTTCCGCTGTCGTACATCGCGAACACGTCGAGTTGCCGCGTTTCGCCGAAGTGGAGCCGTGCGCGCGCCATGTCGGAGTAGAAGCTGCGCGAGCCGTCCGTTGGCGTTGGCTCGGCTATGATGCGGTCCAGTCCGAACACCGAGTGTCCGCCGACGAAGAGGTCCTGTCGTCCAAGACGGAAGTCTACCGCCGACACGCCGAGCCGGACGAGAGCGTCGCATTCGAGGCCCTTGCCCTCGAGGTAGAGATTGTCGAGGAACACCTCGTCGGGAAAGTAGTAGGCGCGGCTGTGGCGCGGGACGTCGAGCGCCGGATAATGCCGGAACTCGTCCGCTATGCGCGCGTAAAGCATGAATGGGCCAGACTCCGCGGAGACGTAGACGCGCGGGCGCATGCGTATCTGGTTGCGCGACTTGGCGCGGACGGACGGCGTCTGCGAGTAGGCATCGCCCGGAAGTCCGGGCAGGTTCGCCATGATCTCCTGCCTGATCCTGAAATCCGCTCCGGCGTTAAACTTCACGCCTGCTGCATCTTCTTCATCCGCACGGCAAGTCGCCAGCGCGGCGGCTGCCAGCGCGGTCGACAACAACTGTAGTTTTGCTTTCATCTTTTTGTTAGTGTGTGGGTGAAAAGAAAGACGCGGATCGTCCTTCTGGGGCAATCCGCGTCTTTCGTTTCGAGTCGGCTCTGTTCGGCTATGCGACAACCTCCCCGGCGGCTTTGCCCCCGTAGGGAATGATAATGGCGATAAGCCTGATAAGAGCGT
>JAZSLQ010000177.1:0-11217 GCA_045535455.1 Kiritimatiellia bacterium | reverse complement strand
CAGCTCCAGATGGGCCTCACCGAGCTTAAGCCCGGAAGCGTCTGGAACACGATGCCGCAGCACACCCACAACCGCCGCATGGAGGCGTATTTCTACTTCAACGTCCCCGAAGGCCAGGCGATCTGCCACCAGATGGGCCGTCCGCAGGAGCAGCGTCTTGTGTGGCTCCGCAACGAGCAGGCAATCACCGCGCCCGAGTGGAGCGTCCACTCCGCCGCCGGCACCTCGAACTACATGTTCATCTGGGGTATGGGCGGAGAGAACCTCAACTACGGCGACATGGACAAGGTCGGCGTGACCGACATGCGGTAGCCGCGCCTCTTTTCGCCGTCCGCGCCATTGACGCACGGTGACAACTATGAAGGATGGCTGCATGAAACTTTGCGCTTTGACAATTGCGGCGACGGTGTCGCTTGCGGGAGTTTGCGCCGCGGCGCCAAAGCCGCTTGCCTGGCCTGAGCCGACGCAGACGATGAAGCCGTGGGTCTACAACTGGTGGATGGGATCTGCTGTCGACAAGGCGGGCCTTGAGCTCCAGTGCCGCGAGCTTGCGGACAAGGGTTTCGGCGGCTTCCACGTGATTCCGATCTACGGCGCGAAGGGCGGCTACGAGAAGAACTGGAAACCGCTTCTTTCCCCGCAGTGGATCGAGGCGTGGAACCTCGCGGCGGGGCTGGCAAGCTACAACGGACTTGGCATCGACCTCACGATGGGCTCGGGCTGGTGCTTTGGCGGGCCGTGGATCGACAAGGAGCACGCGGCAAGCTCCGGACAGAAGGTCAAGCGCGCCGGGCTTGGCGGTACGGGATATATGCTCGATCCGTTTGATCCCGAGGCGATGAAGCTCCACGTCGCGCAGTTCGGCAAGTGGTTCGGCAAGGCGGCGCAGAGCGTAACGTGCGAGGGTCTCGTGCGGGACGACTCGACAGACGAAGCGGCGGACATCCTCGTCGCGGCGCGTCCGCGCGCCTTCTACCACGACAGCTACGAGTACTACGGCGCGGAGCCGAAGAAAGGCCAGGATGTCGACGAATCGCAGCTTGCCTGCTTCAAGGTGTGGACGGATTGGTGCCGCGAGAACGGGTACTTGACGCGAAACGAGGCGCATGGCGCTCCCTCGAACTGGCTCGACTTCTATGCGCTCGCCGATATCCCCGAGACCGAGATGTTCGGCAAGGACGACCGCGATATCCTTATTTCTAAGTTCGCCTCGTCCGCCGCGCACGTGAAAGGGACTAAACTGGTTTCCGCCGAAAGCTGCACATGGATCGACGAGCACTTCTGCGAGCGACCAGCGGAGATCAAGGCGTTTCTGGACAGGCTGTTTCTCGCCGGGGTGAACCACGTATTCTACCACGGCTGCTGCTATTCGCCCGTCGACGCCGTCTGGCCGGGCTGGTGCTTCTACGCGTCGCTGGAGATGAATCCGCGCAACCCGATCTGGCGCGAGATGGGCGCGCTGAACGCATACGTCACGCGGTGCCAGTCTCTCTTCCAGACGTGGACGCCCGACAACGACATTGCTGTACTGTGGGATCCGACGAGCTTTCGCGAGAAGCACAAGGGTGAAGTAGCGCGGATGACTGTCCATGCTCGCGACTGGTTCTACGGCGAGAAGATCGGCGAGGTTGCGAAAGAGCTGTATGAGGCAGGATATGCGTTTGACTACATTTCGCCGCGCATGGTCAAGGCGGGGTTTGCGAAGAAGTACGCGACGGTGCTGGACCCGAAATTATTTAACGCAGAGGCGCGTAACCGCCCCTTGCGGGGGTTCGCGACCCATGGGGAAGCGAACACGCCGAGCGAAGCGAGTGCCGAGAGGCGCAGAGGTGGGATATTGGAGATGGCCAGGAAGATGCCCTTTGACGTGAAATCGGGGCTTTTGGCGACGCGGTGGAAGAAGGACGGCGAGACGGCATATTTTGTCGTGAACACGGGCTCTGTCGCCAAGGTCGTCGCATCGAAGGGCACGTTCACGGCGGCAGATCCGCTGACGGGCGAGATCATGGCGGTGCGTGAAGTTGCGCTCTCGCCCCTGCACTCGAGATTTCTCGTTGGCGACGGCTTCGAGGTGAAGGACTGCGTGGCAGGCGGGACGAACGCGTTCAACATCCCCGGCCCTTGGCACGTCGAGCCGGTCTGCGGCGGGCCGGCGCTTCCTGCGCCGCGCAAGCTCGACGCGCTCGTTGGCTGGGAGACTTTCGACGACGCCTTCTCCGGGACGATGCTCTACAGGACGACGTTCGATATGCTTGGCGCTCGCCCGTCGTCGCTCTCCCTTGGAGATGTGCGCGAAATCGCGCGAGTGCGGCTCAATGGGCGCGACCTCGGCGTAAAGTTCATGCCGCCCTATGACTTTGCGATTCCGGCGGGCGTTCTCGGCGAAAAGGGCAATGTCCTTGAAGTTGAGGTCACGAACCTCGGCGCGAACCGCCTGAGGTGGAACGATCTCAACGGTGTTGACTGGAAGTACTTCAGCGACATCAACATGGTCGGAATGGACTACAAGCCGCTCGACGCGTCGAAATGGAAGCCGCTCAAATCGGGGCTTTTGGGCCCTGTTGCGGTTTTTTAAAAGTTTAAAGTTTAAAGTGTAAAGCTGCGGAGTGGGTTCCTGCCTGCGATAGGAAGAAACTGCGTCGCGCAGCGACTCCACCGTTTTACATTTTACACTTTACGTTTTACACTTTAGAGCGCTCTACCCCCTGATGAACATATGCGACATGGACCCCTTCCCGCGTCAGGAGGGCGTTCATGAAACACGGCTACCCAGATGGGTATTATGCCGGAGGGGGTGGTTTGCTATAATGACAGCAGACCACAAAGGCCAGTTATGAGAAACGTATTTCTGCTTGCATATGCCGCGGCATCCGTATTTTCGGCATTTTCCGCCACATTCGAAATCGGTGAGAATGATTTCCTCCTCGACGGCAAGCCTTTCGTCGTTCGCTGCGGCGAGGTTCACTACGCGCGCATTCCGCGCGATTACTGGCAGCACCGCCTCAGGATGCTGCGGGCGATGGGATGCAACGCCGTCGGGTGCTACATGTTCTGGAACTTCCACGAACGCGAGAGGGGCGTCTTCAAGTGGGACGGACGCGCCGACGTCGCGGAGTTCTGCCGCATGGCGCAGAAGGAGGGGCTGTGGGTGATTCTCCGTCCCGGACCCTACAGCTGCGCCGAGTGGGAAGGAGGCGGCGCACCGTGGTGGTTGATGGGGGACGACGGAGGAGAGAAGCCGATTTCGATGCGCTCGTCAGATCCGCGCTGGGTCGTTCCCGCGACGAACTGGCTGCACGAAGTCGGACGTCAGCTCGCTGGGCTTCAGGTCACGAGGGGCGGACCGATCCTCATGGTGCAGGTCGAGAACGAGTACGGACTCCACGGCGGCGACGTCGCGTACATGCGAGCGCTCCGGCAGGCCGTCATAGACGCGGGCTTCGAGGTTCCGCTCTACGCGTGCAATCCGCCGCGGGTCATGCAGAACGGATTCATCCCCGAGCTTTTCCAGGCGGCGAACTTCGGAGCGGAACCCGAGCAGAGATTCGAGATCGTCCGCAAATACCAGCCGAAAGGTCCGCTCATGTGCGCTGAGTACTATCCCGCGTGGTTCGACACGTGGGGACAGGCCCATCACTACGCGAAGTCCGACCGCGAGTTCTTCGGTCCGATAGACTGGATGTTCGACCACCGCGTCAGCTTCTCGCTCTACATGGCGCACGGCGGGACGAGCTTCGGCGGATGGGTCGGCTGCCGCAATCCGTTCGTCCCGAACGTGACAAGCTACGACTTCGAGGCGCCGATCAACGAGAACGGACGCGCCAACCCGAGCTACGCGAAATACCGCGAGCGCGCAATGCGCCATCTCAACGAGGGCGAGACGATCCCCGACCCGCCCGCTGACATTCCGACAAAGGCATACGGATCGGTCGCGATGTCGCGCGTCGCGTCGGTAGAATCTCTCGTCAAAAGCGAACTGAAGATGGAGCGCCCGCAGTTCATGGAGAAACTCGGACAGGGCTTCGGGCTCGTCTCGTACGAGTGCATGCTCGCGCCGGAGGATGGCGGGCTCCTCAATGTAGACGAGTTGCACGACTTCGGATACGTGTTCCTCGACGGAAAGCGCATCGGAGTCCTCGACAGGAGGCATCGCGGAATAAGGCCGCGCATCTACCGCTCGAAGGAGAAGAGTCCGAGGCTCCTGCAGATCGTCGTAGAGGCGATGGGGCGCATCAACTCCTCTTCCGGAATGGAAGATAGAAAGGGCTTGAGCGGACGCGTCTGCCTCGACAAGACGGAACTCGCCGGATGGACCGCACGCATGATTCCGCTCGACCCCGATGGGGGAGAGAATGTAAAGTGTAAAATGGAAAGTGTAAAATGGGGGAGCGCGGATGTGCCTTCAAATGTGCCGGCGCTTTACCTCGGTACGCTCAACGTGCCGGACGAAACGCCGGCCGACACGTTCCTCGACATGACGACCTGGACGAAGGGAATCGCGTGGGTGAACGGACACAACCTCGGGCGCTTCTGGTCGATAGGCCCGCAGCAGACGCTATACGTTCCCGGCTGCTGGCTGAGGAAGGGCGGCAACGAGATCGTCGTTCTCGACTTCTTCGGTCCGCGCGGAAAGTGCGAAGTGGATTTCGTCGGGAAGGCGGTACTCGACGTTCTCCAGCTGGACACGGACTTCAACCGCGTGCGGCGCGAGCACGAGAAGTTCGCCGGCGGCGAGGAGGTCGCCGCCGGAACATTCCCGTCCGGCGACGAGTCGCAGGTCGTGATGTTCGGGAAGGGCGTATGCGGCAACTACTTCACGTTGCAGGCGGTCACGACATACGACGCGAAGAACCTCGCGACGATTTCGGAGTTCGCGTTTCTCGACAGGGACGGCAATCCAATGAATGCGTTGGACGTGCAGATAACCGGCGTCGACAGCGAGGAGGAGATCCGCGAGGACGGCGTTGCGGAGAACGCGGTCGACGGACAGATCGAGGCGTTCTGGCTCACGAGTTCACGGACACTTCCGCACTGGATCGAGTTCCATGTCCCGGCGAAGGCGGAGGTCTTCGGTTTCCGCTACACGCCGCGCCAGGGAAAAGACATCGGCCGCATCAAGGGCTGGAAGTTCTTTGCCAGATAGGGGGACGGAATGAAGGTTTTCGCAGTTCTTACGGCATGGGCGTTGTGGGTGTTGCCACTTCTGTCTTTAGCCGAAGGCGTCAGGTATCGCGGCATCTTCGTGAACGACGAGGACTGGGGGCTGCGGCCGTGGGCCGTTCGTCACTTCGGCGCGGAGGAGCAGATCGGCACAAACGCATACGCCGAGATTTTTGCGCTGATGAAGGCGAACGGACTTAACCTGATATGGCCCGCGATGCACGAAGGCGGCTACGAGTTTTCCGCGCGCCCCGAGAACATCGAACTCGCGAGACACTGGGGCATCACGGTGGGCACGAGCCACTGCGAGCCGATGTTGCGCAACAACTGCTATCTCGCCAAAGCGGACAAGAAGAAGTGGAGCTGGGTGTCGAACCGCGACTTTCTTGAAGATTACTGGCGAGAGGGAGTCAGGCGGGGAACGGAGTGTTTTGGCCGTGTAGAACATGCAGACCGTGTAGGAGATGTGTTGTGGACGATCGGTATGCGCGGCATTCACGACGGGCGCATGCCGGACGGAAAGACGACGGAGGAGAAGATAAAGATACTCGAGGAGGTCTTCGCCGCGCAGTGCGGGATGCTGCCGGAGGGTGCGCCGAAGCTGTTCTGTCCGTACAAGGAGGTCCTGCCGATTTTCAACGCGGGACTGAAAGTGCCGGAGGATGCGACGATCTTATGGGTGAACGACAACTTCGGCTATGTGAGACGTGTTGGAGCCCCCCATCCGTCCACTCCTCCACTCCCCCAATCCCCCACTCCTAACTCCCCCACTCACCCAATCAAACACTATTCCCGTCAGGGAATTTACTGGCATCTTTCGTACTGGGGGCGGCCCCACGGTTATATCCATCTCTGCACCACACCTCCGGCCTTCATGTGGTACGAGCTTGTCGCGAAGTGCTGGGAGAACGGCGTTCGCGACGTCTGGATGATCAATGCGGGCGATGTATTCCAGGCGGAGATCCTGCTCGATGCCTTCGGGAAGTTTGCCGCCGATCCCGAATCGTGGGGCCCTGACGCGCAGGACAGGTTTCTCTCGGAATGGGTTGATGGCTTTTTAGCCGCAAAGGACGCAAAGAGCACAAAGGAAAGAATCGCCGCGCATCTCGCCGAATACTACAATCTCGGATTCAACCGTAAGCCCGAGCACATGTGCGTGCAGTGGTCGCGCAATTTGCCCGAAAGCGTGAAGGCGTCTCTTCTTAAACGCTACCACGACCTGTTGAACGAGGACATGGCAATCGAACAGATTCTCAACGACTCTGCACGTTCTACATGTTCTACACGGCTAAAAGACAATCCTGCCGAACATTACTTCCGCCTCGTCGGTTTCCAGGCGCGCTTCCTCGCCTACGCGGGAATCATCCATCTGGAAGGACGCGACAAGGCGTACGCGCGCGCGGTGCTGGATCCGCTTTACGCGCGATGGGATGCGCTCGACGGCGGAAAGTGGTCTGGCTTCTGGATCGACACAATCGACGAGAAGCCCGGGATGTACCAGCCGACGGCGCACAACCGCTGGAGCTCGCAGATGCAGTGGCCGTGGAACGAGCCGGATGATCCGGCGCGGAAGGATCGCCGTGGCGAGAGCCGGAACGACTATGTCGCCACGGCGTATGCGTGGGAGCGCGCGAAGGGTCTTGAGGAGCCGATGTGGATTGAGCCTGTCGCGCGCGAGCGCGGCGCGAAGGGCGGCGAATGGGTGAATGTCGCGGGCCTTGGCACAAGCGGCAACGCCCTCGCGCTTCTACCGGTCAAGCCGGGCATTGGCGATGGCGCATTACTGAAGTTCGATTTGAATCACCTACCCACCCACTCAAACACTCACCCACTCAATCAATCGTCCCTCGTTCTTCAGTTTCTTCCCGACTTCGCGCTTTGGCCAGGGCTCAAGCTCGGCGTGAAAGTGTCGTTCGACGACGGCGAGGCGAAGTACGTCGAGGTGCCGCGCAGCGACTCCAACATCGGCGAGAAGGATTCCGTCCGCGCCGTGGCCGTGCAGGACAACTTCATACGTGTTGACGTGCCGATTCCGTCCGGCGCGAAGACGGCGACGATCACGGCCGTCGATCCCGGCGTCGTCATCGACCGCGTGGGCGTGCGGCTGACGCGACAGGCATCGGGTTCCGGGGAACGGATCATCCCGCAGGGCGCGAACGTCGCGCCGAACGGCGACCGTCTGGAGGTCACGTCGAAGTGCCTCAGGCTGAACGGTCGGGCGCTCATCCCCGTCATGGGCGAGATGCACTATTCGCGCGTGCCGCGCGACGAATGGGCGAAGTCTCTCGCGACGATGAAGGAGGGCGGCGTTTCCATCGTCTCGACATACGTCTTCTGGAACCATCACGAATGGAAGGAAGGCGAATGGGATTTCTCCGGAAACCGGGACTTGTCGGCGTTCCTTGGCGAAGTCAAAAAGGCAGGGCTGTGGTCGGTTGTGCGCATCGGCCCGTGGGCGCACGGCGAGTGCCGCGAGGGCGGCTTCCCCGACTGGCTCGTCGACAAGGGGCTCGAGTGGGCGAACGGCGACGCGAAGAAGGCACGGCAGATACTGCGCTCGCGGGATGCGCGTTTCCTCGGCGAGACGAAAAAGCTGTTCGAGCGCGTCCACTCGGAAGTAGCGCCGCATCTCTGGAAAAACGGCGGACCGGTCATCGGCGTGCAGCTCGAGAACGAAAGCCGCGGCCCGTGGCCCTACTATCAGGCGCTTAAGAAGCTCGCCGTCGACGCGGGATTTGACGTCCCGATGTACACTCGCACCGGATGGCCGAAGCTCAACGGACCCGAGACGACGTTCGGCGAGATGATTCCGCTCTACGGTGACTACGCGGAGGGATTCTGGGACCGCGAGCTCAAGTCGATGCCCGGCGGCTACAAGGCGGCGTTCGAGATGCGGCCCGCGCGCACGTCGTCGGTAATCGCGACGGAGCAGCTGGGGAAGCAGAAGGCCGAGGACGCGAAGGGCGCGGAGAAGTACCCGTACTTCACCTGCGAGCTCGGCGGCGGCATGGCGTCGAGCTACCACAGGCGTCTTGTGATGGAGCCGATGGACGCATTCGCACTCGCCGTCGTGAAGCTCGGCAGCGGGTCGAACCTTCCCGGATTCTACATGTACCACGGCGGCTCGAACCCTGCCGGCTTCGGCGTCAACATGGCGGAGAGCCAACGCGGGCGTTTCACGAACTACAACGATCTGCCTGTCGTGAGCTATGAGTTTATGGCGCCGATAAGCGAATTCGGGGAACCGCAGTACGCCTACTGGATGATTAGGGCGCTTGCCGATTTCTGCCGCGAAAACGCGGAGGAACTTGCCGTCGCCGAACCGGTGTTCGTGAATAAAAACGAGACACGCCGCGGACGGTTCATCTTTCACAATGACTACGTGCGCCGTCTTAAGCCCGATGGTGAATGCTGGATCGGCGTCGAGAAGGACGGACGTATCGAACGACTTGTGGATGGCAGGTTGTTGGTCAACGCAGAGGCGCAAAGGCGCAGAGAACGCAGAGAAAAGACTACGGCGATGTGTGTCGAGAGTCTTAAGGTTCTGAAACCGGCCGGAACCCCGCCGCCTGTCGCAGTCGGACCCAACGGCGTCGCGACGATGCCAGAGGAGAGCGCGTGGGATGCGGCCGCGGAATACGAAGTGCCTTTCAAGGCAGGCGATACGATGCTGGAGATTGCCTACGAAGGCGACATGGCGCGGCTTTACGCGGACGGCCGACTCGTGCAGGACGATTTCTGGAAGGGGCTTCCGATACGCTACGCTCTCCGCCGTCTGCCAAAGGGAACGAAGCGGCTCGTCCTGAAAGTGCTTCCGCGCGGCGCGGGCTGGGAGGATAAGGTTTACGTAGACATAATCCCGTCGCTCCTCCCCAGGTCAGCCGTCGTCTCGTCGGAGGGGCTTGCGAATCAGGACCGCCACCACTTCGACCGCGAAGGTCATTTGTAATTCGTGTCACCCGCTTGACGCACTGTTGCTCTGTGCGGCGGAAATGATATAATTGCATCGTTATGGATCATCGGGCAAAGAGCGGAGAAGTCGGCGAGGCCGTGTCTCGGACGCGGAAACGCGTCCTCATGATGGCGAACGCGCGCAAGTTCCTTGCGCACGTCGCGCGCTACGCGGCCGAGCACAACTGGCGCATCACCATCGTCAACGACGGGCTTCCGCCGCGCGGATGGAAGGGCGACGGCGCGCTGCTGTCGTATTCGCGCTCAAAAGCCCAGATGGACTACGCAGCCCGCCTCGCGCGGTCGGGGGAGATTCCCTGCGTCGGGATGTCGTACGCCGTGCCAAAGGTCAAGATGCCGCGCGTGCTCGCCGGCTTCGAGGGCGCGGCGGAACTCGCGGCGAGGTGCCTGACGGCGAACGGATATGCCTCGTTCGCGTTTCTGTCCGAGGAACGGCTGAGGTCGGGCAGCTTCGGGTACAAGATGTTCGTAAAGCATCTGTGGCGGCTGGGCGTTCGCGGCGAGGTGCCGTGGTTCGTCCGAAACGAACTCGTGGCGGCGGAGAAGGCGGACGACGCAGATGCGGACGTCGCCATGTACAGGCGCAATTTCGCGGGACTTGGGAAGCCGCTCGGCGTGTGGTGTTTCAGCGACTCCGTCGCGTCGCGGCTTCTCGACGCGGCGCTTGCGGACGGCGCATCGATTCCGGACGAGATGGGGATACTTGCGACGAACGACAACCTTGTCGTCTGCGAGAACCAGGAACTGCCGCTTTCGAGCATCAATTCGGACTATCGGCGTTTCGCGCTCGTGGCATGCGAGCAGCTCGATCGGGCGATGGCGGGCGAGCGGCTTTCGGAGCGGCCGGTCTTCGTTCCGCCGTTGGGCGTTTCGGAACGCGAGACGACAGGGGTCGTCTCGCACGGTGACCCGCTTGTCCGAAACGCGATGATCTATCTGCGCTCGCATGTCGGGGATTCGTTCGGGATGGGCGACTTGGCGCGCGAGCTCGGCGTTTCGGAGCGGACGCTCAACCGCGCGTTTCGGGAGCGCGTCGGCACGACGCCTGCGGCGGAACTGCGGTCGTTTCGGCTCAAAAGGGCGATGTCGCTCCTGCGCATGACAGAGTTTCCACTTGACTACATCGCCAAGGCCGCCGGCTTCTCTCACGCGCCGCATTTCGTCAACTCGTTTCGCGACGCGGTCGGGGAAACGCCGACCGCCTGGCGCGCGCGCTGGCAGGAGTAGGCATTATTGGGAGAAGCGATAAGTTGCAAAAAGGGTTTTGAACGGAATTGCAACTTATCGATGTATTCGATTGGTTATGGAGGATCGTACCATGTCGGGATTTTGCAATCGGTTGGCGGAACTATGCAGTTGCGAAGTTGGCGGTGGGTGTGCTATAATGCGAGCATAATAGACAATAGGAGGACTCTGCCATGACAAAATCGGTGAGGTTTGCGAATACGATAACTGCTCTGTTTTCCAGGGGGGGGGGGGGTGAAAGTGTAAGTTATCTCCTCGTTGCCGTTTTGGTCCTCGGCGCGGCGACGACCGCCCGGGCGGCAAGAAACTGGAATGGCAATTCCGGCGGAAACTGGGCGACGTCCGGGAACTGGAGCGGCAACAATAGCGGCAGACGATACTTCAACAAGAACAACCTCATCGGCGAACAAAGCGACATCATCTATCTTTCGGCGAATGTCACCGAGAAGAAAAACACGGGATTGTGCTTCAACCTTGTGCCCGATAGCGGATACTGGCGCTTCCACGGACAGAACAAATATACGTTCGACAACTCCACGCTCGATAGCAATTACAATAAAGATTACGATCAGGATTCCATTTGCATAGGCTACGCGGGCACCGGCTCTTCCGCGCGCTTCTATGCGATAACGTTGAAGACGCGGCATCTGACCGTCGGTGGCGATGCAACACACGGCGGCTACAAAGACACCGTCAAGTATGACATGACGGGGCGTCTCGTCCTTGACAACCTGGACGACAATGCCGTCAACGAACTCGGCCCCGTCAGCATTACGGCGACAAGGACGGTCGATCTCTACAAGGGCGACCTTTATGCCACGAATGCGAACATCACATGCT
>JAZSLQ010000221.1:0-2942 GCA_045535455.1 Kiritimatiellia bacterium | reverse complement strand
GCCGGGATCGTTCGGACGCGCGGCGAATTCGTATGGCGCAACAGCGAATAGGTCAGCGTTAATGTCGAAGGAACCGTCGATCGACGCTACGCCGTTTGTGATCATGAGGAAGTAGGGGAATTCATCCCACGAGCCGAAGCGGCCCTGCATCCACCACTTGGTCTTGGCTCCGCCCGCGACCTGGCTCTCCGTGAGCTCCTCGTAGAACTGCGCCCCGCACCAGGCGTTCGTTTTCGCGCCGAGGAACCATTGCGCGCCGCCGCCAAGCAGGTCATCGAACTCGAATCCTGTGTTCGCGTTCTTACGGTTGGCATAAAACGCCTTCCCGGCGTCGTAGACGTCGCCCGGCTCGCGGCGGAAGATGGCGGAAATGCCAGTCGCGTCGCTTGACGCCGACGTATTCGCGAACATGGCGATATCCACCGGTTCGTTTGCAACGAGCAAGCGAGGTCCGAACGTCAGATGCGCGGTGGATGAGAATGTCTCGGCGGAAATGTAGACGTTCGTCACGACGGTTCCGGAAACGAGCAGATAGACGTGGACGCCATCTGGCGTTGGCGTGTCGGTCGGTTTTCCGCGAATCACGTCGCGCGCGACGATGGAGGCGGAATAGTAGCCGCTCACCGGTGGGCGGAAGCGTATGACAGGCCAGGCGTTCAAGTCTGAAGCTTTCGGGTGGACATGTAGTTCACATGGTGCAATTTGAGACGATTGACTGGACGCGCTCGTTGACGCCGAAGAACCGGCGGCTGTTTCATTCACGAGAACGTAGGGAGACGTTCCGCTTGCGGCGCCTGCGAAGCCGCGCTGGCTACTGGCATCAGGACGCGTCGCTTTTGTAGAAATGCGAGACGTAAGGGCATTGTTGAAGTTTGCCGGCGCCCAGTTTGTGAAATCGGTTCCCGCCGGAACAGACGCGAGAAGATAGTACCATGTGCCGTCCTTGATGTTCCCGTATGGGTTGACGTAGGTCGTGGCGATGTTGTTCGTCATCGCGATGCCGGAATCGTAGAACGCGCCTTCATCCTCCTTCGTGACTGTGAAACGCAGTCCTGTCATGTCGCTACTGTGGGCGCTCCAGTCATTGGACTTGTTGCCGACTACAACCTCGATTTTGTCTCCCGCGGCCAAATATCGTACCGGCATCTGGAAGTCGAAACGGTGAGTAGGGTTGTTTTCCGCATAGTCTTCAAGCGAGACGATCTGCCGGACAAGAACATTCCCTTTCACCTTGACGGACACCTGGACTCCGGAATTGGCCGTGGAGGCATTATCGGGCTCCTTCGCGGTGTCATGCGCGAAGATGTTGGCAGAATACCATCCCGCCTCCGGCGCCGTGAAGCGCACGACGTCCGAAGGATAGGATTCGGTCCCGCCTTTGGGATTGGCGGGATGGATCAGCAGTTCGTTTGGCAACACTTCTTCGCCGGACTCTATGGATGCGGATCCGGTATTCACACGAATCCACGGCGAGGAGTCCCCGCCGATGCCGGCAAAGGAACCGCTCGATCCCGTTGCCTCGTCAAAGGCCATGGTGTTGGTCATGCCCTCGCCGGAGGCGTGGAGAAGCGACCATGGGCCAAATGTGTTCACATTGTGCCCCGCCTCGTTGAACGCCTTGCCGGCATCGTAAACCGTACGGGCCGAAACATCGACGGCGGCAAACGCCGCAATCAAACAGGCAACAACATGTATCGTAGCGATCTTGGTCTTCATTTTTTCATTCCTTTCACATTCTCCGGCACTGAAAGATTGAGCGCCTTCAAATAGGCGGCATCAACGGTGCAATGCGCGTTTTTACAATTTTCGACATACTGACGCATAAGTTCAAGCGCTTTCGCCCGTCCCGGCAGATTCTGCAGTTTTTTGTAGGACTGCCGGTCGCTTCTGGCGAAAGCGCCGAGTGCCTCTCTCCAACCCGCAGGCATTTTGAATTTGAGCCAGCAGCCGTACTCGGGCATTTTAAACGGCCAGAATGTCCAACCGATGCCTTTTTCCTCCATGGACCGCGTAATCTCCCGGTACCACCCGTAAGTGTTGTGCCCGGTTTCGCCCATATACATCGGAACTCCGGCCTTCTGCCCGGCGGCGGCGAACTTCGCCACGGCGCCGTCGTCGTATTCGGGCTTGTTGAAGGCGTAATAATGGCATGAAAGCATCTCGTTGACGCCGAACTTGAAATTCTCGAACGGTTTAAAGTTGGAATTCGCTTGCGTGCCGGCGAAGATTATCACATGCCTGGTGTCAACCTCGCGTATCGCGTCGGCCGCGCGGCGCTGCACCTTCGCCATCACGGCGTTGAGTTCCTCCTTGTCGGAATGATACCACGGAATCGGCTCGTTCATGATATCGTATCCGAGCACGACCGGCTCGTTCGCGTAGCGCGCGGCGATCTTGCGCCAGATGCCGCAGTACTGCCGTTGTAGCGCCTCGCTCCTGAAAAGCCAGGGATAGCCGTAGCTGTCGTCGTGGTTGGTGCCGGACTGCCCTCCGGGGCAGGCGTGCATGTCGAGAATCACTTTCATTCCGTGCCGGCGGCACCATCCGATGACATCGTCGAACCGGCGGAATCCCTCTTCGGGATCGTTCGAGCCGAGATAGTCCTCCACGGTAAAAAGTTTGTAATGAAACGGAAGACGCACCGTATTCGAACCGGTCGCCGCGATGAACGCGATATCGGCCTCGGTAATGTAGTTGTCCTTGAAAGCGTTCCAGAACTTCACCGTCTCTTCCGGCCCGACGAGTTGGCGGAACATCTCGTCGATGAAGCGCGGCGATTCACAAGTGCCGAAATCGAACATGTAACCTTCGGGGACAAGCCAGTTTCCGAGATTCGTCCCGCGGATGCGAAACGCATTCCCGTTTTCGCCCACAAGCCCGGATCCGGCGACGCGGACAAATCCCGCCGCTGGCGGCGCGCTGCGGGTAAACCGCACGACGAA